>NZ_JBHVMH010000005.1:62959-110349 GCF_042797035.1 Cellulosimicrobium sp. NPDC057862
GGGGGGCGGGGGGGCCGCGGGGGGGGGGGCGGGGGCCCCCCCCCCCGCCCCCCCCTACCCCCGGGCCGCCGGGGGGGGGGGGGGGGGCCCCCCCCCCCCCACCCCGTGCCGTCCCACCGGCGCACACCGGGCACCGCCGCGGTGCCCCTGCACGTACCCGTGACGAAGAACCCGTGACGAACCACGAGTGAGGAACCACCATGGCGAACTACACCGCCGCTGACATCAAGGCGCTGCGCGAGCGCACCGGCGCCGGCATGCTCGACGTCAAGAAGGCTCTCGACGAGGCGGACGGCGACGCGGACAAGGCGCTCGAGCTCATCCGCGTCAAGGGTCTGAAGGGCGTCGCCAAGCGCGAGGGCCGCTCGACCTCCGAGGGCCTCATCGCCGTCGACATCCGCGACACCGAGGGTGGCCAGGTCGCGACGCTCATCGAGCTGAACTCCGAGACGGACTTCGTCGCCAAGAACGAGACGTTCATCTCCCTCGCGGACCGCGTCCTCAAGGCCGCGGCCGAGGCCGGTGCGCGCGACGCCGACGCGGCGCTCGCCGCGGACGCCGACGGCGAGACCGTCCAGCAGGTCATCGACAACCAGGCCGCGACGCTCGGCGAGAAGATCGTCCTGCGCCGCGTGACCCGCGTCGCGGGCGAGCGCGTCACCGCGTACCTGCACCGCACCGCGCGCGACCTGCCGCCGTCGATCGGCGTCGTCGTCGCCACGGACGCCGCGGGCGAGGCCGTCGCGAAGGACGTCGCGCAGCACGTCGCCGCGATGTCCCCGACGTACCTCTCGCGCGACGAGGTCCCGGCCGACACGGTCGAGAACGAGCGCCGCATCGCGGAGGAGACCTCGCGCAACGAGGGCAAGCCCGAGGCCGCGCTGCCGAAGATCGTCGAGGGTCGCCTGAACGGCTTCTTCAAGGACGTCGTCCTCGTCGACCAGCCGCTCGCGAAGGACCCGAAGAAGACGGTCGGCCAGGTCGTCTCCGAGGCCGGTGGCTCCATCACCGAGTTCGTGCGGTACCGCGTCGGCGCCTGACGCCCCCGTCGGCCCGGTCCCGTCGCCCGTGCGGCGACGGGACCGGGCCGACCGCGCACCCGGCCCCGGGCGCGCGACGACCGGCGTCGTGCCGCACCATCGGGTGGGACGACGGCGGAGCAGGACCACCCCGCCCCACCGGGCCAGGACGAAGGACAGGTGTCGACAGTGACGGCAGGCGAGCAGACCACGCCCCGCGAGGGGACCGAGCACCGGCGGGTGCTCCTCAAGCTGTCGGGCGAGACGTTCGGCGGCGGGCAGATCGGTCTGGCGCCCGACGTCGTCCAGCGCGTCGCCCAGGAGATCGCGGCTGCGGTCGCCCAGGGCGTGCAGGTCGCCATCGTCGTCGGCGGCGGGAACTTCTTCCGCGGCGCCGAGCTCTCCCAGCGGGGGCTCGACCGCGCGCGCGCCGACTACATGGGCATGCTCGGCACCGTCATGAACTGCCTCGCCCTCCAGGACTTCCTCGAGCAGGCGGGGGTGAAGACGCGCGTGCAGACCGCCATCACCATGGGCCAGGTCGCCGAGCCGTACATCCCGCTGCGGGCGATCCGCCACCTCGAGAAGGGCCGCGTCGTCATCTTCGGCGCCGGCGCCGGCATGCCCTACTTCTCGACCGACACGGTCTCCGTGCAGCGCGCCCTCGAGACGCACTGCCAGGAGGTCCTCATGGGCAAGAACGGCGTGGACGGCGTGTACACGGCCGACCCGCGCAAGGACCCCTCGGCGACGAAGCTCGACCACCTCACGTACACCGACGCGCTCGTCAACGACCTCGGGGTCATGGACGCGACGGCGCTGAGCCTGTGCCGGGACAACGACGTGCGGATGCGCGTCTTCGGCATGAGCGAGCCGGGGAACGTCACCCGTGCCCTGGTCGGCGAGAATATTGGCACACTGGTCACGACCGACTGACCTCGGTGCGCCGGTGACCCCGGCCGCGACCGCACGGACCGACCCACGACGAACGACGAAGGAGCACTGGTGATCGACGAGACCCTCCTCGAGGCCGAGGAGAAGATGGACAAGGCCGTCGAGGTGGCCAAGGAGGACTTCGCCGCGATCCGCACGGGCCGTGCGAACGCCGCGATGTTCAACAAGATCACGGTCGACTACTACGGTGCGCCGACGCCGTTGCAGCAGCTCGCGTCGTTCACGGTGACCGAGGCGCGCACGATCCTCGTCTCCCCGTTCGACAAGAGCTCGATCACGGCGGTCGAGAAGTCGCTGCGCGACTCCGACCTCGGCGTGAACCCGTCGAACGACGGCAACGTCATCCGCGTCGTGCTGCCCGCCCTCACGGAGGAGCGTCGCCGTGACTTCGTGAAGCTCGCGAAGTCGAAGGCCGAGGACTCGCGCGTCTCGATCCGCAACGTGCGTCGTCGGGCCAAGGAGGAGCTGGACCGCATCGCGCGCGACGGCGAGGCCGGCGAGGACGAGGTCGGGCGCGCCGAGAAGGAGCTCGAGTCCCTCACCAAGGCGCACGTGGACCAGGTCGACGTGCTGCTCGCGGGCAAGGAGAGCGAGCTGCTCGAGGTCTGAGCGCCTCGTCCGGCGAGCTCCTCCACGCACCGATGACCGACACCTCTCCGACGGCCGCCGGCGACAGCACCTCCGCGGCGCGCGCCCCCAAGGCGGGCCGCAACCTCCCCGTGGCGATCGCGGTGGGCCTCGGCCTGCTCGCGCTCGTCGCGGCGAGCCTCGCCTTCCGGCCCGAGTTCTTCGTGCTGCTCGCGACCGTGGCGGTCGGCGCCGCGCTGTGGGAGCTCGCCCAGGCGTTCAAGCGCCGCGAGCTGCACCTCCCGCTTCTCCCGCTCCTCGTGGGCACGGTGGGCATCCTCGTCTCCTCGTACTACTCGGGCCCCGAGGCGCTGCTCGTCTCCTTCATGCTCACGGTCGCGGGCGCCGTCGTGTGGCGGGTCATCGACGGGTCGGGGACCGCCGCGGTGCGCGACGCCGCCGCGGCGACGTTCGCGGCGGCATACCTGCCGTTCATGGCCGGCTTCGTCATGCTCATGCTCGCCGCCCCCGACGGGCGTGTCCGGGTCCTGATCTTCATCCTGCTCGCCGTCGCGAACGACGTCGGCGGCTACGTCGCGGGCGTCCTGTTCGGGCGCCACCCGCTGGCCCCCTCGGTGAGCCCCAAGAAGTCCTGGGAAGGGCTGGCGGGCTCGTTCGTGCTCGCGACCGCGGTCGGCGTGGTCGGGGCCGTGGTGGGCCTCGGGGCGAGTCCCCTCCTGGGCGTCGCGCTCGGCGTCCTCGCCCCGCTCACCGCCACGATCGGCGACCTCGCCGAGTCGATGATCAAGCGCGACCTAGAATTGAAGGACATGGGGTCGCTCCTGCCCGGTCACGGAGGCATCCTGGACCGGCTCGACTCCATGCTCCTCACCGCCCCGTTCGTGTACGTGCTCCTCGCGCTCGCCGTCTGACAGCCGTCCGACGACCCGCTCGCACCGCGGTGCGAACCGTCCGCACGACCCCCCCACGCTTGGACCTCCTCATGACCGTCCGTTCCGTCCGCCCGTCCGCGGAGTCGAAGCCGCTCCCGCTCGTCATGACCGCGCCCCGGCGCGGCAAGCCGCCGCGCCACTTCGCCGACCTCGCACCCGAGGAGGTGCGCGACGTCGTCGTCGAGCTGGGGGAGAAGCCGTTCCGGGCCAAGCAGCTCGCGACGCACTACTACGCGCACCTCACGCGCGACCCCGAGGCGATGACGGACCTGCCGAAGGCGACGCGCGACGTGCTCACGGACGCGCTCTTCCCGCCGCTGCTCACCGCGGCGCGTCGCATGGAGGCCGACGGCGGGACGACCGTCAAGACGCTGTGGCACCTCTTCGACGGCGCCAAGGTCGAGTCGGTCCTCATGCGGTACCCGCAGCGCTCGACGCTGTGCGTCTCGAGCCAGGCGGGCTGCGGCATGGCGTGCCCGTTCTGCGCGACCGGGCAGCTCGGCCTCACGCGCAACCTGTCCGTCGCCGAGATCGTCGAGCAGGTGCGTTCCGCGGCCCGCTCGCTCGCGGACGGGGAGATCCCCGGCGGCGCGACCCGGCTCAACAACCTCGTGTTCATGGGCATGGGCGAGCCGCTCGCCAACTACAAGGCCGTCATGGGCACCGTGCGCCGCCTCGTCGCACCGGCGCCGGACGGTCTCGGCATGTCGGCGCGCAACATCACCGTCTCGACGGTCGGGCTCGTCCCGGCGATGCGCAAGCTCGCCGACGAGGGGATCCCGGTGACGCTCGCGCTGTCGCTGCACGCCCCCGACGACGACCTGCGCAGCGAGCTCGTGCCGATCAACACGCGGTGGAGCGTCGACGAGACCCTCGACGCGGCGCGGCACTACTTCGAGGTCACGGGCCGCCGCGTGAGCATCGAGTACGCGCTCATCAAGGACATGAACGACCACGCGTGGCGCGCCGACCTGCTCGGCGAGAAGCTCAACGCGCGCGGCCGCGGCTGGGTGCACGTCAACCCGATCCCGCTCAACCCGACCCCGGGCTCGATCTGGACGGCCAGCGACCCTGCCGTCGAGGCGGAGTTCGTGGCACGATTGCGCGGGCACGGGATCCCGACGACGATCCGTGACACCCGCGGCAGCGACATCGACGGCGCCTGCGGGCAGCTCGCTGCAGAGGAGGACGAGTGAGTTCGCTGTTCACCACGGTCGGCAAGACCCGGAACGGGTACGACCCCGAGGAGGTCGACGACTTCTTCGAGCACGCCCGTGACGTGTACGAGGGCCGGGTCCCGGAGCGCCTGACGAGCACCGAGATCCAGGCGTCGGTCTTCGACCTGGTCCGCGGTGGCTACGACACGCACGAGGTGGACGCGGCGCTGGACCGTCTCGAGGGCGCGTTCATCGCGCGCCAGCGCGCCGAGTACGTGGCAGCGCACGGCCAGCAGGCCTGGATGAACGCGCTCGCGGAGCGCGCCCGGTCGCTCTACGGTCGCCTGGGCCGCCCGGACGGCGAGAAGTTCGCGCTGGCGGAGCGTGGCAAGCCCGCGTACGACGTCGACGACGTGGACGACCTGTGCGACCGGCTCGTCGCCTACTTCGACCGGCAGGTGCCGATCACGGCGGCGGAGATCCGCTCCGCGACGTTCGGCCGCGCACGCGGTCGCGACGGGTACGCGGAGGGTGCGGTCGACGCGTTCTTCGCCCGCGCGATCGAGGTCCTGCTCGGCGTCGAGTGACGACGCCCCGCCCGTCCCGACCCGCGTGAGCCTCGACCCCCGGGCGTCCTCGAACCCGCTGGTCCGGCGCGCGGCGTCGTGGCTGAGCGACGTCAACGCCCGGCACCCCTGGAACCACAACGAGCACTACCACGGCTGGGTCGGGCGCCGCGTGCCCCGCGACGCCCGGGTCGTGCTCGACGTGGGCTGCGGTGCTGGCGTCCTCCTCGGCAGGCTCCGTCGCCGGGCGGACGAGGTCCACGGGATCGACGCCGACGCCGGCATGGTCGCCCAGGCCCGCGCGCGGCACGCCGCGGACCCCGCCGTCACGGTGCGGCTGCTGAGGTTCGACGACGTCCGCTCGCCCGACGACGTCCGCTCGCCCGACGGGTCCGACCCACCGGGACGCCTGGAGGGTCTGGGCGGCCCCGGAGGCGGTGGCTACGACGCGGTGACGATGGTCGCGGTGCTGCACCACCTCGACCTCGACGAAGCGCTCCGGCGCGCCGGCAGCCTGCTCGCCCCGGGCGGGCGCCTGCTCGTCGTCGGGCTCGCGCGCGTGGCGTCGGCACGCGACCTCGCGGTCGACGTCGCGTCCGCGTTCCTCAACCCGCTCGTGGGCCTCGTGAAGCACCCCCGTCGAGCCCGGCCCGGCGACACCGGGCCCGACGCGCCGGGCATGCCCGTGCGGGACCCGCAGCACTCCGTCGACGAGGTCGCGCGCACGGCCCGGACCCTCCTGCCCGGCGCGCGCGTCCGCCGTCGGCTCTTCTTCCGGTACACGCTCGACTGGACCGCCCCGCGCTGACCGGGCCACGACCGGCGCGGTGCCCGCGCACCGTCCGCGGCCTGGAAGGATGGGAGCCATGCCCGACAGTCCCGCTCGCACCCCCCGCACCGTGACGATCCTCGGCTCGACCGGGTCGATCGGCACGCAGGCGATCGACGTCGTCCGGACGCATCCGGACCGGTTCCGCGTCGAGGCGCTCTCGGCGGGCGGGGGCGACGTCGACCTGCTCGCGCGTCAGGCCGCAGATCTCGGGGTGCGTGCGGTCGGGGTCGCGGACGAGAGCCGGGCGACGGCGCTCGAGGCGGCGCTGGTCAGGGCGGTGTCCGGCCGAGGGGACATCCCTGAGGTGCTCGCCGGACCCGACGCCGCGGCCGAGCTCGCCGGCCGGGGGAGCGACGTCGTCCTCAACGGCGTCTCGGGCTCCGTCGGCCTCGGCCCGACGCTCGCCGCGCTGCGTGCGGGGTCGACGCTCGCGCTCGCGAACAAGGAGTCGCTCGTCGCGGGGGGTGCGCTCGTGCGCGCCGCCCAGCAGCGCTCCGACCAGATCGTCCCGGTGGACTCCGAGCACTCGGCGATCGCGCAGTGCCTGCGCTCCGGGACGCGCGCCGAGGTGCGCCGGCTGATCCTCACCGCCTCCGGAGGCCCCTTCCGCGGCTGGGACGCCGACGCGGTCAAGACGGCGACGGTCGAGCAGGCGCTCGCGCACCCGACCTGGGCCATGGGGCCGGTCGTCACCGTGAACTCCGCGAGCCTCATGAACAAGGGCCTCGAGCTCATCGAGGCACACCTGCTCTTCGACGTCCCCGCCGACGACATCACCGTCGTCGTGCACCCGCAGTCCGTGGTGCACTCGATGGTCGAGTTCCTCGACGGCTCGACGATCGCGCAGGCGTCGCCCCCGGACATGCGCCTGCCCATCGCGCTGGGGCTGTCGTGGCCCGACCGGCTCGACCCGGTGACCCCGCCGTGCGACTGGACGGCCGCGACGTCGTGGACGTTCGAGCCGCTCGACGAGGCCGCGTTCCCGGCCGTGAACCTCGCGCGCGCGGCCGTCGCGGCGAGCGCGACGCACCCGGCCGTGTACAACGCGGCCAACGAGGAGGCCGTCGCGGCGTTCCTCAGCGGACGCGCAGGTTTCGGTGACATCGTGACGACGGTCGAGCGCGTGCTCGCGGCGCACGACGGAACCCCCGCGGACGCCGTGACGTTGGACGACGTGGCGGAGGCCGAGAGCTGGGCGCGCGCCCGCGCGCACGAGATCCTGGACCGCCGGTGACGAGCAACCGTCCGGGCGCGTCGAGCACCCGGGCCGAGAAGGAGCAGAGGGAACGATGGCGACGCTGATCGGCATCCTCGTGATCGTGGTCGGGATCGTCGTCTCGATCGCGCTGCACGAGGTCGGGCACATGGTGCCCGCGAAGAGGTTCGGCGTCCGGGTGAGCCAATACATGGTCGGGTTCGGCCCGACCCTGTGGTCGCGTACCAAGGGCGAGACCGAGTACGGGTTCAAGGCGATCCCGCTCGGCGGCTACGTCCGCCTCGTCGGCATGTACCCGCCGGCGCCCGCCGGCGCCCGGCCGCGGGGCAACGGCTTCTTCTCGCAGGTCGTCGCCGACGCGCGCGACGCGAGCACCGAGGAGATCCGTCCCGGCGAGGAGCACCGGGCCTTCTACAACCTCTCCGCGCCCAAGAAGGTCGTCGTCATGCTCGGCGGCCCGTTCATGAACCTCCTCATCGCGTTCGTGCTCATGGCGATCGTGTGCGTCGGCATCGGCCTGCCCGCGATCACGACGACCGTGGGCTCCGTCTCCGCGTGCGTCCCGTCGGTCGTCGCGACCGAGCAGGAGGAGTGCGCCGCCACCGCCGACCCGTCGCCCGCGGCCGCCGCTGGCCTGGAGCCGGGCGACACGGTCGTGTCGTTCGACGGCGAGGAGGTCACCTCCTGGGACCAGCTCTCCGGCATGATCCGCGGATCGGCCGGGCAGGCGACGCCCGTCGTCGTCGAGCGCGACGGCGAGCAGGTCGACCTCACCATCACGCCGGTCGACGTCGAGCGCCAGGTCGTCGCCGAGGACGGGACGCCCGTCGTGGACGACTCCGGAGACCCGGTGACCGAGCCCGCCGGGTTCGTCGGCTTCACCCCGACGGTCGAGCGGCAGTCCACCGGCATCGGCGTCGCCGCCGAGGCCACGTGGCAGCAGGTGTCCGGCACCGCGGGGATCATCGTCACCCTCCCCGTCAAGGTCTACGAGGCCGCCCAGGCCGCGTTCACCGACGCGCCGCGCGGGCAGGACTCCGTGATGAGCGTCGTCGGGGTCGGGCGGGTCGCCGTGGACGTCGCCGGGGCCGAGAGCCCGGTCCTCGACCGCGTCGTCACGATGCTCATGCTGCTCGCGGCGCTCAACGTCGCGCTGTTCGTGTTCAACCTCATCCCGCTCCTGCCGCTCGACGGCGGGCACGTCGTCAACGCCCTCTACGAGGGGGCCAAGCGCACGGTCGCGCGCGTCCGCGGCCTCCCGCGCCCCGGCCCGGCGGACCTCGCCCGGATGATGCCCGTCGCGTACGTCATGTTCGTCGTCCTCGTCGGCGTGGGCGCGCTCCTCATCCTCGCCGACATCATCGACCCCGTCCGCCTCACGTAGCCGGCCGCGCCCGTGAGGGAGAACCTCCGGTCGCGGCGGAGGACGCGGCGCGTCCTGTCTCGTGACCGGAGGCTCTCCCTCGGTGAGAGGCGTGCGTGGAGGGGGCGCGAAGATGTGCCGGAGCCGCCGGGAAGGTGACGACCCGGACAGGTCCGACGTGCGGCGTCGGACGGCGGGCGGGGGATACTAGGGGCGTGAGCGTACCCATCAGTCTCGGAATGCCTGCCGCCCCGCCGCCGGTCCTCGCCCCGCGACGCAAGAGCCGCAAGATCAAGGTCGGCAAGGTGGACGTCGGCGGCGACGCCCCGATCAGCGTCCAGTCGATGACGACGACGCCGACGACGGACATCAACGCGACGCTCCAGCAGATCGCGGAGCTCACGGCGTCGGGCTGCGACATCGTGCGCGTCGCGGTGCCCAGCGCGGACGACGCGCTCGCGCTGCCGGCGATCGCCAAGAAGTCGCAGATCCCGGTGATCGCGGACATCCACTTCCAGCCCAAGTACGTGTTCGCCGCGATCGACGCGGGCTGCGCCGCGGTGCGCGTGAACCCGGGCAACATCCGCAAGTTCGACGACCAGGTCAAGGAGATCGCGAAGGCGGCGTCGGACGCGGGCGTGTCGCTGCGCATCGGCGTGAACGCCGGCTCGCTCGACCCGCGCCTGCTCGCGAAGTACGGCAAGGCGACGCCCGAGGCGCTCGTCGAGTCGGCCGTGTGGGAGGCGTCGCTGTTCGAGGAGCACGGCTTCCACGACTTCAAGATCTCGGTGAAGCACAACGACCCGGTCGTCATGGTCCGGGCGTACGAGCTGCTCGCCGAGGCGGGGGACTGGCCGCTGCACCTCGGCGTGACCGAGGCCGGCCCGGCGTTCCAGGGCACGATCAAGTCGGCGACGGCGTTCGGCGCGCTGCTGAGCAAGGGCATCGGCGACACGATCCGCGTCTCGCTGTCCGCGCCCCCGGTCGAGGAGGTCAAGGTCGGCAACCAGATCCTCCAGGCGCTCAACCTGCGCCCGCGCAAGCTCGAGATCGTCTCCTGCCCCTCGTGCGGGCGCGCGCAGGTGGACGTGTACACGCTCGCGGAGAAGGTCACCGCCGGGCTCGAGGGCATGGAGGTGCCGCTGCGCGTCGCGGTCATGGGCTGCGTCGTCAACGGCCCGGGCGAGGCGCGCGAGGCGGACCTCGGGGTCGCGTCGGGCAACGGCAAGGGGCAGATCTTCGTCAAGGGCGAGGTCGTCAAGACGGTGCCGGAGTCGCTGATCGTGGAGACGCTCATCGAGGAGGCGCTGCGCATCGCGGAGACCATGACGCCGGAGAACGACGCGCAGGCCGGCCCGCCGGTCGTCACGGTCGGCTGACGGTCCGGTGGCCCGCTGGCGTCCGTCCGTCCCGGCCCTGAGGCCGCGGGCGCGCGGGGAGGCTGGTGACGGCGAGCACGCCCGTGCGCGCGTCCTCGTCGACGCGGACGTCCCGGCGGCGCTGGCGGTGTGCGCGGGCGACCCGGTCGCCTCCACGCTCGCGGCCGCGCGGCTCGCGGTCGCGCAGCACGCGGGCCTGCACGCGGCGGGGGGCCAGGCCTGGGGTTTCCCGGCCGTCGGCCCGCTCGAGGCGGTGTGCTGGGCCGGTGCCAACCTCGTGCCGGTCGTCCCGGCGTCGCTCGAGCCCGACCGGGCGCGCGTGGCGGTCGCGGCGTTCGCGGTGCTCGCGCGGCATGCGGGGCGACGGTCGTCGTCGGTCGTGGGCGAGCGCGACGCCGTCCTCGCGCTGTGGGAGCTGCTCGCGCCGCACTGGCCGTCGCCGCGCGAGATCCGGGCGAACCAGCCGTCGCTGGCGATCGACCGCGAGCCCGATGTCGAGCCCGACCCCGGGGTGCGCCGCTCCGTCCCCGCCGAGGTCCCGGTCGTCCTGCCGGCGTGCGTGCGCATGTTCACCGAGGAGGTGGGCTACTCGCCGGTGGAGGGCGGGGGCCGCGCCTACGAGGAGCGCGTGCGGTCGCTCGTGCTCGCGGGCCGCTCGTTCGTGCGGATCGCGGTGAGCGCCGGCGCGCCGCACGTCGTCTTCAAGGCGGAGCTCGGCGCGGTGACGCCGCTCGTCGCGCAGGTGCAGGGCGTGTGGGTCGACCCGCGGTACCGCGGACAGGGCCTGGCCGCGCCGGGGATGGCCGCCGTCGTGCACCTCGCCCGCCAGGGCACCCCGGCCGACGTCGCGCGTCGCGTCGCCCCGCCGGTCGTCTCGCTGTACGTCAACGACTACAACACCCGCGCGCTCGCGACGTACCGTCGCGTCGGGTTCGAGCAGGTCGGTACCTACGCCACGGTGCTCTTCTGAGGGCTCGCGACCGGCGCTACTTGAGCAGGCGCGACATCCGGCGGTCGGCGAGCACCTGACCGCCCGTCTGGCACGTGGCGCAGTACTGGAGGCTGCGGTCGGCGAAGCTCACCTCGCGCACGGTGTCCCCGCACACGGGGCACGGCAGGCCGGTGCGCCCGTGGACGCGCATCCCGGCGCGCTTGGCGTCCTTGAGCTCGGCGGCCGGCTTGCCCGACGACGCCGCGACGGCCTCGGCGAGCACCTCGCCCACGGCGGCGTGCACCCGGGCGACCTCGTCCGGCGTGAACGAACGCGTGAGCTTGAAGGGGCTCGTGCGCGCGGCGTGGAGGATGTCGTCGGAGTAGGCGTTGCCGATCCCGGCGATCGACGACTGGTCGCGCAGCAGCCCCTTGACCTGCTGGTTGCGCGCGGTCATGAGCGCGCCGAGGGCCTCGGGCGTGAAGCCCGGGTCGAACGGCTCGATCCCGAGCGTCTCGACGGCGCGGACCTCCTCGGGGTGCCGCACGACGTGCACCGCGAGCCGTTTGCGCGTCCCGGCCTCCGTGAGGTCGAACCCCGAGCCGTCGTCGAACCGCACGCGCAGCGCGAGCACCGCGGCCTTCCCGCCGCCGCTCCCGCCGAGCCGGGGCCGCACGGGCGTCGTCGGCGCCTTCTCCGACCACCGCAGCCACCCGGCCCGGGCGAGGTGGAAGACGAGGTGGACCTCGTCGTCGGGCCCCGGCGCGGGCGGGCCGCCCGCGGGCTGCGCGAGGACGAGGTCGAGCCACTTGCCGTGCCGTCGAGCGCCCGTCACGACCCGCCCGACGAGCGCGGCGACGGGCGGGTCGAAGGTCTTGAGCGCGGCGATCTGGGCGACGTCGGCGGCGACGACGGTGCGGCCGGTCGCGCGGTCGTCGAGGAACCGGACCAGGGCCTCGACCTCGGGCAGCTCGGGCATGGGGACATCCTCCCCGCCGGTAGGGTGGGGCGCATGTCTTCCGTCACGTCCGGCGCGCCCGCCGCGGCCTCCACCCGCGTCCGGGGCGCCGACCTCCTGCGCCTGTCCACCCTGTTCGTCCGGACGCTGCGCGAGGACCCGGCCGACGCCGAGGTCGCGAGCCACAAGCTCCTCGTGCGAGCGGGCTACATCCGCCGTGCCGCCCCCGGCATCTACACCTGGCTCCCGCTCGGCCTGCGCGTGCTGCGCAAGGTCGAGGACGTGGTCCGTGAGGAGATGGCTGCGGCGGGCGCGCAGGAGGTGCACTTCCCGGCGCTGCTGCCCAAGGAGCCGTACGAGGCGACGGGCCGCTGGACGGAGTACGGGCCCAACATCTTCCGGCTCAAGGACCGCAAGGAGGGCGACTACCTCCTCGCGCCGACGCACGAGGAGATGTTCACGCTCCTCGTCAAGGACCTGTACTCGTCGTACAAGGACCTGCCGCTGACGATCTACCAGATCCAGACCAAGTACCGCGACGAGGCGCGTCCGCGCGCGGGTCTCATCCGCGGGCGCGAGTTCGTCATGAAGGACGCGTACTCGTTCGACACCACGGACGAGGGTCTCGAGCGCTCGTACGAGGCGCAGCGCGCGGCGTACCGACGCATCTTCGACCGGCTCGGGCTCGAGTACGTGATCGTGGCCGCGACGTCGGGCGCGATGGGTGGCTCGCGCTCCGAGGAGTTCCTCACCCCGACGCCGATCGGCGAGGACACGTTCGTTCGCTCGCCCGGCGGGTACGCGGCGAACGTCGAGGCGGTCGTGACCCCCGTCCCGGAGGACGTCGACTACGCCGACGCGCCCGCGGCGCACGTCGAGGACACCCCGGACACCCCGACGATCGACTCGCTCGTCGCCCTCTCGAACGACCGCTTCCCGCGCCCCGACCGTGCGTGGACCGCGGCGGACACGCTGAAGAACGTCGTGCTCGCGCTCACGCACCCCGACGGCCGCCGTGAGGTCGTCGTCGTCGGGCTGCCCGGCGACCGCGAGGTGGACCTCAAGCGCGTCGGCGCGGCGTTCGAGCCGGCCGAGGTCGAGCCCGCGACGGACGCCGACTTCGCTGCGCACCCCGAGCTCGTCAAGGGGTACATCGGCCCGCAGGCGCTCGGCCCGAACGTCCGCCGCGACGTGCCCGCGGACGTCGCCGAGGGCGAGGTGCCCGAGCGGCACTCCGTGCGCTACCTGCTCGACCCGCGCGTCGTCGCGGGCACGCGCTGGATCACCGGCGCGAACGAGCCGGGTCGGCACGTGTTCGACCTCGTCGCCGAGCGTGACTTCTCGGCCGACGGCACGGTCGAGGCCGCCGAGGTGCGCGCGGGCGACCTCGCGCCCGACGGGTCGGGTCCGCTCGAGCTCGCGCGCGGCATCGAGATCGGCCACATCTTCGCGCTCGGCCGCAAGTACGCCCAGGCGCTCGGGCTCACCGTGCTCGACGAGAACGGCAAGCAGGTCGTCGTGACCATGGGGTCGTACGGCATCGGCGTGACGCGCGTCCTCGCGGCGCTCGCGGAGGCCAACCACGACGACGCCGGGCTCGCGTGGCCCGCGCACGTCGCGCCCGCGCACGTGCACGTCCTCGCGACGGGCAAGGACGCGAGCGTGTTCGACGCGGCCGAGCGCCTCGCGAACGAGCTCGCCGCCCGCGGCATCGAGGTGGTCTACGACGACCGCCCCAAGGTCTCGCCCGGGGTGAAGTTCAAGGACGCCGAGCTCCTCGGCGTGCCGCTGCTGCTCATCGTGGGCCGTGGTCTCGCCGACGGCGTCGTCGAGGTCCGCCCGCGCGCGGGCGAGGCGGTCCCGGTCGCGGTCGAGGACGCCGTCGAGCACGTCACGGCGCGGGTGGCCGAGCTCCTCGGCTGACACGACGTGGCGTCGGAGGCGCCCCCGGTCCGGGTTCGGGCCGGGGGCGCCTCGTCGTCGCGGGCCGTCGTGGAGCGGGACGGTCGAGCGCGAGCCGGAGCCGTGGGCCCGAGCCCGTCCGGCAGGGACGGGGGCGGCTCAGCCGGCCGCCTGCTCCGGGAGTCCGGGGAACGCGACCGGCGCCTCGCCCCACGCGACCGCGCTCGCCCACGCGTCGACGAGGAGTGCGACCGCCCCGGCCCGGGACGTGGGCGCGGCGGCGGCGACGAGGCTCGCGTACGTCTGCGCGAGGCCCGACTCGACCTGGCGCGCGAGGACGGCGACGTCCGCGTCGTCCGGCAGCACGTAGGCGACGCGACGGGGTTCCTGCGCGGTGCCGTCCGTCCCGGCCGCGAGGGCCCAGGCCTGGCCGCGGGCCCGGTGCTCGGCCGCGCGCGCGACCGCTGCCGTCCGCGCGTCGTCCTCGGACTGCGCCGCGCGCACCTCGTACGCGTACCCGGCGGCGTCCTCCGTCTCGACGAGCGTCGCGAGGTCCGCGGCGCCGATCCCGGCCGGTGCCTCCTCGACGGGCGGGGCCGTCGTCACGAGCACGTCCGCGGAGGTCGACCCGGTGAGCGCGGCGAGGCGCTGCGCCGAGACGTGCTCCGAGGCGGCGACGGACGCGAGGAGCCGGGCGAGCCCGGCGTCCGTCGCCGCGTCGGCCGAGGAGCCCGTGCGCTGCGCGGCCTCGACGAGCGCGACGACGACGTCGTCGGTCGTCGCGGCGCCGGGCTCGTCCGCCGCGACGTCGTCCTCCGTGCCGTCCTCCTCGGTGCCACCCGCGTCGGCCGGCTCGTCCGTGTCGTCCGCCGGGGCGGTCGACGTGGTGTCGCCCGCCGGGAGGTCGAGGTCGTCCAGGCCGGAGTCGTAGACCCCGCCGAGGGCGTCCGCGTGCTGCTCCGCGAACGCGGCTGCCTCCTCGAGCGCCGCGAGGGTGGCCGGGTCGGTCACGCTCGGCGTGACGTCCGCCACGAGGTCGGCCACCGCGAGGGCGTCGTCCACCGCGCCGGCGCGCAGCACCTCGACGGCGTCGGGCGAGGGCTCGGTGGGGGGCGGTGTCTCCAGCCGGACGCCGCACCCCGCCGCCAGGACGCCGGTCGCGAGCACCGTCACGGCCGCGAGCAGCCGCCCGCCGGGCCGGGGCGTCCGGCGCGGGCGGGTACGGGTGGCGGTGGGAACCGCGGTCGCGTGGGGACTCATCGGGGGCGATGATGTCACGTCCGGGGTCCGTGAGTCGTTAGGCTGGTCCCCGGTCGAACGTCCCGACGAGCGGATCGTCGGGAGATCCCGAGACAACAACACACCGGTCGTCTTCCGTACCCGGCGTGGGACACGGACAGGAGCTGAGTCATGGCAGGGCAGACGGGCGGTCAGCCCGGCAAGGCACCCGGAGGCGACGCGGCCACGCACGCGCTCCGCGAGAGCGTGCGCGAGGCCATCGAGCCGGTGGTCGTGGACGCGGGTCTGCACCTCGAGGACGTCACGGTGTCGCGCGCCGGCGCCCGGTCCGTGGTGCGCGTCGTGCTCGACCTCCCCGACGACGTCGAGGGGAACCTCGACCTCGACACGGTGGCGGAGGCGACGCGCCCGATCTCCACGGCGCTCGACGCGGTGGACCCGCTCCACGGTGCGTACACGCTCGAGGTCTCGACGCCCGGCACCGACCGCCCGCTCACCGAGCCCCGCCACTTCCGGCGCGCCCGCGGTCGTCTCGTGCGCCTCGTGCTCGCCGACGGCGGCACGGTCGAGGGGCGCCTGCGGTCCGGGTCCGAGGTCGACCCCGACCTCGTCCTGGACGTGACCGGCACGCGTGGTGCCGTGACGGAGCGCGTCGTGCCCCTGGCCGACGTGGTCCGCGGGCAGGTGCAGGTGGAGCTCAAGCGCGCCCTCGAGGCGGACCTGCCCGAGCTCGACGAGACCGACGACACGACCGCCCGCGACGAGGAGGCCTGACGATGGACGTGGACATGAGCGCGCTGCGCCTGCTGGAGCGCGAGAGGGACATCAGCCTCGACGTCCTGGTCGCCGCGATCGAGCAGGCCCTGCTGTCGGCCTACCACCGCACCCCGGACGCGTACTCGCGCGCCCGGGTCGAGCTCGACCGCAAGAGCGGGCACGTCACGGTGTGGGCGCGCGAGGAGCTGCCCGCTCCGGAGACCGACGACGAGGACGCCCCGCGCGGCCCGGTCGAGTACGGCCCCGAGTTCGACCACACGCCCGCCGACTTCGGCCGGATCGCGACGTCGACCGCGCGCCAGGTCATCGTCCAGCGCCTGCGCGACGCGGAGGACGACCAGATCCTCGGCACGTTCCGCGGCAAGGAGGGCGAGGTCCTCGCGGGCGTCATCCAGCAGGGGCGCGACCCGCGTGTCGTGCTGGTCGACGTCGGCGGCACGGAGGCCGTGCTCCCGCCGCACGAGCAGGTGCCGACGGAGGAGTACGTGCACGGCGAGCGCCTGCGCGCGTACGTGCTCGAGGTCGCCCGGGGAATGAAGGGCGCGCAGATCACGTTGAGCCGGACGCACCCGAACCTCGTGCGCAAGCTGTTCGAGCTCGAGGTTCCCGAGGTCGCCGACGGGTCGGTGGAGATCACCGCCATCGCCCGCGAGGCCGGGCACCGCACCAAGGTCGCGGTGCGCTCTCGCGTCCCGGGGCTCGGGGCCAAGGGCGCCTGCATCGGCCCCATGGGCTCGCGCGTGCGCGCCGTCATGGCGGAGCTGCACGGCGAGAAGATCGACATCGTCGACCACAGCGACGACCCGGCGCAGTTCGTCGCGAACGCGCTGTCGCCGGCTCGTGTGTCGTCCGTCACGGTCGTCGACGAGGTCGCCCGCGCCGCGCGCGTCGTGGTCCCGGACTTCCAGCTCTCCCTCGCGATCGGCAAGGAAGGGCAGAACGCCCGCCTGGCCGCGAAGCTCACGGGGTGGCGGATCGACATCCGCTCGGACGAGGGCGGCGCTCCCGCGGAGGGGTCCGACCGTGACGCCGCCGCAGGTCCCCGCGCCGGGGACCGGTAGTCGTCGGGAGTGGGACGGTCACGGATGACGGGACGGCGCGGTAGACTGTCCTCGACCGGGCCGCGCGCCCGCACCTCGACCATGCCCCAGGACACCACGACCCGCCCCGTCGACACGGGCTCGGGTCCTGTCCGCACGTGCGTCGGATGCCGGGAGCGCGACCTGCGGTCAGCTCTCCTCCGTCTGGTCCTCGACCGGTCCGGTGCGAGCACCGACGAGCCCCGGCTCGTGGTGGACGCCGGACGGTCGCTGCCGGGTCGCGGTGCGTGGCTCCACGCGTCGACCCGGTGCCTCGAGACGGCGGAACGCCGGCGGGCCGTCCCGCGGGCCCTGCGCGTCGCCGGGCCCCTCGACCTCGCCGCGGTCCGCACCGCGATCGAGGCGCCGCCGGGAGAGCAGGTCTGAGCCATGCGTCACGGCCCCTCCCGGGGGCCGCACTGCACGACACGTCGACAAGGAAGCGGGTTAGAAGCCGATGGGCACCCGATGAGTACCCAGCGATGAGCACCCAGCACTAACGACGGTCCTCCCTGTCCGGGGCGGACCGAGACAGGAGAGTTGTGGCAAAGGTCCGCGTCTACGAGCTCGCGAAGGAGCTCGGGGTGGAGAGCAAGACCATCATGACCAAGCTGACGGAGCTCGGTGAGTTCGTCCGCTCGGCATCCTCGACCATCGAGCCACCGGTGGTCCGTAAGCTGCGCGACGCCTTCCCCGCCGGGGGCGGCGGCGCGAGCAAGCCCGCGGCGGCACCCGCCGCCGCGCGCCCGGCCGCGCCCAAGCCGGCCCCGAAGCCCGAGGTGAAGGCCGCTCCGGCCGCGCCCCAGGCGGAGGCGCTCGCGCCCCAGCCGGCGGCACCCGCCCCGGCGAAGGCCGAGCCCGCGAAGGCGTCCCAGGCTCCGGCACCCGCCGCGCCGGCACCGAAGGCACCGGCGCCCCAGGCCCCCGCGGCCGAGCGTCCCGCGCCGGCCCAGAAGCCCACCGCCACGCCCAAGCCGGGTGGCGGCACCAACGCGCCCGCGCCCCGTCCCGGCGGTACGAGCGCTCGCCCCGGCGCCCCGCGCCCGGGCAACAACCCGTTCGCCACCAGCCAGGGCATGCCCCGGCAGGGCGGCGGACCGCGCCCGGGGGCCCCGCGCCCGGGCAACAACCCGTTCGCGCCGAGCCAGGGCATGCCCCGGCCCGGCTCACGTCCCGAGCGCACCGAGGGTGCCGCGGCGGGGTCCGGCGAGCGTCCGGGCGGCCCCCGTCCGGGCGGCCCCCGTCCTGCTCCGCGCCCCGGCGGCCCGCGCCCGAACCCGGGCATGATGCCCGGTCGCACCTCGATCGGTCGTCCCGGTGAGCGTCCTGCTCCCGGCGGTCGTCCCGGTGGTGGCGGCGGCGGTCGTGGCGGTGGCGGCGGCTTCGCCGGTCGCCCCGGCGGCGGTGGCGCTCCCGGCGGTGGCGGCGGCTTCGCCGGTCGCCCCGGTGGCGGCGGTCGCGGCGGCGCGGGTCGTGGTTCCACGCAGGGCGCCTTCGGGCGCGCCGGCGGACGTCCCGTCCGTGGGCGCAAGTCGAAGCGCGCGAAGCGCCAGGAGTTCGAGCAGATGCAGGCGCCGTCGCTCGGCGGCGTGCAGGTTCCCCGCGGCAACGGCAAGACCGTCGTCCGCCTGCGTCACGGCTCGTCCCTGAACGACTTCGCCGACAAGATCGACGCGAACCCCGCGAGCCTCGTCACGGTGCTCTTCCACCTCGGTGAGATGGCGACCGCGACCCAGTCGCTCGACGAGGACACGTTCGGCACGCTCGCGGCCGAGCTCGGCTACGTCATCGAGATGGTCTCGGCCGAGGAGGAGGACCGCGAGCTGCTCGGGTCCTTCGACATCGACCTGGACGCGGAGCTCGAGGCCGAGGGCGACGACGAGCTCACGGCTCGTCCGCCGGTCGTCACCGTCATGGGCCACGTCGACCACGGAAAGACCAAGCTCCTCGACGCGATCCGCCAGACGGACGTCGTCGCGGGCGAGGCCGGCGGCATCACCCAGCACATCGGTGCGTACCAGGTGCGTCACGAGCACGAGGGCAACGAGCGTGCCATCACCTTCATCGACACCCCGGGTCACGAGGCGTTCACCGCCATGCGTGCCCGCGGTGCGCAGGTGACGGACATCGCGATCCTCGTCGTGGCCGCGGACGACGGCGTGATGCCGCAGACCATCGAGGCGCTGAACCACGCCCAGGCGGCGAACGTGCCGATCGTGGTCGCGGTGAACAAGGTGGACAAGGAGGGGGCCAACCCCGCCAAGATCCGCCAGCAGCTCACCGAGTACAACCTGGTGGCCGAGGAGTACGGCGGCGACACGATGTTCGTCGACGTGTCCGCGAAGCAGAACATGGGCATCGACGACCTCCTCGAGGCCGTCCTGCTCACGGCCGACGCCTCGCTCGACCTGCGCGCGAACCCGGACAAGGACGCGCGCGGTGTCGCCATCGAGGCGAACCTCGACAAGGGCCGCGGTGCCGTGGCGACCGTCCTGGTCCAGTCCGGCACGCTGCACGTCGGTGACGCGATCGTCGCCGGCACGGCCCACGGCCGCGTCCGCGCGATGTTCGACGAGCACGGCAACGCCGTGACCGAGGCGGGCCCCGCCCGTCCGGTCCTCGTGCTGGGTCTCGCGTCCGTGCCGAGCGCGGGCGACACGTTCCTCGTGGCGCCCGACGAGCGCACGGCACGCCAGATCGCCGAGAAGCGCGAGGCCGCCGAGCGTGCCGCCCTCCTGGCCAAGCGCCGCAAGCGCATCAGCCTCGAGGACTTCACGCAGGCGCTCCAGCAGGGCAAGGTCGAGACCCTCAACCTCGTCCTCAAGGGCGACGTGTCCGGTGCCGTCGAGGCCCTCGAGGACGCGCTGCTCAAGATCGACGTGGGCGACGAGGTCGAGCTGCGCGTCATCCACCGCGGTGTCGGTGCGATCACGCAGAACGACGTCAACCTCGCGACGGTCGACAACGCGATCATCATCGGCTTCAACGTGAAGTACGGCGAGCGCGTCGAGGACCTGGCCGAGCGCGAGGGCGTCGACGTCCGCTTCTACTCGATCATCTACCAGGCGATCGAGGACGTGGAGGCCGCGCTCAAGGGCATGCTCAAGCCGGAGTACGAGGAGGCCCAGCTGGGCACGGCGGAGATCCGCGAGATCTTCCGTTCCTCCAAGTTCGGCAACATCGCCGGTTCGATCGTCCGGTCGGGCGAGATCCGCCGCAACGCCAAGGCGCGCGTCCTGCGCGACGGCAAGATCGTCGGGGACAACCTCACGGTCGAGTCGCTCAAGCGGTTCAAGGACGACGCCACCGAGGTCCGCGAGGGCTTCGAGTGCGGTATCGGACTGGGCTCGTTCAACGACCTCCAGGTCGGCGACACCATCGAGACGTTCGAGATGCGGGAGAAGCCGCGTTCCTGACGCTCGTCACGCCCGGGGGCGGTCACGGTTCGTGGCCGCCCCCGGGCGTTCGTCTCCCGTCCCGCCCGGCCGACGGGGACCGTTCGGCGTACGGTCGTCGGGACCGTAGCCGGAACGCTCGGCACGAAAGGAAGAAGCCATGGTCGATCACCCTCGGGCGAGGAAGCTCGCCGACCGCATCAAGGAGATCGTCGCGCAGATGCTCGACACGCGGATCAAGGACCCGCGCCTCGGGTTCGTCACGGTGACGGACGTGCGCGTCACCGGTGACCTGCAGAACGCGTCCGTGTTCTACACCGTGTACGGCACGGACGAGGAGCGGGTCGGGACGGCCGCGGCGCTGGAGAGCGCGAAGGGTCTCATCCGCTCCGAGGTCGGCAAGCAGACGGGGATCCGCCTGACGCCGACGATCGAGTTCCACCTCGACTCCGTCCCCGAGACGGCCGCGCACCTCGACGCCGCGCTCGTCGAGGCGCGCCGCCGCGACGCCGAGCTCGCCGCCCTGCGCGAGGGCAAGGCCTTCGCCGGGGACGCGGACCCGTACCGCACGGCCGAGGAGGAGGGGGAGTCGGCCGAGCGCTGACCTCCGACCTCGCACCGCGCCGAGGGCCGGTGGCGACACGCAACGCGTGCCGCCGCCGGCCCTCGGTCGTTCCCGCGGACAGGCCGGGCGACGGAGGGTCCTCGCCCGGTCGGCGCCGTCAGCGGCCCGCACCCCGGGGGAGGAAGAGCGCGGCCGCGGTGGCGACCGCGAGCACGGCGGCGCCGACGACGAGGGCAGGTACCAGCCCGGTCGCGAAGGCGGCCGGCGTCAGCGCGCCGCCCGCGGCGAGGAAGACGGCGGTCAGCACCGCGACCCCGAGCGCGACGCCGATCTCCCGCAGCGTCGCGTTGACGCTGCTCGCCGTCGCGTGGTCGGCGTCCGCGACCCCGGCGAGCACCGCCGTCGCGACGGGTGCGAACGTGAGACCCATGCCGACGCCGGCGAGCACGAACGCCGGGACGAGCGCGCCGTAGACGGTGGGGTCGGCGTCCACGAGGGAGGCCATCCAGCCGAGCGCGACGGTCTGGAGGGCGAGGCCGGTGACGACGAGGGGGCGCACGCCGACCCGGGACGCGAGCGCACCCGCGATCGGGGCGACGACCATGGGCGCGGCCGTCCACGGCAGGGTCCGCACCCCCGCCTCGAGGGGGGAGTAGCCCTGGCCCACCTGGAGGAACTGCGTGAGCAGGAAGACCGCGCCGAACATCCCGACGGCGAACGCGAGGCTCGCGACGTTGGCCGCGCTGAAGCTCCTCGAGCGGAACAGGCGCAGCGGGACGAGCGGGTGCGCGGTGCGGGCCTCCTGGACGACGAAGAGCACGAGGAGGGCGGCCGCGGCGGCGAGGGTCGCGATCGTGGCGGCCGAGTCCCAGCCGCGCCGCTCGGCGTCGACGATCCCCCACACGGCGAGCAGGACGCCGCCGCCCGCGAGGAGCAGCCCCGGCACGTCGAACGGCTGCCGGCGCCGGAACGACTCGCGCAGCGCCGCGAGGACGAGCGGCACGGCGACGACGGCGACCGGGACGTTGAGCCAGAAGATCGCCTGCCAGCTCAGGCCCTCGACGACGGCGCCGCCGACGAGCGGGCCGAGCGCGATGCCGAGGCCGGACACGCCGCCCCAGACCCCGATCGCGAGCGCGCGCCGGGCGGCCGGGACGGCGCCGACGAGCAGCGTGAGCGACAGCGGGAAGATCGCGGCGGCGCCGGCGCCCTGGACGGCGCGGGCCGCGACGAGCGCGCCGGGGGTGTCCGCGAGGGCGGCGGCCGCCGACGCGAGCGTGAAGAGCGCGATCCCGCCGACGAACACCCGGCGGCGGCCGAGGCGGTCGCCGAGCGCGGCCGCGGGCAGCATGAGGGTCGCGAACGCGAGCGTGTACGCGTTGACGAACCACTGGAGCTGCTCGACGGTCGGCCGGAGCGCCTCCGAGATCACGGGGAGCGCCCCGGTGACGACGAGGTTGTCGAGCGTCGCCATGAACATGGGCAGCGACGCGGCGACGAGCGCGAGGGCGACGGGGCGCGCGCGCCGTGCCGTGGGCTCCGCGGAAGGGTGGGGCACCCGTGCGGTGGGCGGGCGGCGCTCCGGCGCGTCCGCGACGGTGGTGCGCGCCGGGCGCACGTCGTCGGGCAGGTCGTCGATCAGGGCGCCGGACGGGGCGGTGGCCGACGGTTCGGTCGAGGGGAGTGTCATGGTCGTGCCTCCGAGGCAAGAGTAAGCATTGATTGATTACTACCTGACCGACGCTAGTAATCGACTGATAACCTGTCAACCATGAGTTCCGACGCGCCGGCCCGGCGCATGACGCGCGACGAGCGCCGCGAGCAGATCCTCGACGCCGCCACCGCGGTGTTCGCCGAGGGCGGCTACGCAGGCACCAGCACCGACCAGGTCGCGCGCGCGGCGCACGTGTCCCAGCCCTACGTGGTGCGGCTCTTCGGGACCAAGGAGGAGCTGTTCCGCGAGGTGTTCGACCGCGTCGCGAGCGAGATCGTCGCGCGGTTCGAGGCCGTCCCGCCCGGCCCGGACGCGAAGGCCGCGATGGGCGAGGCGTACACGCGCCTCATCGCCGACCCGGACCAGCTCCGCGTCCTCATGCACGGGTTCGTGCTCGGCGCCGACCCGGTGCTCGGCACCCGGGCGCGCGCGGTGCTGGCGCAGGCGTTCGACCTCTACCGCACCCGCGCCGGGGCGAGCGACGAGGAGGCGCGCGACTTCGTGGCGCGCGGGATGCTGCTCAACACCCTGTTCGCGGTCCAGGCGCCGTCCCACGCGGACGACGACCCGGTGCTCGCGGTGCTCGTCCAGTGCACGGTCGACCCGACGGACGGCCCCGGCCGCGCGGCGACGGAGGGGACCCGATGACCACGGCACGCACCGAGCGTCAGCGCGACCAGGCACCACGTCGCCCGACGGCGCCAGACGGCCTGGTCGTCGTCGACAAGCCGGGGGGCTGGACGAGCCACGACGTCGTCGGCCGCGGGCGCCGGCTCGCCGGCACGCGCAAGGTCGGCCACGCCGGCACGCTCGACCCCATGGCGACGGGCGTGCTCGTGCTCGGGGTAGGCCGGGCGACGAAGCTCCTCACGTACGTCGTCGGCGCGGACAAGGACTACGACGCGACGATCCGGCTCGGCGCGAGCACGACGACCGACGACGCCGAGGGTGAGCTCGTCGCGTCCGCGGACGCGTCCGGCGTCGGGCGCGCCGACCTCGACCGCGCGATCGCCGACCTCACGGGCGAGATCCTCCAGGTCCCGAGCACCGTGAGCGCGATCAAGGTCGACGGGAAGCGCGCCTACGCCCGTGCGCGGGCGGGCGAGGACGTCGCGCTCGCGGCGCGGCCCGTCGTCGTCTCGCGCTTCGAGGTCCTCGACGTGCGCTCGGTGGGGCCGGGGGAGACGCCCGACGGCGCGCACCCCGCCCTGGACGTGGACGTCGCCGTGACCGTGTCGTCGGGCACGTACGTGCGCGCGCTCGCGCGCGACCTCGGCGCGGCGCTCGGCGTCGGCGGGCACCTCACGGCCCTGCGGCGCACGCGCGTCGGCGGGTACGGGCTCGGCGTCGCCTCGACGCTCGAGGAGCTCGAGGCGCAGGCCGACCGCGACGGCGTCCTCGCGACGCTGCCGCTCGCCGAGGCCGCGCGCGCGACGTTCCCCGTGCGCGACCTCACGGCGCAGGAGGCCACGGCGCTGTCGTACGGTCAGTGGATCCCCGGGACCGGGGCGCCCGGGACCACGGCGGCGATCTCCCCGGCCGGCGAGCTCGTCGCCCTCGTCGAGGACACGCGCCGCGGCGGCGCCGACCTCGCCAAGCCCGTGCTCGTCCTGGCGCCCGCCTGACGCCCTCGGTTCGGCGTCGGGGCCGGGGCGTGGCAGTCTTGTCCAGCGGCGCCGACGACTCCCTGCCGGCGCGCCCGACCCACCCCCTCACCGGAGGAGTTCTCGCGTGCACCTGTGGACGGACCTGAGCCAGGTTCCCCCGGGTTTCGGCCCGTCGGTCGTGACGATCGGCAACTTCGACGGCGTCCACCGCGGCCACGCCCAGGTGCTCGGGCGGATCGTGGACCTCGCCCGCGCGCGTGGCGCGCGGGCGGTCGCCGTGACGTTCCACCCGCACCCTGCGGTCGTGCACCGCCCCGAGAGCGCACCGGAGCTCATCACGGGGATCGCCGACCGGGTCGAGCTGCTCGCGGAGACGGGCCTGGACGCCGTCCTGCTCGTGGAGTACACGCTCGAGTTCGCGCGCCAGACCCCGGAGGAGTTCGTGCGCACGTACCTCGTCGACGGGCTCCGCGTCGGGACCGTCGTCGTGGGGCACGACGTGCGCTTCGGCCGCGACAACGCCGGGACGATCGAGACCATGGTCGAGCTCGGGTCGCGGTTCGGCTTCGAGGTCGTGGCGATCGACGACGTCGGGCAGCACCAGGGCGTGCCCGTCACGGACGAGGTCGCGCCGGGCGACTCCCAGGTGCGCTGGTCCTCCACGGGCGTGCGGGCGCTGCTCGCGGCGGGCGACGTGCGCGAGGCGGCCCGCATCCTCGGCCGGTCGCACCGCGTGCGCGGCACGGTCGTGCACGGCGACGCCCGGGGACGCGAGCTCGGCTTCCCGACGGCGAACCTCGGCGCGATCAGCGGCATGGTCCCGGCCGACGGCGTGTACGCGGGGTGGCTGGAGCGCCCGCAGCTCGCGGGCGCCGACCCCGAGCACGCCGACGTCCGGCTCCCGGCCGCGATCTCCATCGGCACCAACCCGACGTTCGACGGCGTCGAGCGCCGCGTCGAGGCCTACGTCCTCGACCGCGCCGACCTCGACCTGTACGACGAGGACGTGGTCCTCGAGCTCGTCGAGCGGCTGCGTCCCACGCTGCGGTTCGACGGCATCGAGCCCCTCGTCGCCCAGATGCACGACGACGTCGCGCGCGCCCGCGAGCTCCTCGCCGTCCCGGGCGGGGAGCCGGCCACGACGACCACGGGGGCCTGACCGTGGCGTCGCCCGCCCCGAGCCCTGCCCCCGTGCTCGAGGCGCAGGCCCTGCGCGTCGGCTATGCGGACGTCGCCGTGTGCGCGCCAGTCGACCTCACCGTGGCTGCAGGCGACCTCGTCGTCGTCATCGGCGCGAACGGCAGCGGGAAGTCGACGCTCCTGCGCACGGTGCTCGGCCTGCAGCCCGCGCTCGGCGGCGCGGTGCGGGCGTTCGGGCGCGCCGTCGACGAGCGCGAGCGCGACTTCCGCGCGCGGGTCGCGGGCGTGCTCGACGACGACGCGTTCTTCCCTGCGCTCACGGTGCGCGAGCACCTCGTCCTCGTCGCGCGCGGGCACGGCGTGGCCCATGCGGGGGCGGCCGTGGACGCGCTCCTCGAGCGGTTCGGGATCGTGGAGCAGGCGGCGTCGCTGCCGTCGGCGCTCTCGTCCGGCCAGCGGCGACGCTTCCTGCTCGCGTCCGGCTTCGTCCGCCCCCGCGAGCTGCTCGTGCTCGACGAGCCCGAGCAGCGCCTCGACCCCGGCATGCGCGAACGGCTCGCAGGCCTGCTCGTCGACGAGGCGCGCCGCGGCGTCGCCGTGGTCCTCGCGACGCACGACCCCGACCTCGTCGCCCGGACCGGTGCCCGTGGCCTGCTCGTCGGCGACGACGCGTGCGTCGCCCTCGAGCCGGCGGACACGCACGACGCGCTCCTGGCGGTGCGCTGACGGTGACCGGTCCGCATCCCGAGGGGCCTCCCGGAGAGGTCCGCGGCCCGAGCCGCGACGACGGTCCCGACGGCGCGGTGGACGTGCTGCGCACGGACCCGGACGAGCTGCTCACGGGGCGCGAGCTGCGCCGCCTGACCGCGCGCGCCGCCGCGGCACGGGCCGACGCGGGCCCGGGGGAGATCGTCGTCGACGTCGCCTACGCGGTGGTGTCCGTCGCGCTCGCGACCGGCTGGGTGATCGGGCTCGCCTCGATGCTGCGCTCGACCCTCGACCCCGGCTCGGCAGCAGGCGGACCGCCAGTCCTCGGCCCGGGCGCGGTCCAGGCGCTCGGGACGGCCGCGCTGCTCGCGTTCCTCACGGGGACCGCGGTCCGCCTCGGCCCGGTCGGCGCGGGCAGCGCGGGCGTGCGCTGGTGGGTGCCCAGCCCGGCGGACCGGCGCGGGCTCGTGGCGCCGTCGTTCGTCCGGGCGGTGCTCCTGGGCGGCGTGCTGGGCGCGGTCGGGACGGTCGCCGTGTCGGTCGCCGCCGGGCTCGACGCAGGGCCCGCGCTCCGGGCAGCACTGACGGGCGGAGCGCTCGGGCTCCTGCTCGTGTCCGTCGCGGGCCTCGTCCAGCCGTCGCCCCGCGCGGCCTCCACCCTCGCCCGAGCGAGCGACGTCGCCGTCGCGGCCGTGCCGGTCGCGGGCCTCGTGCTCGTCGTCGCCGGCCGCTCCGGGCTGCCCGCGCTCGCCGCGCCACCGCTCGTCGCGGTCGGGCTCCTCGCGGTCGCGGCAGTGCTCGTCCTGCGCTGGTGGCGGGGGCTGGAGTCGCTCGGCGCGACGGTCCTGCGGGCGCAGAGCTCGGTCGCGGACCAGGTGGGCGGCGCCGTGCTCTCGTTCGACACGCGCGACCTCGGCCGCGCCCTGCGCCGGGCGGGCGCGGCGCGCGTGCGCGTCCGGCAGCCGCGGCGGTTCGCGGCCGTGCGCGGCGCGTTCGGCGCGGTCGTGGCAGCCGACCTCGTGCTCCTCGGGCGGAGCCCCTCCGCGCTCGCGCAGCTCGTGGGCCTCGGCGCGCTGACCGTCGTCGCGCAGCAGGTCCCCGGACTCGGCTCCGGGTTCGGCCTCCTCGCGGTGCTGGTCGCGGCCGGTCTCGCCGCCGCCGTGCTCGGCGCCGAGGGCGCACGCACCGCGGAGATGGCGCCCGTCGTCGACGCGCTCGTGCCGCTCGCCGCGCGCTGGACCCGGCTCGCGCGCACCGTCGTGCCCACGCTCAACGCCGCCGCGTGCCTCCTCGCGGGAGCCGCGCCGCTCGTCGTCGCGACGGGCGACGCGCGCTGGGTCGCCCTGGCCGCGCTCACCGCCGTCGTGCAGGGCGGGGCCGCCGTGCGCAGCGCCTACCGCGAGCCGCCGAACTGGGGCGGCCCGCTGCTCGCGACGCCGTCGGGCGGCGTGCCGACGGGGGCCGCCGCCGTGCTGCGCAAGGGGCCGGACGTCGCGGTCCTCGGCGCCGTCCCCCTGGGTGTCGCGCTCCTCGTGGGCACCGCGGGCTGGGTCGCCGTCGTCGCCCAGGCGCTCGCCGCCGTCGTGGCGCTCGCGGTCGCGACCCACGTGCGCGTGGCGCGCTGACCGCGCCGCTCCCGGCACGCGCGACCGACGTCCGGCGGGCACTCAGACGGCTGCCGGCGCCTCGACGAGCCGTCCGTCCGCCAGGTGCACGCGGGCCTCCACCGGGTCGAGGGTCGCCTCGTCGTGCGTGACGAGCAGGGCCGCGGCGTCGAGCTCGCGGGCGAGGCGCACCACGAGCTCCACGACCTGCACACCGCGCTCGTGGTCGAGCGCCGAGGTGGGCTCGTCGACGAGGAGCACCTGCGGGTCGTTCATGAGCGCCCGCGCGATCGCCACCCGCTGGCGCTGGCCGCCCGAGAGGTGCTCCGGCCGGCGGTCCGCGCGGTCCGCGACGCCCACCGCGTCGAGCAGGGCGAGCGCGTGCGCCCGGCGCGACGCGGCGGGTCGGCCCCGCAGGTGGCTCATGAGCTCGAGCTGCTCGAGCACGGTGAGCGACGCCACGAGCTGCGGCTGCTGGAACACGATCCCGATGCGCTCGCGGCGCAGGGCCGCCGCCCGGTCCGCGGCCCGCCGCGCCCGGCGGCGGGACCCGCGTCCGGACCTCGGCGTGACGGGCGCGCCGGCGGCCTCGTCGGGTGCGTCGAGCGGCGCGCTGACGACGTCGTGCCCGACCCGCACGACGCCGGACGTGGGCGGTGTGAGGGTCGCGGCCACGGCGAGCAGGCTGGACTTGCCGGCGCCGGAGGGGCCGAGCAGCGCCGTGGTCGTGCCCGACGGCACGGTGAGCGTGACGTCGTCCACGGCGACGAGGACGCCGTCGCCGTCGGGGTACGCGAGGCGGATGCGGTCGAGCGTGAGGTCCACGGGGAGCTCCTGGGGTGTCGGGTCTGGGTGCGGGGACGTCGGAGAGGCGTCGGGTCTGGGCGAGGGAGGCCGGACGCCGGTCAGCGCGCGGCGAGGGCGGCGTGCGGGTCCACGCGCGCGACGCGCGTCACCGCGAGCACCGCCCCGAGCCCGCCGAGCGCGACGAGCACGACGGCGGGGACGAGCGTCGTCGAGAGGTCGACGACGACGGGCATGACGCGTGCCGCGAGCAGGCCGGCCCCGGCCGCGAGCGCCGTGCCGAGCCCGACGCCGACGCCGAGCACGACGCCCGCCTGCCCGATCGCGTCGCGCAGGAGGTAGCGCGTCGAGGCGCCCAGCGCCCGCAGCACGGCGACGTCTCCCGCGCGCTGGATGGTCCAGACCGTGAAGAACGCGCCGACGACGAGCGCGGAGATGGCGAGGAGGAACACCTGCATGAGCGTCAGCGAGAGGTTCTCGGCGGTGAACGAGGAGATGGCCGAGCGCGCCTCGCGCGGCGTCGCGGTGACCGTCCCGAGCTCCGCGTCGGCCGCGGCGAGCGCGTCCGCCGTCGGCGGGTCGTCGCCGAACCGGAGCGCGACGACGGTCGCGGTCGGGCCGTCCTGCGCGTCGCCCGCAGCGCCGCCGCGCGCGCCGACCGTCTGCCAGTCGTCGAGGGAGACCCAGACGACGGGCGTGTGGGCGAAGTCGGCCTCGACGTCCTCGACCGCGGCGACGCGCAGGTCGAGCGGTCCGGCTCCGACCTGGTCGCCGACGTCTGCGCCCAGCGCGTCGGCGGCGCCGCGCGAGAGCACGACCGTCCCTGCCGAGACGTCGGTGCCCCCGTCGTCCGTCCCGGGCACCAGACCCGAGCCCGGCTGGACGCCGAACGCGGTGACGGCGGCCGTGGTCTCGCCGGACGCGCGCACGGTCGCGACGCCGAGCGGCTCCGCGGTCCGGACGCCGGGGACGTCGGCCCACGCCTCCTGCTGGGCGGACGTGACCTCGGACTCGGTGAAGGTCGGCGACGCGCCCTCGGCCGGCGGCGCGAAGGCGAGGCGGTCGACGGGCAGCTCCGTCACGGCCGACGTGCTCGCGCGGCCGAGCCCGGCGGTGAGCGCCGCGAGGAACGCGACGAGGAACGTGATGAGCGCGACGACCGTGATCATGAGCGCGAAGCGCCCGCGGGCGTGGCGCAGGTCGCGCAGGGCGAGGAACACGCGAAGGACCTCCTGGGTCGGTGGGGTGCAGGTGGCGGGGCGCGGCGCGGCGAGCGCGATCCGGTCGTGCGCCGCGGGCGTCCCGACGTCCCGTCCACGGTCTCGCGGTACGGCGCGCCCCGGATCGTCGCGGCGGTCGGTCCTGCGTCGCCGCGGGGTGGAGCCGCGCATCGACCGTTCGGACGATGCCACGCCGGGGCGGCGTGGCTAGGGTGTCGGCGTGATCCCGACCGCGCCCTCGACCCCCGCTGCCGCGCCCGGCGGGCACGTCGGGCACGGCGCGCACGTCGTGCCGGCGGCCACCCGGTGGCTGCGCCGCGGTCTGGACGTCCTCCTCGTCGGTCTGCTCGCGCTGTCGCTCGCCGGTGCTCTTGCCACGGCGGGCGCGGTGCGGGGCGTCGTCGCCGTCGTGCTGTGCGCCGCGCTGCTCGCGCTCTACGTGCTGGGCCGGCGCCGCCTGCCGCTCCCGGACGACGTCGGGGCGCCCCGGGGCGCCTGGTGGCCCGCGGGCGCGTGGGTGACCGGGCTCGTCGTGCTGTGGGTCGCGCTGTGCCTCACCTCGGTCACGGCGGTGTGGGTCGCGTTCCCGCTGATGTTCGTCGCGATGCACGTGCTCGGCCCGCGCCGCGGCCCGGTCGCCGTCGGCGTGATCGTGCTCCTCGTGGTCGCGGTCATGGTCGCGCTCACCGGGAACGTCCTCGCGCTGCCGTTCGTGCTGGGTCCCGCGATCGGCGGGGCCGTCGCGGTCGTCGTCGTGCTCGCGCTCGAGGCGGTCGTGCGGGAGTCGCAGGAGCGCCAGCGCACGCTCGACGAGCTCGTCCGCGCGCGCGACGAGCTCGCGACGGCCGAGCGCGAGCGCGCCGTCGCGGGCGAGCGCGAACGCCTCGCGCGCGAGATCCACGACACGCTCGCCCAGGGCTTCTCCTCGGCCGAGCTGCTCCTGCGCGCCGCGCAGACCGCGCTCGACGACGGCGACGTGGCCACCGCGCGCGGGTACGTCGAGCAGACGCGGGACGTCGCGCGGCACAACCTCGCCGAGGCGCGCCGCGTGGTGCGCGCGCTCGCGCCCGTCGACCTCGCGTCGTCGAACCTGGTCGACGCCCTGCGCCGCACCGCGGCCCGGACCGCGGCCCGGTCCTCGGCTCGTGCGCCCGGCGGCGGGCCGGACGTGGTCGTGCGGGTGAGCGGGGACGCGGTGCCGCTGCCGACCGACGTCGAGGCCGCTCTGCTGCGGGTCGCCCAGTCCGCGCTCGCCAACGTCGAGCGGCACGCCGACGCGTCGCGCGTCGCGGTCACGCTGAGCTTCCTCGCGGGCGCGGCGCCGGGGGAGGAGGCGGTCGCCATCGACGTGGTCGACGACGGCCGCGGCTTCGACCCGGACGGACTGCCCGAGAAGTCCGAGGACGCGGCGGGCGGTACCGGAGGAGGGTTCGGCCTCCTGGCCATGCGCGCGCGCCTCGCGGAGCTCGGCGGCACGCTGTCCGTGGAGTCCGCGCCGGGCGCGGGCACCGCGGTCGCGGCCTGGGTGCCGCTCGCACCTGCCGAGGACGAGGAGGAGCGATGACCGGTCCGGCCGTCGTCGACGTCGTCCTCGCGGACGACCACCCGGTCGTCCGCACGGGCCTGCGCGCGGTGCTCGAGGCCGAGCCGGACGTGCGCGTGGTCGCGGAGGTCGGCTCGGCCGAGAAGCTCCTCGCGCGGCTCCGCGAGGGGCTGCGGGCCGACGTCGTCCTGCTCGACCTCCAGTTCGGCCCGGGTCGGCTCGGGGGAGTCGACGCGGTGCGGGAGATCGTCGCGACCGACGGCCCGGCCGTGCTCGTCGTGACGACCTACGACGCCGACGCCGACATCCTCGCGGCGGTCGAGGCGGGCGCGCGCGGCTACCTCCTCAAGGACGCGCCGACGCACGAGCTCGTGGCCGCCGTGCGCGCCGCCGCGGCGGGCGAGGTCGCGCTCGGCCCCGCGGTCCAGCGGCGGCTGCTCGGCCGCCTGCGCAGCCCCGGCACGGCGCTCACCGCGCGCGAGCTCGAGGTGCTCGCCCTCGTCGCCGAGGGACGCACCAACGACGAGATCGCGCACGCGCTGTTCCTGTCGCGCGCGACCGTCAAGACGCACCTCGTGCACGTCTACGACAAGCTCGGCGCGCCGTCGCGCACCGCGGCGGTCGCCGAGGCCCGGCGGCGCGGCCTCCTGCGCGGGTAGCGGGGCGTCTCCGGGCCGGGCCGTCGGCCGCCGCGTGTCACGGGACCGGGCGCGCTCCCTCCCTCCGGGTGAGCGGCGCCGTCGTGCACGGCGTCCGTCGCGGCCGCGAGATCCCCGGGCCGCAGTCCAGGGGCGGTCGCACACGCCCCTGCGCGAGCGCGAGCCGCCCGCGGGGGCGTCCGGCGGCCCGCCGCGCGGGCCGCACGACGACCTCCCAGAGAGAGGCAGAGCCATGGAGGCTCAGCAGCACGCGGCGCCACCCGGCGCCGACGCCATCGCCGAGACGGTGGTCGACGACGTCGCCCCCGACGCGGTCGACCAGGCGTCCACCCCGATCGGCCGGACCGTCCGGAGCGTCGGTCACGGCGCGGCCGTCGCACCCGACGACGCCGTGCTCGACACGGACGCGCACGCGGACGTGGACCCCGCGGAGTCGAACGCCCCGCTCCTGCCCGCGGCCGAGGCCGCGGTCGCCCGGGACCACGAGCTCCACCGCTACGACTCCACGACCGCGTTCGACTACCTGTTCCCGGAGCTCGCGGAGAGCTTCCCGGCGTTCCACCTGCCGGTCGGCGACGGCGCGACGACGGGCACCGTCGAGGCGCTCAAGGCGCTCGGAGCGTCCATGGTCGCCCGGCCGGTCGCCCCGCCCGGGCAGCCGCCGCGCGACCTCAACTCCCACGTCCCGGCGGTGTACACGTACTGGGGCCAGTTCATCGACCACGACATCACGCTCAACACCAACGGCCCGGACACGACGGCCGGCCGCGACGGCGACCAGGCGCTCGGCGATGTCGACGCCGTCCCGTTCCAGGTCTTCGCGCCGCGCGTCGTCGTGCGCTCGCTCCACAACGGGCGGCACCCCGCGCTCAACCTCGACTCGCTCTACGGGAGCGGCCCGGTGTTCGCGGGGGAGCGCGGCTACCGGACCACCCGCAGCGAGGCGTCCTACGTCCCGGGGTCCGCCAAGCTCCGGCTCGGGCGCATCTCCACGGAGCCGCTCGTGATCCCGGGCGGGCCGTCGTTCTCGCTCGTCGAGCCCGGCGGCGACGCCCAGCGCGACCTGCCGCGCGACGAGCAGGGCGCACCGCTCGTCCCGGACGGGCGCAACGACGAGAACCTCGTCGTCGCCCAGTTCCACCTCGCGATGATCCGCTTCCACAACGCCGTCGTGGACTGGGTGGACGACTTCGAGCCGTGGACGCGGCACACCGGCGGGGAGCGCGGCGTCTTCGAGCGCGCGAGCCAGCTCGTGCGCTGGCACTACCAGTGGCTCGTGGTCAACGACTACCTGCGCACCCTCACCAAGCCGGGGGTGCTCGACGCGACGCTCCTGCGCGACACGTCGTTCTTCCGGCCCCGGTACCCGGTCTCGATGCCCCTCGAGTTCGCCGTCGCGGCGTTCCGGTTCGGGCACTCGATGATCCGGGACTCGTACGACTACAACGTCAACTTCACCGGGCCGCCGCCCCGGAACGCGAGCCTCGTCCAGCTCTTCCAGTTCACGGGGAACGGCGGCAGCCTGCGCGCCGGCCCCACGGGCGTCCCCGCGCTGCCGTCGAACTGGCCGATCGAGTGGGCGCGGTTCGTCGACAAGGGCGACCCGTCGCCCTTCCGGGCCGCGGAGAAGATCGACACGTTCCTCGCGCCGAGCCTCGGTGACCTCGTCAAGGAGGGCGCGCTGCCGCCCGAGCCGCCCGCGCACACGCCGGCCCAGCTCGTGGCCAGCGCGCTGCAGAAGCAGCTCGCGCAGCGCAACCTGCTGCGCGGCTACATGCTCGCGCTGCCCACGGGCGAGGCCGTCGCCACGGCGCTCGGCCTCACCCCGCTCACCCCGGCCCAGCTCGAGGACAGGGCCGGCGACGACGTGAAGCAGGCGCTCGCGGCCCTGCGGGACGGCGACCACGGCGGCACCCCGCTGTGGTACTACGTCCTCAAGGAGGCCGAGCTCCAGGGCAACGGGAGCTTCCTCGGCGAGGTCGGCAGCCGCGTGCTCGCGGAGACGTTCGTGTACCTGCTGCGCCAGGACGATACGTCCTACGTCCGGGCGAGCAACCACTGGACGCCGGCGCAGGGTGTGCACTTCGAGGACGGGTCCCTCGTCCTCACCCTGCCGGACCTGCTCCGGTTCGCGGGCGTGCTGCCCGACGCGGCGGGCCGGTTCCGCGGCGACGGGACGGCCGGGCACGACGGGGCCTGAGCGCTGCGGGCGGTGCGGCCGGGCCGTCGACGGAGGTGCGCTCGAACGACGACCGCACCGCGCGTCGCCGGCGGTGCGGCCGCGCGCTGGTACGATGGATGCGCCGTCTGACCGGCCGCGGATCCAGAGAGCCCGGGAGAACAGTCCCCGGCGCACCGCGCAACGAACCCGAAGGAGAACCGTGCCGCTCGACACTGCCACGAAGCAGCGCATCATGACCGAGTACGCGACGAGCGAGGGCGACACCGGTTCGCCCGAGGTCCAGGTCGCGCTCCTCACGCAGCGCATCAAGGACCTCACCGAGCACCTCAAGGAGCACAAGCACGACCACCACAGCCGTCGTGGTCTGCTCCTCCTCGTCGGCCAGCGCCGTCGCCTGCTCGGCTACCTGCAGAAGGTCGACATCAACCGCTACCGCAGCCTCATCGAGCGCCTCGGTCTGCGTCGCTGACACGACACCGCCAGCCCGGTCCCTGCGGGGACCGGGCTGGTCTGGTGTGATGTACCTGTCACACCACGGCTGACACCCTCAGCCGACACCACCCACACCGCGCCGCCGGCCTCTCGTTCGGTCCTCGGTAGTGGCTCACGGACCCCCACGGCCCCGTCTCGGACGGAGCCGGTGCGGGAACCGCCGTGGACCTCGATCGAAGACCGCCGAGCGTCGAGTGCGACCGGAGCCCCCGCGCCACGCGCGCCGGGGCGCGGACCGGAACCCTCGACAGGGGCTACCCGGGCGGCGCTTCGAGAAAGGGAGGGCACCCGTGGAGGGTCCCGAGATCCAGTTCGCCGAGGCCACGATCGACAACGGTCGCTTCGGCACCCGCACCGTCCGGTTCGAGACCGGGCGCCTCGCCCGTCAGGCCGCCGGCTCCGTCGCCGCGTACCTCGACGACGAGACCATGCTCCTGTCGGCCACGACGGCCGGCAAGCACCCCAAGGACCAGTTCGACTTCTTCCCGCTGACGGTGGACGTCGAGGAGCGCATGTACGCCGCGGGCCGCATCCCCGGCTCGTTCTTCCGCCGCGAGGGTCGCCCCTCGACGGACGCGATCCTCGCGTGCCGCCTCATCGACCGCCCGCTGCGCCCGCTGTTCGTCAAGGGCCTGCGCAACGAGGTCCAGGTCGTCATCACGGTCCTGGCGCTCCACCCGGACGACGCGTACGACACGCTCGCGATCAACGCCGCCTCGGCGTCGACGCAGATCTCCGGCTTGCCGTTCTCCGGCCCGGTCGGCGCGGTCCGCATCGCGCTCGTCGACGGCCAGTGGGTCGCGTTCCCCAAGTACTCCGACAAGGAGCGCGCGGTCTTCGACATGGTCGTGGCCGGCCGTGTCGTGGGTGACGACGTCGCGATCGCGATGATCGAGGCCGAGGCCACCGACGGTGCCTGGGGCCTCGTCAAGGACGAGGGCGTCGGCGCGCCGACCGAGGAGGTCGTCGCCGAGGGCATCGAGGCGGCCAAGCCGTTCATCAAGGCGCTGTGCGACGCGCAGTCGGCGCTCGCCGCGCAGGCCGCGAAGCCGGTCAAGGAGTACCCGGTCTTCCTGGACTACCAGGACGACGCGTTCGCCGCGGTCGAGGCCGAGGTCTCCACCGACCTGCGCGCCGCGCTCGCCATCGCGGACAAGCAGGACCGCGAGAACCGTCTCGACGAGATCAAGAACGAGATGGTCGGCAAGCTCCAGGCCGGGTTCGACGGCCGCGAGAAGGAGCTCTCCGCCGCGTACCGCTCGCTCCAGAAGAAGCTGGTGCGCCAGCGCGTGCTCACCGAGGGCGTGCGCATCGACGGCCGTGGGCTCGCGGACATCCGCACCCTGTCGGCCGAGGTCGAGGTGCTCCCGCGCGTGCACGGCTCCGCGCTGTTCGAGCGCGGCGAGACCCAGATCATGGGCGTCACCACGCTGAACATGCTCCGCATGGAGCAGCAGATCGACTCGCTCGGTCCGGAGACGCGCAAGCGCTACATGCACAACTACAACTTCCCGCCCTACTCGACCGGTGAGACCGGCCGCGTGGGCAGCCCGAAGCGCCGCGAGATCGGCCACGGCGCGCTCGCCGAGCGTGCGCTCGTGCCGGTGCTCCCGAGCCGCGAGGAGTTCCCCTACGCGATCCGTCAGGTGTCCGAGGCCCTCGGCTCCAACGGCTCGACGTCCATGGGCTCCGTGTGCGCCTCGACGCTCTCGCTCCTCAACGCGGGCGTGCCGCTGCGCGCCCCCGTCGCGGGCATCGCGATGGGCCTCATCTCCGACACGGTGGACGGTGAGACCCGCTACGCGGCGCTCACCGACATCCTCGGTGCCGAGGACGCGTTCGGCGACATGGACTTCAAGGTCGCCGGCACGCGCGAGTTCGTCACGGCCATCCAGCTCGACACCAAGCTCGACGGCATCCCCGCCTCGGTGCTCGCCGGTGCGCTGACCCAGGCGCGCGACGCGCGACTGACGATCCTCGACGTCCTCGCCGAGGCCATCGACGTGCCGGACGAGATGTCCCCGAACGCCCCGCGCGTCATCTCCGTGAAGGTGCCGGTCGACAAGATCGGCGAGGTCATCGGCCCCAAGGGCAAGATGATCAACCAGATCCAGGAGGAGACGGGCGCGGACATCTCCATCGAGGACGACGGCACCGTGTACATCGGCGCCACCGACGGCCCGTCGGCCGAGGCCGCCCGCGCGGCGATCAACGCGATCGCCAACCCGCACGTCCCGGAGATCGGCGAGCGCTTCGTCGGCACGGTCGTCAAGACGACGTCGTTCGGCGCGTTCATCTCGCTCTCCCCGGGCAAGGACGGTCTGCTGCACATCAGCCAGATCCGCAAGCTCGTGGGCGGCAAGCGCGTCGAGAACGTCGAGGACGTGCTGTCCATCGGCCAGAAGGTCCAGGTCGAGATCGGCGAGATCGACCCGCGCGGCAAGCTCTCGCTGCACGCCGTGGTCGAGGAGGAGGCTCCGGCCGACGCTCCCGCGACCGAGGGCGCGGACGCCTGACGTGCCCTGGGACCTCCCGCTCGTCCCGGCGGGTGACGCCGGGGCCGAGCTGACCGCCGGGCAGGACGGCGCGACGATCCGTCGTTCCGTCCTGCCCGGCGGGGTCCGCGTGCTCACCGAGTCGATGCCGGGTCTGCGTTCGGCGACGATGGGCGCGTGGGTCGGCGTCGGCTCGCGCGACGAGACCGACGGCCACTTCGGCTCGACGCACTTCCTCGAGCACCTGCTGTTCAAGGGCACCGCGCGCCGCTCGGCGATGGACATCGCCGAGGCGTTCGACGCCGTCGGCGGCGAGGCCAACGCCGCGACCGGCAAGGAGCACACGTGCTACTACGCGCGCGTGCTCGACGCCGACCTGCCCATGGCGGTCGACGTCATCGCCGACATGGTGACGTCCGCGCGCCTGGACCCCGACGAGCTCGAGACCGAGCGCGGCGTGATCCTCGAAGAGCTCGCCATGAACGACGACGACCCCTCGGACGTCGTGCACGAGGAGTTCGCGTCCGCGGTGCTCGGCGGGCACGCGCTCGGTCGCCCCATCGGCGGCACCCCGGACACGATCAACGCGGTCCCGCGCGACGCCGTCTGGGAGCACTACCGCTGGCACTACCGCCCCGAGACGCTCGTCGTCGCGGCGGCGGGCGGTGTCGACCACGACACGCTGGTCGCCCAGGTGGGCCAGGCGCTGCACGACGGCGGCTGGTCGCTCGACGCGGGCAGCGCGCCGCGCGCGCGGCGCGACCCGGCCGACCCCGCCCTGGCGGGCGTCGGGACGGCGGGCGTCGAGCTGTCGGTGCACCGGGCCGTGGAGCAGGCGAACGTCGTCATCGGCGGCACGGGCCTGTCCGCGACCGACGACCGCCGCTTCACGCTCTCCGTGCTCAGCGCGGTGCTGGGCGGCGGCATGAGCTCGCGCCTGTTCCAGGAGATCCGCGAGAAGCGCGGCCTCGCGTACTCGACGTACTCGTTCGCCTCCGGCCACGGCGGCATCGGCACCTTCGGGCTCTACGCCGGGTGCGCGCCGTCGAAGGTCGACGAGGTCACGGCCCTGCTCCACGCCGAGCTCGACCGCCTCGCGGACGACGGCATCACCGGCGCGGAGCTCGACCGCAGCATCGGCCAGCTCTCCGGCGGCATGGTGCTCGGGCTCGAGGACTCCGGCTCGCGCATGAGCCGGCTCGGCAAGGCCGAGCTCGTCTACGGCGAGCTCCTGAGCGTCGAGGAGTCGCTCGACGCGATCCGCTCGGTCACGGCCGACGACGTGCAGAAGCTGGCCGGCGAGCTCGCCTCGCGGCCGCGGTCCGTCGTGCGCGTCGGACCGTTCGGCGGCTGACACCTCGCCTCCCACGGCGTCTCGCGGCGGCCGTCCTCCCCACGGAGGGCGGCCGTCGTCGTGCTGTGGGCAGGCCCACGTCCCGGTGGGGCGGACGTGGCGCCGGTCGCCCCGCGCACCGGCGATAGGGTGACGGGCGTGAGCGAGCAGAGCATCCCCGCGCCCGATCCCGCCCCGACCGCCCCCGGCAGGGAGCCCGGTCGCCCGCTGCGGGTCGCCGTCCTGGGCGCCGCCGGGCGCATGGGCGCGACCGTCTGCGCCGCCGTCGACGGCGCGGCGGACCTCGAGCTCGTCGCACGCCTCGACGCGGGCGACGAGGTAGCGGCCGCGACGCTCGGCGGCGCGGACGTCGCCGTCGACTTCACCGTCCCGTCCGCGACCGAGGCGAACGTCCACGCGCTGATCGACGCGGGCGTGCACGCCGTCGTCGGGACCACGGGCTGGACGGAGGAGAGCCGCGGGCGCGTCGTCGCGCACCTCGGCCGCACCGCAGCGGCCGGCGCACCCGGGCTCGGCGTGCTCATCGCGCCCAACTTCGGCCTGTCCGCCGTCCTCGCGATGACGTTCGCCGCGAAGGCCGCGCGGTACTTCGAGTCCGCCGAGGTGATCGAGCTCCACCACCCGGACAAGGTCGACGCGCCGTCCGGCACCGCGCGGCACACCGCGGCGGCGATCGCCGCGGCACGCGCCGACGCGGGCGTCGCGCCGAGCCCTGACGCGACGGAGACCGGCTGGGAGGCGCGCGGAGCGGACGTCGACGGCGTGCGCGTGCACGCGGTGCGCCTGCGCGGCCTCGTCGCGCACGAGGAGATCCTGTTCGGCAACGCGGGCGAGCAGCTCGTGATCCGGCAGGACTCGTTCGACCGCGTCTCGTTCATGCCGGGCGTCCTGCTCGCCGTCCGCGAGGTCGTCGGCCGACCGGGGCTGACCGTCGGGCTCGAGAACGTGCTGGACCTGTCGTGAGCGCGCCCGGCGGTCCGGTCGGTCCTGACGCCGACGACGGTCGTCCGGAGGGGACGACCGGGCGGTCGGGTGCCGTCCGGCCCTGGAAGGCGATCGTCGGCGCGGTGCTCGTGACGCTCCTGCTCGCGCTCTACGTGTGGCAGGTCGCGGGGCGTGCCGCGGCGCTCATCGGCACGGGCGAGCCCGTCGCGATGGTGATCGGCGCGGGTGTGCTCGTCCTGCCGCTGCTCGTGGTCGGGCTGGTGGGGCGCGAGTTCCTGCTCGCCGGGACCGTGCAGCGCATGGCGGACGACCTCGCCGCCCGGGGCCGCCTGCCGGTCGACGACCTGCCCCGCTCGCCGGGCGGCCGGATCGACCGGGAGGCCGCGGACGCGGCGTTCGGACCCTACCGCGACGCGGTCGACGCCGACCCGCAGAGCTGGGAGGCCTGGTACCACCTCGCGTTCGCGTACGACGCCGCGCGCGACCGCCGTCGCGCACGCGAGGCGCTGCGCAAGGCCGCGGCGCTCTACCGTTCCCGCCGCTGACCGAGGTGCTCCACCCCGCGCGACGTAGCCCGCCTCGAGGACGACCTCACGCCCGGTGGAGCACCTCGGCCCGTCAGAGGCTGGTCCAGCAGTAGAGCCGGTGGCCCGCGTCGTCGGCGCGGACGCACAGCTCGGCGAGCCGTCGCAGCGCCTCGGCGAGGTCGGCGGGGTCCGACCCCTCGAGCTCCTCGGTGGCGGCCCAGCGGACCGCGACGGCGTCGAGGGCGGTCGGGGTCGTCGCGGCGAGCGCGGTCACGAGCTCGTCGGTGACTGCCACGACCCACGGCCCCTCGTCGCCGGCGGTCGCGACCAGCGAGCCGTGCCGGGGGTCGGTCTTGGCCTCGGCGTACGGTCTGTCGGTGAGCAGGCCCGCGAGCGTGCCCAGCACGACGAACGGGTCGATGCCCTTGAGCTCGACCGTGGGGAACACCGGCTGGTTCGTCAGCGGGTCGGGGCTGCTGGGGCCCGTACGTGCCGCGCTCCCGGCCTGCGCGTCGTCGGGTGCGGAGAAGTAGTCGGTGAGGATGCCCATGGCGGTCGATCCTCGCAGGTCACGCGTGCGAACGGGTCACGAGGGTGTCACGGCTGCGTGACGAACGGTCGCACGAGCCTCAGATCTCCGCGGCCCAGCGTCGCTCGACGACGTCCCGCACCCCGGTCGCGAGCGTCCGGGTCCGCCCGTCGGGCCCGAGCCCGGCCCCGGCGAGGAACGTCTCGCGCGCCGTGTCGCCGTCGAGCACCCACGTGACGACCTCCTCCGCGCCGTCCCGGCGCAGCCGGTCGACCGCGGCGGAGAGCAGGCGCGACCCGTGCCCGCCGCGCTGGTGCCGCGGCTCGACCTCGAGCGCGAGGACCTGCCCGGGCGCCACGGCGGCGAACCCGACGACCTCGGCACCGACGCACGCGACGAGCACGCCGAAGCCGGGCCCCGGAGGGGAGGAGATGGCGGCGGCCCACTGCTCGCGCATCCGCACGGTGTCGAGCGCGTCGAGCACGTCCGCCCCGAGGATCTCCGCGTGGGACGAGCGCCAGGCCCCGACCTGGATCGCGGTCATCGCGACGTCGTCGCCGGGCACGGCGGGGCGGACGGAGACGTCGGCGGTCTCGCGGAAGAGGCTCACGGGGTCACCCTACGAGACGTGGGCCACGCCTCGGGCCGACGGTCAGCCCCAGCCCAGGGCGCGCAGGCCGGCGGCCGTGGCCGCGGCGAGGACCACGACGACGATGAACGGGGCGCGCAGCGCGAGGGCGACGGCCGCCACGCCGAGCGCGGGCAGGCGCGCGTCGACGACCAGGGCCTGACCGTCGCCGACCGTCTGCACCGCGACGAGCGCGGCGAGTAGCGCGGCAGTCACGAGCGCCGCCGTGCGCGCGACGCGCTCGTCGGCGAGCCAGTGCTCGGGCACGAGGTGCCCGGCGAGCTTGAGCGCGAAGCACACGGCGGACGCGACCAGCACGACGACCCAGACGGTCGCTGACGTCATGACGACTCCTTCCCGGGGCGCCCGTCGGCGGGCGGTGCGGACGACCCTCCCGACGGGTCGCGCCGACGCCGCGCGTCCACCTGTCCGATGACGATCGCGACGGCGGCCGCGGCGAGCACCGGGACGCCGCCCGGCGCGACCGGGATCAGCAGGACCGCGACGAGGACGGCCGCCGCCGCGGTGAGCTGCATCGCGCGCGCTGCGAGGCGGGGCCACAGGAGGGCCAGGAACGCGGCCGCCGCGGCGGCGTCGAGCCCCCACGCGCGCGGGTCGCCGAGCGCGTCGCCCGCGAGCGCCCCGACGAGCGTCATGGCGTTCCACAGCACGAAGATGCCGACGCCTGTCCACCAGAACCCCGCCCGGACGGCGCGGCGCGAGCGCTGGGCGGTCGCGACCGCGGTCGACTCGTCGATCGTGAACTGCGCCGCGACGACCTTGTGCCACGAGCGCAGCGCGAGCAGCGGGCCGAGCTGCGCCCCGTACAGAGCGTTGCGGACCCCGAGGAAGCCCGCGGTGGCGATCGCGGCGGTCGGCGCGCCACCCGCGCCGACCACGCCGATGAGCGCGAACTGCGACCCGCCCGAGAACATGAGCAGGCTCAGCGCCATGGTCTGCGCCACGTCGAGCCCTGCGACCACCGACAGCGCCCCGAACGAGATGCCGTACAGCCCCGTCGCGACGGACACCGAGACGGCCTGGCGGACCGCGGCGCGGACCTCGTCCTCGACCGCGTGCTCGACGGCGTCCTCCACCTCGGCGTCGAGCGACGCGGGGGCGTCGGGCTCGGCGTCGGGGCGCGGGACGTCGTCGGGCCGGCTCATGCGTGCGGGTCTGCCGGGCCCTCGCCCGCCGCGGCGGCGTTGGCGGCGCGCTGGTGCGCGGTGAGGGACATGCGGTCGATCGCCGCGAGCGCGAGGGCCGAGACGACGAACGCGAGGTGGATGATCACCTGCCACATCATGACGTCGCCCGTGATCCGGCCCGTGGACGACTCGATGAAAGTGCGCAGCAGGTGGATCGAGGAGATCCCGATGATCGACATCGCGAGCTTGGTCTTGAGCACGTTCGCGTTGACGTGGCTCAGCCACTCGGGCTGGTCCGGGTGGCCGTCGAGCCGGATGCGCGACACGAACGTCTCGTAACCGCCGACGATGACCATGATGAGCAGGTTGGAGATCATGACGACGTCGACGAGCCCGAGGACGGCGAGCATGATCTCCTCGGCGCCGAACGCGTGCGAGACCATCTCGTGCGTCGCGGGGTCCTCGACAGTGTGCTCGCCGGTGAACCCGCCGACGATGAGGTGCCACAGCTCCTTGAGGAACTGCCAGACGTAGACGACCTGGGCCACGATGAGGCCGAAGTAGAGCGGTGCCTGGAGCCAGCGGGACGCGAAGATCATGTACCCGACGGTCGTGACGCGGGCGCTGGGCGAGGGGACGTTCGGGCTGATGGTCGACGCGGGCGACGAGGGCACGGGCGTGGGCTCTCCGGGAGTCGGTGGCAGGGGAGCGTCAGGCTACCAACGCCAGGTGACGGCCCGACGAGGCCGATCACGCCCGCAGCACCACGAGCGGCGGGCGTCAGAGCGCGACGTAGACCGTCTCGAGGTACTCCTCGAGGCCCGCCTCGCCGCCCTCGCGACCGAGGCCGGACTGCTTCACCCCGCCGAACGGCGCGCTCGCGTCGGACACCAGGCCGCGGTTGATGCCGATCATCCCGGCCTCGACCTCCTCGGACACGCGCACGGCGCGGTCGAGCGAGGACGTGTACGCGTAGGCGGCGAGCCCGTACTCGGTGCCGTTCGCGAGCGCGAGGCCCTCGTCGTCGTCGCCGAACGCGACCACGGGCGCCACGGGCCCGAAGATCTCCTCGGTGACGACGCGCGCGTCGGGGTCGACGCCGGACAGCACGGTCGGCGCGTAGAAGTACCCCGTGGTCCGCGGCCGGTCGGCGCCCGTGAGCACCTGGGCGCCGCCGTCGGACGCCGCGTCGACGAGCTCGGCGACCTTGTCCACGGCCTTCGCCTCGATGAGCGGGCCGACCTGCGTCCCGTCCTGCGCGCCCGGGCCGACGCGCAGGCCCTCGAACGCGGCGGCGAGCCGCTGGGCGAACTCGCGCGCGACGGCGTCGTGCACCAGGAAGCGGTTGGCGGCGACGCACGACTGGCCCGCGTTGCGCAGCTTCGCGACGAGCGCGCCCTCGACGGCGGCGTCGAGGTCGGCGTCGGCGAAGACGAGGAACGGCGCGTTGCCGCCGAGCTCCATCGAGGTGCGCAGCACCTGGGGCGCGGACTTCTCGAGGAGCGTGCGCCCGACGGCCGTCGAGCCCGTGAACGACAGCTTGCGCAGGCGCCCGTCGGCGAGGAGCGGCCCGGTGACGTCCGCGGCGCGCGAGGACGGGACGACGTTGACGACGCCGGTCGGCAGCCCGCGGTCGGCGAGCTCGGACCGGATGACCTCGGCCACGAGCGCCGTCGTGAGCGGCGTGAGTCGCGCCGGCTTGATCACGACGGTGCAGCCGGCCGCGAGCGCCGGGCCGATCTTGCGCGTCGCCATCGCGATGGGGAAGTTCCACGGCGTGACGAGCAGGGCGGGGCCCACGGGCCGGCGGAAGACGATCTGCCGGTTGCCCCCGGCGGGTGCCGTGCGGGCGAGGCCCTCGGCCCGCACCGCCTGCTCGGCGTACCAGCGCAGGAAGTCCGCGCCGTAGAGCACCTCGGCGCGCGCCTCCGCGAGCGGCTTGCCGCACTCGGCGGTGATGAGCGCGGCGACGTCGTCGGCCCGAGCGACGACCCGGTCGTAGACGGCGCGCAGCACCTCGCCGCGCTCCCGCGGGGGCGTCGCGCGCCACGCGGGCGCCGCCCGGTGCGCGGCGTCGAGGGCGCGCAGGGCGTCGGCGGGGCTCGCGTCGGCGACGTCGAAGAGCGACTCCTCGGTCGCCGGGTCCTCGACCTCGAACGTCCGACCGCCCTCGGCGGGGCCCCAGTGGCCGTCGACGAGCAACCCCGTGGGCACGTGCGCGACGAGCGCGGGGGAGAGGTTCGACGTCGAGGCGGGGCGGGACATGCTCCGAGTATCGCCCTCGGGGTCGCGGGGGCGCACCCGGGCGGTGGTCGGGGGCACGGCCCCGGGCCTGGACGGGCGCGGTGCCCGGACGCGCCGCACGGTAGTTTGTGCACATGGTCCTTCCCGCCACCCCCGCGCGCCCGTTCGGTGCCGTCCTCACCGCCATGGTCACCCCGATGACGCCCGACGGCGCCGTCGACCTCGCGGCGGCGGCCCGGCTCGCGAAGCGCCTGGTGGACGACGGGAACGACGGCCTGGTGCTGAGCGGCACGACGGGCGAGTCGCCCACGACGCACGCGCCGGAGAAGCAGGACCTCGTGCGGGTCGTCGTCGACGCGGTCGGCGACCGCGCGGCGGTCGTCGCCGGTGCCGGGTCCAACGACACCGACCACGCCCTGCGCATGGCGGAGCAGGCGGCCGAGGCCGGGGCCGACGGGCTCCTCGTCGTCTCGCCCTACTACTCGCGCCCCAGCCAGGAGGGCGTGTACCGGCACGTGACGGCGATCGCCGACGCGACCGACCTGCCCGTCATGCTCTACGACGTGCCCGGACGCACGGGCGTGCGGATCGCGCCCGCGACGTACGCGCGGCTCGCGGCGCACGACCGGGTCGTCGCGAGCAAGGACGCGACGGGCGACGTGTACGCCGCCGCCAAGCTCGCGGCCGCGACCGGTCTCGCGTTCTACAGCGGCGACGACGGCCTGCTGCTGCCGTTCCTCGCGCACGGCGCGGCCGGCATCGTCTCCGTCTCCGGGCACGCGGTGGCCGGGCCGTTCGCGGAGGTCGTGCGCCGCTTCGACGCGGGCGACCACGCGGGCGCGCTCGAGGTCTTCCTCACCACGACGCCCGTCATCGACGCGCTCAACGGTGCGGGCTTCCAGGCCGTGATGGCCAAGGCCGCCGTCGAGCTGCTCGGCGTCACCGACAACCGCTTCCTGCGCCTGCCGAACGTCGCGGCGACCGAGGACGACGTCGCGCTGGTCCGCGACGCCCTCGCCGCCGCGGGCGTGCTCGCCGGCGCGACCACCGCGGCGGGCGCCGCCGCACCCACGAACTAGCGAGGGCAGGAGCCCTCGAAACCCCCGGCTCAGCCACGACAGGAGGCCCCGTGAGCCATCCCCACCCCGAACTCTCCCTGCCTCCCGAGCTCCCCACCGGAGGGCTGCGCATCGTCGCCCTCGGCGGGCTCGGGGAGGTCGGCCGCAACATGGCCGTCCTCGAGTACGACGGGCGCCTGCTCGTCATCGACTGCGGCGTCCTCTTCCCCGAGGACAACCAGCCCGGCGTCGACCTCATCCTCCCGGACTTCGACTACATCGCGGACCGGCTGGACGACATCGAGGCGATCGTCCTCACGCACGGCCACGAGGACCACATCGGCGCCGTCCCGTACCTGCTGCGCCTGCGCCGCGACATCCCGCTCGTCGGGTCGCAGCTCACGCTCGCGTTCGTCGAGGCGAAGCTCAAGGAGCACCGCATCTCGCCCGTGACACTCGCGGTCAAGGAGGGCCAGGTCGAGCAGCTCGGCGTGTTCCGCTGCGAGTTCGTCGCGGTCAACCACTCGATCCCCGACGCGCTCGCGGTCGCCGTGACGACCGGCGCCGGGACCGTGCTGCACACGGGCGACTTCAAGATGGACCAGCTCCCGCTCGACGGGCGCATCACCGACCTGCGGGCGTTCGCACGCCTCGGCGAGCAGGGCGTCGACCTGTTCATGGTCGACTCGACCAACGCCGAGGTCCCTGGGTTCGTCACGCCCGAGGTCGAGATCGGTCCGGTGCTCGACAACGTCTTCGCCGCGTCGGAGAAGCGCATCATCGTCGCGTCGTTCTCCTCGCACGTGCACCGCGTGCAGCAGGTCCTCAACGCCGCGCACCACCACGGGCGCCGCGTCGCGCTCGTCGGGCGCTCGATGGTCCGCAACATGACCATCGCGGCCGAGCTCGGGTACCTCCACGTGCCCGAGGGCGTGCTCATCGACCTCAAGAAGGTCGACTCCCTGCGCGACGACGAGATCGTGCTCATGTGCACCGGCTCCCAGGGCGAGCCCATGGCGGCGCTGTCGCGCATGGCCAACGGCGACCACAAGGTCCAGGTCGGCCACGGCGACACCGTGATCCTCGCGTCGTCGCTCATCCCGGGCAACGAGAACGCCGTCTTCCGCATCATCAACGGGCTCACGCGTCTCGGCGCGAGGGTCGTGCACGGCGGCAACGCCAAGGTGCACGTGTCCGGGCACGCGAGCGCGGGCGAGCTCCTCTACTGCTACAACGTGCTCAAGCCCAGGAACGTCATGCCCGTGCACGGCGAGGTCCGCCACCTCGTCGCCAACGGGGCGCTCGCGGTCCGCACGGGCGTGCCCGCCGACCGGGTCGTGCTCGCCGAGGACGGCGTCGTCGTCGACCTCGTCGACGGCAAGGCGTCGGTCGTCGGTGCGGTCCCGTGCGGCTACGTGTACGTCGACGGGTCGAGCGTCGGCGAGATCACCGACGCCGAGCTCAAGGACCGGCGCATCCTCGGCGAGGAGGGCTTCGTGTCCGTCTTCGCCGTCGTGGACTCCGCGACCGGCAAGGTGCTCGCCGGGCCGCAGATCCTCGCGCGCGGGTTCGCCGAGGACGACAAGGTGTTCCAGGACATCCAGCCGGAGGTCGTCAAGGCGCTCGAGGACGCGATCGCCGGCGGCGCGACGGACACGCACCAGCTCCAGCAGGTCATGCGCCGCGTCATCGGGCGCTGGGTCTCCAACCGCCTGCGCCGCCGCCCGATGATCGTCCCGGTGGTCGTCGAGGCCTGACGGGCGGTCGGACGCGCCGACGCCCCTCAGGGGCGTCGATGGCGCGAGAGGTGAGAAGTGGGGCCCGGCGGGGGGGGGGGGGGGGGGGCGGGGGGGCGGGGGCCGCCCCCCCCCCCCCCCCCCCGCGCGGGGGGGGGGCCCCACCCGCGCGGCCCCCGCGGGCGGCGCCGCCCACGCGGG
>NZ_JBHVMH010000005.1:110359-242823 GCF_042797035.1 Cellulosimicrobium sp. NPDC057862
GGGGGGGGGGTCGGCCCGGGCCGGCGTGGGGGGTGGGTGGGGGTTGTGGGTGTGGGGGCCCCGGGGGGGGGGGGCGGGCGCGCCCCAACTACCCACCTCTCGGGACCCGACGGCCTCGCTACGTCCCGGTGCGCCGGACCAGCCCGGGACCGACGGCGGCGAGCGTCGCGCCGTAGCGTGCGGCGCGCTCCGTGTCGTCGCCGGGGACGAGGCCGGCAAGCTCGAGCGATACCAGGCCGTGCACGAGTCCCCACAGCCCGAGCGCGACGTCGTCGGCGGCCGTCGCGTCCGGCACGAGCCGTGCGACCGCGTCGCGCAGCACGAGGAACGTCGCCTCCTCGACGGCACGCGGGCGGTCCGCGCCGGGCCGGACGCCGCGCGCGAACATCACGGCGTAGAAGTGCGGGTCCGTGAGGGCGAACGCCCGGTAGGCGCTGCCGAGCGCGGCGAGGTCGGCACCCGGGTCGTCGGTCCGCTCGACGGCCGCCAGGTGGGCCGCGAACCGCCGGAAGCCCTCCGCCGACACGGCGGCCACGAGCTCGTCGCGGCTGCCGAAGAGCGCGTACACGGCCGACGGGCTCGTCCCCGCGGCCGTCGCCACCGAGCGGACCGTCACGGCACCCTCGCCGTGCTCGGAGATGGCTCGGGACGCCACGTCGAGGAGGCGGTCGCGGAGGGCGTCGTCGTGCAGTCGAGGTCGTGCCACGCGACGAGTCTAGAGGGCTTGACACGGGTTTGCGAACGCTGTTCTATAACAGTGTTCGTAAACCCGCGGCGTGCCGTGCGCCGAGTGTCCCGCCAGCTCAGGAGGTCCCGTGCTCGAGCTCACTGACGCCGCCCGCATCACCGCGGGCGTCGTCCTCCTCACGGTCGTCGGCATCGAGTCCGGCGGCGCGTTCCTCGTCAAGGTCGTCACGCGGCGGGTGCCGGCGACGGGCTTCCAGACCTCCTTCTTCCGCGCCGGGCACGCGCACGCGGGCGTGCTCGTCATCCTGGGGCTCGTGTGCCTGCTGCTCACGGAGGCCACCGACCTCGCGGGCTTCTGGCGGTGGCTCGCCGCCACCGGGGTGCTCGTCGCCGCGATCCTGCTGCCCGCCGGGTTCTTCCTCTCCGCCGTGGGCGCGGGGCGCGAGGCGCCGAACCGGGCCGTCGTGCTGCTCCCGGCCGGCGGCGTGGTCCTCGCGGCAGGCGTCGTGACGCTCGCGATCGGGCTCTTCCTCGGGTGACGACGGCACGGCCCGGGCTCGGCCGGCGTCCCCGGAGGTCCGCCGCGGCGTCGTGGGTGGTCGCCGCTACGGTTCCCGCATGACGAACGCCGAGGACTTCGCCCCGCTCGACCCCGTCCACCTCGTGACCCAGGCGGAGGGGTGGAGCATCATCTACTCGCCCGGCGGTCCGGAGTGGCACCAGCACAAGGGCGCCCTCGAGCGGCACGGCATCGAGGGCTCCGGGTACGACTTCTCCGGCGCGCTCCGGGCCACGCTGACCGACCACGAGCCGAGCGTCCTGGACGCGGTCGGGTTCGACCCCGAGGGCGGCATGGTGAGCGTCTATGGGTCGGACCTCGGCGCGCTGCACGCCGCGGCACGGCACCTGCACCGCCTGGTCACCGACGAGCAGGCGCTCGACGCGGCGCTCGCCCGATCCGTGGAGCTCGGGCTCGACGACTGAGCCCGGCGGCCTGCGTCGGCAGCGCGCCGGGTCGCGGCGCGCACCGTCCGGGGGAGGGGCGGGGCGGCTTCAGCGCGCGCGCAGCGCCTCGAGCTGCGCGTCGTGCCACTCGGCGACGTAGCCCGCGAGCCGACGGTCGTCGGGCATGGCCCCGCCGCGGAGAGCGGCGTCCAGCGCGTCGAGGTACGCACGGTCGGCTGCGAACCGCGCGGAGACCGCGGCACGGCCGACGGCGGGGCTTCCGTGGCCCGGGACGAGCGCGTCCACGCCACGCGCGGCGAGCTCGAGCGCGTCGAGCGCACCCCGGTAGACGGCGACGGGGTCGCGGGCGTCGGTGTCGACGAGCGGTACCTCGACGTCGGAGAGCATGTCGCCCGCCACGAGCACGCTCCCGTCCGGCGTGCGCACCACGAGCGCGGCATGGCCCGGCGCGTGGGCGTCGTGCTCGACGACGGTCACCGACCTCGGGCCGGTCGGTGCGGCGTCGGGCCAGGGGACCCGGCGTGCGCCGCGGGGGAGCGGGGTCAGCGCGCCCACGAGCGCGGGGTCGTGGCCGGGCGCGGCGGCCTCGGTCGACGCGAGGACCGCGGTCCGCCGCCGCTGCGTCGCGTCGGCGGTGCGCGCGGTCGCCCAGCGGGGCGCGTCGCCGAGCCTGGGCGACCACAGCACGTGGTCCCAGTGCGGGTGCGTCGCGAACCCGGCGGTCACGCGCCAGCCGCGCGCCCGGATCGCGGCGGCGAGCCCCTCGACCTCGGCGACTGTCACCGCCGGGTCCACGACCAGCGCCTGGCCGTCCGGAGCGGTGACGACGGTCGACGTCGTCGTCCAGATCTCCGCCGTCGCGACCCAGACCCCGGGGACCACCTCGACGAGGTCGCGCTCTCGCGGCACGGTGGTGGCCCCGGGCGGGGCGACAGGGTCCGGGTCGGCCGGTGGTTCGCTCGGTCCACCGCTCGGTGCGTCGCTGCGCTCGACGTGCGTCGGGTCGTGCACGGTTCCTCCGGTCCTCGTCGCTCCCGGTCGTCGATCAGGGTCGTCGCTCGTGGGGCGGTGGGCCGCGCTGCTCCAGCCCGTCCGGGACACGCGCCGCCGGGTCCGCGTCCGTGTCGTCCCCCGCAGGTAGGTTAGGACCACTATGGCGACCCGCACGTCCCCGCAGGCACGTCGGACCGCGAGCAACCGCACGCCAGCGCCCCGCACCTCGGCGCGCGGCGGTTCGTCCTCGGCCCGCGGCACGTCGCGCGCCGGTACCGGTCGAGGGCGGTCTACCTCCGCCGCGACGCGCCGGCCCGCCCGGCGCCCGGCGTCGGGGCCGCCGTGGCCCGTCCGCGCGGTGCGGGCGGTCTGGCTCGGCGCCGCGCACGGCCTCGGGGCCCTTGTGCGCACCATCGGAAAGGGAGCGAGAGAGCTGGACCCGGCACACCGGCGCGACGGCGTCGCGTTCTTCCTCATCGCCCTTGCGGTCGTCGTCGCGGCCCGCGAGTGGTGGGGCATCCAGGGCACCTTCGGCCTGGTCGTCCACGGCGTCGTCGCCGGCACCTTCGGGCTCGCGGGCGTCGCGGTGCCCGTCCTGCTGCTCTGGCTCGCCGTGCGCATCATGCGGCATCCCGAGCGCGCCCAGGCGAACTCGCGCGTCGCCATCGGGCTCACCCTCATCGTCGTGTCGGTGTGCTCGCTCGTGCACATCTCCGAGGACCTCCCGGCGCCGCGCGACGGCTTCGAGGCGGTGCAGGACGCGGGCGGCATCGTCGGCTACCTCGCCGCGACGCCCGTGACCACCGGGCTCACGCCCTGGTTCGCCGTCCCCATCTTCCTGCTGCTCGGCTTCTTCGGGCTCCTCGTCGTCACCGCGACCCCGGTGCACCGGATCCCGAGCCGGCTGCGCGGCCTCTACGACGTGCTCACGGGCAACCACCGCGCGGACGACGAGGAGCTGGACGCCGACGGGCTCGCGCTCGCCGAGGGTGTCTCGCGCCATGACGGCACGGACGTGCCGGCGGGACGGCGCCCGCGCAAGCCCCGGAAGACCAAGGCGCAGCGCGCGGCGGAGGCCGCCGAGATCGAGAAGCCCGAGGGCGGGTTCTCGGGCGACGAGGCGTTCGAGACGGCGGCGTTCCTCGACTACGAGGAGGACGCGCCTCGTGGCCGGGGCAGGAAGCGCCGCGGCGACGACCCGGCGCCCGGCACCGCACCGACCGAGGCGGTGCCCGCCGTCGGGCAGGGCGCCGCGCAGGACACCGCGGCCGCCGCGATGGGCGCCGTCGCGCCCGCCCCCGGCGACGGCGCGGGCAGCGTGCCGCCGCCCCCGCCCAGCAGCCCCGTGCCGCGCGGTGTGCAGCCGATGCTCGAGGGCGACACCGTCTACCTCCTGCCCAACGAGGACTCCCTCGTCAAGGGCGCGCCGCACAAGGTGCGCTCCGCCGCGAACGACCGCGTCGTCGAGGCGCTGACCCAGACGTTCGAGCAGTTCGAGGTCGACGCGAAGGTCACCGGCTTCACGCGCGGCCCGACGGTCACGCGCTACGAGGTCGAGGTCGGCCCCAAGGTCAAGGTCGAGCGCATCACGTCGCTCTCGAACAACATCGCCTACGCGGTCGCGAGCGCGGACGTGCGCATCCTCGCGCCGATCCCCGGGAAGTCGGCGATCGGCATCGAGATCCCCAACACCGACCGCGAGACGGTCGTGCTCGGCGACGTGCTCCGCTCGTCGGCGGCGCGCCGGACCGAGCACCCCATGGTCATGGGCGTGGGCAAGGACGTCGAGGGCGGGTACGTCGTCGCGAACCTCGCCAAGATGCCGCACATCCTCGTCGCGGGCGCGACGGGCGCCGGCAAGTCGAGCTTCATCAACTCGATGATCACGTCGATCCTCATGCGCTCGACCCCCGAGCAGGTGCGTCTGGTGCTCGTGGACCCCAAGCGCGTCGAGCTGACGATCTACGAGGGCATCCCGCACCTCATCACGCCCATCATCACCAACCCGAAGAAGGCCGCCGAGGCCCTCGACTGGGTCGTGCGGGAGATGGACGCCCGGTACGACGACCTCGCCGCGTTCGGGTACAAGCACATCGACGACTTCAACGCCGCCGTGCGCTCGGGCAAGGTCAAGCCGCTGCCGGGATCGGAGCGCAAGATCGCGCCGTACCCGTACCTCCTCGTGGTCGTCGACGAGCTCGCGGACCTCATGATGGTCGCCCCGCGCGACGTCGAGGCGTCGATCCAGCGCATCACGCAGCTCGCGCGCGCCGCGGGCATCCACCTCGTGCTCGCGACGCAGCGGCCGTCGGTCGACGTCGTCACCGGCCTCATCAAGGCCAACGTGCCGTCGCGGCTCGCGTTCGCGACCTCCTCGCTCGCGGACTCGCGCGTCGTGCTCGACCAGCCGGGCGCCGAGAAGCTCATCGGCCAGGGTGACGCCCTGTTCCTCCCGATGGGCGCCGCGAAGCCCATGCGCGTCCAGGGCGCGTGGGTCTCCGAGTCCGAGGTGCACTCGGTCGTCGAGCACGTCAAGGGCCAGCTCAAGCCGGTCTACCGCGAGGACGTCACGCAGACCGCGGCGAAGAAGCAGGTCGACGAGGACATCGGCGACGACCTCGACCTGCTCCTCCAGGCGACGGAGCTCGTCGTGACCTCGCAGTTCGGCTCGACCTCGATGCTCCAGCGCAAGCTGCGCGTCGGGTTCGCCAAGGCGGGTCGCCTCATGGACCTCCTCGAGTCACGCGAGATCGTCGGCCCGTCCGAGGGGTCCAAGGCACGCGAGGTGCTCGTGACGCCCGAGGAACTGCCGTCGGCGCTCGCGCTGATCCGTGGCGAGCCGGCGCAGGACGTCTTCGACGGCCAGGCGCCCGCGCCCGCCGCGGCGCCGGGTGGCGGCGCGGGGCACGACTACGGCGAGGGCACCGAGGGGCACATGCCGCCGGTCGCGACGGACTACCACGACGGTGCGGACGTGGAGTCGGGCTGGCGCTGAGCGGGCACCGGGTCCCGGCCGAGCCGGCTGGGGGTGGGCGGTCGCGGCGGCGGACGACGGTCCGGGCACCCCTGAGGACCCCCTAGGCTGGTCACGTGGTCACCGCCGTCCCCTCGCCGTGGAACTCCGCGAACCTCGTCACCATGGCGAGGATCCTGCTCGTCCCGTTCTTCGCGTGGGCGCTCCTCGTCGACGGTGGGGAGTCCGTCACCTGGCGGCTCGTCGCGACGGGCATCTTCGTGCTGGCCGCGACGTCGGACCGGCTCGACGGCTACCTGGCGCGCAAGTACGACCTCGTCACGGACCTCGGCAAGCTCCTGGACCCGATCGCGGACAAGCTGCTCGTCGGCACCGCGCTCGTCCTGCTCGCGTGGCCGCTCGGCGAGCTGCCGTGGTGGGTGCCCGTGGTCGTGCTCGCGCGCGAGCTCGGCGTCACGCTCCTGCGGTTCGCGGTCCTCAAGTACGCGGTCATGCCCGCGTCGCGCGGCGGCAAGCTCAAGACGGTGCTCCAGACCGTCGCGATCACGCTCTTCCTGCTGCCCCTGTCGCACCTGCCGGCGTGGATCGGCGTCGTCGCCTGGGTCGTGCTCGCCGCGGCGATCCTCGTCACGGTCGTGACGGGGCTCGAGTACGCCTTCCAGGGCTGGCGGCTGCGGCGCGACGCGATCCGCGCGGCCCGCCTCGCCGAGCGCGGCGCGGCACCGGACGGCGCGTCGGCGTCGTGACCGGCGCGGGGCGCGACGCCGAGGGGGCGGAGAGCTCGCCCGCGCGACCGGACGTCGTCGGCCTCCTCGCGACGCTCGAGGCGCGGGGGTGGACGCTCGCGACGGCCGAGTCGCTCACCGGGGGACTCCTCTCCGCGACGATCGTCGACGTCCCCGGGGCCTCGCGCGTGCTCCGGGGCGCGGTCGTCGCCTACGCGACGGACGTCAAGCGATCGGTGCTCGGGGTCGACGGCGACCTCCTCGCGGCCCATGGGGCCGTCCACCCGGACGTCGCGCGCCAGATGGCGGAGCGGGTGCGGGAGGTGCTCGGGGCGGACGTCGGGGTCGCGACCACGGGCGTCGCCGGACCGGACCCGCAGGACGGCCGGCCACCGGGCACGGTGTTCGTCGCGGCGAGCGGTCCGCGAGGGACGCGCGTGCGGCGGCTGCACCTCGCCGGCGAGCGCGCGGCCGTCCGCGCCGGGACGGTCGTGGCGGCGATCGACCTCGCCCGCGCGATGGTCGACGGACCCGCCGGGGACGACGGCAGGCCGGGTGAAATCGGCGGGTGATCCGCGGTCGCCCGCGACGGGCGGCCGCCGTCTCCGGAGCGGCGCGTGGAGAGGTCGTGAACGTGCCGCGGGGGCTTCGCCGGGCCCGCAGGCGCGGGAACAAGGCCCCACGTCGGGACGTTGCACAGCACGTGATCGCCAACAGGACCGTCAACCGACCGGTGGGCCGCACGGACAACGCGCCGACGGCCGGTCCGGCACGCCGCACCGGAGACGTGAGCGGACCGCGGGCGGGGTACGGTAGGACGACCCCGTCACGCGGGGCAGTGAACAGGAAGACCGGCACGAGCAGTTCGCGCACCCAGGTGGGGGCCTCACCGGCACCCGGGGGCGCACGGGACACGGAAGGGGGTCGCCAGATGATTGTTCTTCGACGAGAGATCGGGGACGTGCTGCGAGACGCTCGCCAGCGACAGGGGCGCACCCTGCGAGAGGTGTCCTCCGCCGCACGGGTCTCGCTGGGCTACCTCAGCGAGGTCGAGCGCGGTCAGAAGGAAGCGTCGTCGGAGCTCCTCGGCTCGATCTGCGAGGCGCTGGACATCCCGATGTCGTTGGTGCTGCGCGAGGTCAGCGACCGGGTCGCCGTCGCCGAGGGTCTGCTCATCCCGGACACCATCCCGGCCGACTTCGCGACCGCGGTGCTCGGACGGCAGAACCCCGAGGGCACGGCACGACGAGAGGACCTGCAGCCCGTCGGCTGACGGTCCACACCGGGTCGCCCGGGAGCAGGTGCTGGGGCAGCGACGCCGCGGTCACCGGTTCGCGGGCGGCGCCTGGCACGAGGGACACCAGAAGATCGGACGGTCGTACGGCGGCTCGTTCGCCGTGCCTTCGACGACAGGCGTGCCGCACACGTGGCACGCCTTTCGTGTGCGCCCGTGCACGTGGCGCACGACGCCGGCGCGGGGGTCGAACCCGTGCCGCACGGTGCGCTGCATGAGCGCGCGGGCCGTCAGGAGGAGTCCTTCGAGGTCCTCGACGTCGCGCACGGGCGTCCACGGGTAGGTGCGCTCGGCGAAGAGCGACTCGGCCGTGTAGATCGTGCCGATCCCTGCGACGAGGTGCTGGTCGAGGAGAGCCTCCGCGACGGGGACGCCGGTCGCGGCCCGCTCCGGCCGGTGCCGGGGCCCGCTCCCGCCTGCCGCGTCGTCGGCCCGCATGCGCGCGACCGCCTCGGGCAGGCCGGTCTCCGGGAAGTCGTCGCCGAGCACGTCGGGTCCGAGGGGCCCGACGATCACCGGCTCGTCCGCGGTGCGCAGCACGTGCAGCATGCCGATCCGGTTCCCGACCGCCGTCCACCACTCGTTCGCGAGCACCACGCGGACGTTCGGCTCGGCTCCGCGCGCGTCCCGCGCACCCGTGCGCGCGATGCGCCACGACCCCTCCATGCGCAGGTGGGTGTGCAGCGACCGGCCGTCGTCGAGGCGCGTGAAGAGGTGCTTGCCGTACGCCACGTTCTCGACGACCGTCCGGCCGGTCAGGACGACCTCGGCGGCGCTCGGCCAGCGCAGCTCCGCTCGCACGAGGACCCGGCCGGCGAGGGCCTCGTCGAGCCGCGCGGACACGAGGCGCAGGATGTCACCCTCGGGCACGGCCGCACCCCCGGGTGGTCGCGAGGGGACGGCGGCGCGCGCGTCCCGTGCCCTCCGCCGTCACCTCAGGCCGCCCGCAGCCCGCGCGGCGTCGCGCGGAACCCGGCATCGAGGAGGGCGCGCACCGCGTCGTCCGCGGGTGTGGCCGTCGTGCCCGCACCGGCCAGCGCCTCGACGCCGTCCACCCGCTGCACGACGACCTTGCCGAGCCTCCCCGCGCGGACCGCCCGGACGAGCTCGGCGCTGGCCTCCGCGAGCCGCGGGCCGTCGACGAACGACAGGACGGACCTGCCACCGCGCTCGACGTACAGCGCGAGGTCGCCGTCGCTCAGCACGACGACGGCCCCGGCCTTGCGCCCGGGGCGGTGCCCGCGCGACGTGTCGGCACCGGTCGTCGCGCGGTCCGACGGCACGGCACCGCCGCCGGCCTGCGACGCGACGGTCGTGGTGGGCACAGCACCCGGCCCGACGGCGGCCGGTCGTGCCGGCCACGGCAGAGCGGCGCCGTAGGGGTTGGCGGGGTCGGTCGCGGCGAGGAGGACGGCTCCCGGGCGAGGACCGCCGCGCCCGGACCCGGTGCCGCCGAGCACCGGGCCGTCGAGCACGGCGTCGTCGAGCATCGGGTCGCCGGGCGCCGTGGCGAGACCGTGACCGGGGGCACGACGCAGGCCGCGGGCCGCGGACGCCTCGATCGCGCGCTCGCGGTCCTGCCCGTCGGTCCGGAGCTGGTCGACGGCGCCCGGGAGGGCGAACTGAGAGCCGCCGAGGTGCTCGACGAAGTACCCGCGCCGCGCGGCCCCGGTCGCCTCCAGCTCGCTGAGCACCCGGTACACGGCGCGGAACGATCCCGCCACGCCCTCGGCCGGCGCGACGGCGCGCGTCAGCACGCCGTGCCGGTCGAGCAGGACGCGCGCGAGCGCGTGCGCACGGCGGGTCGGGTCGCCCTCGCGTGCGGGCAGCGCCGACCAGCGGCCGGCGCCCCCGCGCAGGGTGGTGTCGGCGGAGACCGGAGGACGCAGCCCGGCGAACCGCCCGCGCCCGACCGGACGGGCACGGGCCGGCGCGCGGGGCGCGCGGTGCGCGCCGCCCCCGGCGCCGAGCCGGGCGCGCAGCGACCCCAGGCCGTCGTTCGTCACGTGGCCGGACCACACGAGGTCCCACAACGCCTCGAGCGTCGGACCGACGTCCGCGCCCGCCCGCTCCGCGAGCCGCGGGAGGAAGTACCCGCCCGAGCCGTCGAGCAGGTCGAGGAGGGTCGCGTGCAGCCCTGCCTCGGGAGCCGGCCCGGGGTCCGGGAGCGTGAGCGGCGCCCACTCCGCGAGGTGCAGGCTGACGAGCCCGTCGCCGCCCCCGGACCCTGGTAGGGCCGCATGGCCGCACCAGACGACCTCTCCGGTCGTCGTCAGCTCGTCGAGCATCGTCGGGGTGTAGTCGGTGACACGGGACGGCAGGACGAGCGTCTCGAGCGCCGACGCGGGCACGGCCGCTCCCGAGAGCTGCTCGACGACGCGCAGCAGGCCGTCGGTCCCGCGCAGCGCCCCGAGCCCCTGCCACCGCGGCAGGAAGACGCCCAGGGTCTCCGCGGGGACCGGCTCGACCTCCGCGCGCAGCGCCGCGAGCGAGCGGCGCCGCAGCACGCGCAGCACCTCCGCATCGCACCAGTCGTCCCCGGTGCCGCCGATCGACTCGGGCCGCAGGCGCCCCCGGACGACGAGGCGTGCCGCCTCGAGCCGTTCGAGCGTCTGCGCCACGACGGCGACGCCGAGGCCGAGGCGTGCGGCGAGGTCGGCGGCGGTGAACGGGCCGTGCGTGCGCGCGTGGCGGCGCACGAGGTCGCCCAGCGGGTCGGGGACGGGCTCGGTGAACACCTCGGGGATGCCGACGGGCAGCGCGACGCCGAGCGCGTCGCGCAGGCGGCCGGCGTCCTCGACGACGGCCCACTGCGTCGCTCGCTCGGGGGAGACCCCCGCGAGCCGTACCTGGATGACGCGGCGGGTCGCCTCGAGCTCGCGGAGCCAGCCCTCGGCGTCGTCGCGCACGTCCTCGCGCGTCCGGGCCGCGAGCTCCGCGCCGGTGAGCGGCCCGAGCCGGCGCAGCACGTCCCAGACGTCCTCGGCGTGGCGGGCCTGGCGCTCCGGCGCGAGCGCGCCGAGCTCGGCCTCGGTGCGCTCGATCTGCGCAGGGTCGAGCAGGTCCGCGAGCTGGGCCGCGACGCCGTCCCCGCCCAGCAGCTCGGCGAGGAGCGTCGGGTCGAGGGACAGCGCCGCCGCCCGACGCTCGGCGAGCGGGGCGTCACCGTCGTAGAGGAACTGCGCGGTGTACCCGAAGAGGAGGGACTGCGCGAAGGGCGAGGGCGTGGGCGTCGTGACCTCGACGAGGCGCACGCGCCCCGCCGCGAGGTCGCGCATGAGGTCGGTGAGCGCCGCGACGTCGAAGTCGTCCTGCAGGCACTCGCGCGCGGCCTCCAGCACGATGGGGAACTCGGGGTACTGCGACGCGACCGACAGGAGCTGCGCCGAGCGCTGGCGCTGCTGCCACAGCGGCTGGCGGCGGTCCGGGCGACGACGGGGGAGCAGGAGCGCGCGGGCCGCCGCCTCGCGGAACCGCGAGGCGAACATGACCGACCCGCCGAGCTCGTCGCGCACCGCGTCGAGCACCTCGTCGGGGTCGAGTAGCAGGTCCTCCACCGGGACGACGGGCGCCTCGCCGCCGAGCCCTCCCGTCCCGTCGCTCGACCCCTCCAGCCACGAGTCGCCGGTGTCCGGCAGGCGCAGGACGATCCCGTCGTCCGCGTGCATCGCCGCGGCGTCGACCCCGTACCGCTCGCGCAGCCGCGCGGCGAGCACGAGCGCCCACGGCGCGTGGACCTTGGCCCCGTACGGTGAGTGCACGACGACGCGCCAGTCGCCGAGCTCGTCGCGGAACCGCTCGACGACGACCGTCCGGTCGTCGGGCACGCGCCCGGTCGCGTCGCGCTGCTCACGGAGGTACGCGAGCAGGTTGTCGCTCGCCCACGCGTCGAGCCCGGCGGTGCGCAGCCGGTCGGCCGCGGCGTCGTGGTCGTCCGCCGCGAGCGTGTCGGTCTCGCGCACCCAGGCGCCGAGCGCCCGGCCGAGCTCGGCGGGCCGCCCGGGGGAGTCGCCCTTCCAGAAGGGCAGGCGCCCGGGGATGCCCGGCGCCGGCGTGACCAGCACGCGGTCCGGCGTGATGTCCTCGATGCGCCACGTGCTCGACCCGAGCGTGAACGTGTCGCCGACGCGCGACTCGTACACCATCTCCTCGTCGAGCTCGCCGACGCGCTTGCCGCCGCGCGGGGCACGCCCGCCCGCCGTGTCAGGATCGCCCGCCACACCTCCGGTCGCGGCGTCCGTGGCGAGGAAGACGCCGTACATACCGCGGTCGGGGATGGTCCCGCCGCTCGTCGCGGCGAGCCGCAGCGCGCCCGGGCGTCCCGTGAGCCGGCCCGACGCGCGGTCCCACACGATGCGCGCGCGCAGCTCGCCGAAGTCCTCGCTCGGGTAGCGCCCGGCGAGCATGTCCAGCACCGCGTGCAGCGACGCGTCCCCGAGGTGGGCGTAGGGCGCGCTGCGCCGCACGACGGTCGCGAGCTCGGCGACCGTCCACCCGTCGACCGCCACCATGGCCACGACCTGCTGCGCGAGCACGTCGAGGGGGTTCGCGAGCACGTGGAGCTCCTCGATGCCGCCCGTCCGCATGCGCTCGGCGACGACCGCGGAGGGCACGAGGTCGCCCCGGTGCGTCGGGAACACGACGCCGTGCGACACGGCGCCCACCTGGTGCCCCGCGCGCCCGATGCGCTGGAGCCCGGAGGCGACCGACGGCGGGGCGCCGACCTGCACCACGAGGTCGACCGCGCCCATGTCGATGCCGAGCTCGAGGCTCGACGTCGCGACGACAGCGGGCAGCCGTCCGTCCTTGAGCTCGGTCTCCGTGCGCGTGCGCTCCGCGCGGCTCATGGACCCGTGGTGGGCGCGCGCGATGACGGGCTCGACGCCGGAGCTCGCGCCCGACTGCGCCTGCACCTGCGCGGCGGTGATCGTGCCCGGGTCGAGGACGTCCTCGCCCTGGCGCTCCGCCCAGACCTCGTTCATGCGCGCCGTGAGCCGCTCGGCCCCGCGGCGCGAGTTCGTGAACACGAGGGTCGAGCGGTGGTCGGCGACCAGGTCGACGACGCGCTCCTCGACGTGCGGCCAGACCGACGGGCGGGGTGGCCGAACCTCCGGCGCCCCGGTCGGGCGGGACGTCGCGGGCCCGGAGAGGTCCCGTTCGCCCGGCGGCAGGGGCGGCAGCCCGCCCGCGGTCGTCGCTCCGGACGCCGCGCCACGCCCCCCGGGCCCGCTCGTCCCAGGGCGCGCACCGGCGTCGGGCACCAGGGCCGCCGTGCCGAGGTCCGCGAGGTCGGGGACGGGCACCACGACGTCGACCTCGATGCGCTTGCTCGCGGGCGGCTGCACGACGACCACCTCGCGACCCGCCTCCGCCTCCGGCCGGTGGCCGCCGAGGAACGTCGCGACGGCCTCGACGGGGCGGACCGTCGCCGAGAGCCCGATGCGCTGCGCGGGCGGACGGTCCTGCGCCTCGAGGAAGGCGTCGAGACGTTCGAGCGACACCGCGAGGTGCGCGCCGCGCTTGGTCCCTGCCACGGCGTGGATCTCGTCGACGATCACGGTCTCGACGCCCGCGAGCCCCGCGCGCGCCTGCGAGGTCAGCACGAGGAACAGCGACTCGGGCGTCGTGATGAGGATGTCCGGCGGGTGCGTCGCGAGGCGGCGGCGCTCGCTCGTGGGCGTGTCGCCCGTGCGGGTGCCGACGACGACGTCCGGCACGTCGAGCCCCAGACGCCCCGCGGCCTGGCGGATGCCCGCGAGCGGGGAGCGCAGGTTGCGCTCGACGTCCGCCGCGAGCGCCTTGAGCGGAGAGACGTACACGACGCGGCAGCGCTGCCCGCGCGCGAGCTCCTCGCCGGACGCCGGTGCGGCCATGATCCGGTCGAGCGACCACAGGAACGCCGCGAGCGTCTTGCCCGAGCCGGTCGGGGCGACGACGAGCGCGTGCCGGTCGCTCGACACCGCGTCCCACGCCCCCGCCTGCGCGGCGGTCGGGGCGTCGAACGCACCCGAGAACCAGGCGCGCGTGGGCGCGGCGAAGCGCGCGAGCGGATCCACGGTCACCCGGCCATTGTCGTCGTGCCCACCCACACGCGCCGCGTGACGGCGGACCGGCGGCCCGCCCGCGAGAGGGCGGCGGTCGGCCGGCAGGAGGGGGACGGGACGTCCGTCCGTCCGTCCGTGGGAGGCTGGTCCCGTGCGCTACCGCGAGTTCTCCGAGCTGGTCGACGAGGTGTTCGGCGCGTCCCTGGGACGCGCCTACGTCCGCGAGCAGGTGCTGTCCGTGCTCGACGACCGGACCGCCGCCCAGGCGCTCGAGGACGGTGTCGAGCCACGCGTCGTCTGGCACGCCCTGTGCGACGCGCTCGACGTGCCCGACGCGCGGCGCTGGGGCCAGGACGACCACCGCCAGGCCCCGCCGCGCCGCTGACCGGGCCCGCGGCGGCCGACCGGGGCGGCCGAGGGGCGCGACGGGCCGCGCGCCGCGATGATGGCCGCATGAGCGCTCCCGCCCGAGGCCGTGCCAGGGTCCGCGTGACCGCGGCCGACGTGCGCGGAGCGGTCTGGTCGCTCGTCTCGACGACCGTCGGCCTGGGGCTCGCGATCTGGTTCGTCCCCGGGGTCGAGGTCACCAACCCGTGGTCGCTCGTCCTCGCGGCGCTCGCGGTCGGGCTGGGCGACGTGCTCCTGCGCCCCGTGCTCCGGCGGCTCGCGCACCGGTTCGGCGTGGTCGGCGCGCTCGTGTCCGGAGTGGTGGCACAGCTCGCGGTCGCGTGGGCGTCGCTCACGTACCTGCCGGGGTTCCGGAGCGGCTCGTGGGTGGACGTGCTCGCGGTGCTCGTGCTCGCGGCTGTCCTCATGGCGCTCGGACGCTGGGTGGTCGGGGCGAGCGACAACGAGTACGTCCTCGGCGACCTGCTCCGGCGGGCGCGCCGGCAGGCCGGCGTGCCGCGACGCGACGCGAGGACGGCGGGCGCGGCCGAGCGCCCGGCGGGCCTGCTCGTCGTCCTGCTCGACGGCGTCGCGCGCCCCACGCTCGACTACGCGCTCCAGGCCGGCCTCGCCCCGACGCTCGCGCGCTGGCTGGGCAGCGGGAGCCACCACCTCACGACGTGGTGGGCGCGCGTGCCCGCGACGACGCCCGCCTCCACGATCGGTCTCCTGCACGGCTCGACGGAGCACGTGCCCGCGTTCCGCTGGTGGTCGCGCGCGCTCGGCCGGCTCGTCGTGACGAACCGCCCCGCCGACGCGGCGGCCGTCGAGGCACGGACGAGCGACGGTTCCGGGCTCCTCGCGGGCGGGGGAGTCGCCGTCTCGACCATGTTCTCCGGAGACGCGGCGACGAGCCTGCTCGTCATGAGCCGGGCGCGCGAGGGGCTCGGGCCCGGCCAGATGTTCGTGCACTTCTTCGCGAGCCCGTTCGTGCTCGTGCGTGCGGTCGTCGTCGCGCTCGGCGAGCTCCTCAAGGAGCTCTACCAGGGCTGGCAGCAGGCCGTGCGGGGCGTCGAGCCCCGGGTGTCGCGCCTCGGGTGGTACCCGGTGCTGCGCGCGGTGACCAACGTCGTGCTGCGCGACCTCAACACGACGCTCGTCGCGGAGCAGCTCGTGCGCGGGGCGCCGGTGGTGTGCGTCGACCTCGTCGACTACGACGAGATCGCCCACCACGCCGGACCGCTGCGCCCCGAGTCGCTGCGCGCGCTGGAGGGACTCGACCGGGTCGTCGGGCTCTGGGAGCAGGTCGCCGCCGTCGCGCCCCGCCGCTACGACGTCGTCGTGCTGTCCGACCACGGGCAGTCGCTCGGCTCCACGTTCGAGCAGGTCGAGGGCCGGTCCTTCCTCGACGAGGTCCGGCGCCTCATGGCGCTCGAGCCGGGCCCGCACGCCGGGGTCGGCCACGGCGAGGGAGACGCCCGGGCCGAGGGGCGCCGTCGGGCCACCTCGCCCGACAGCGAGTCGTGGGGCCCCGCCAACACCGCCCTCAACGCCCTGCGGCCGGGAGCGTCGGGCGAGGACGCCGCACGTCCGGGTCGGATGATGGTCGGCCCGGACCGGAGCGAGCGACGTCCTGGCGCCGAGGACGCCGCGCTGCCCGAGCTCCCGGAGGTCGCGGTCGTGGGGTCGGGCAACCTGGGCATGGTCTGGTTCCCGCGCGAGCCGCGCCGGCTCACGGGCACCGAGGTGCGCGAGCGGTGGCCGGGGCTGCTCCCGGGTCTCGTCGCGAACCCTGCCGTCGGTGTCGTGGTCGAGCGCGGGGCGGGCGGCGAGGTGCGGGCGCACGGCCGCGGCGGCTCGCGCGACCTGCGGACCGGGGAGGTCGTGGGGGAGGACCCGCTCGCGGGCTACGGGTCGCGCGCCGCGGCGGACCTGCTGCGCGTGGCGGGGCTGGAGGACGCGGGCGACCTCATGCTCGTCTCGCGCGTGGACGAGGTCGGGATGGTGCACGCGTTCGAGGGGCTGGTCGGGTCGCACGGCGGCCTCGGCGGGGCCCAGAACGAGGCCGTCCTGCTGCACCCCGCGCACCTCGGGCTGCCCGACGACGAGCTCGAGGACGTGGACGGGACGCCGATGCTCGTCGGCGCGGAGGCGGTGCACCGCCGGCTCGTCGCGTGGCTCGCCGACCTCGGCGTGCGACCGCCCGTCCCCGCCGAGGGAGCACCGGTGCGGGGGAACGGCTCGTGAGCGTGCGGGTGACGTGGCTCGGGCACTCGAGCGTCGTCCTCGACGTGCGGTCCGGACGCGCGGGGGCGCCGGCCGTCCGCCTCGTCACCGACCCGCTCCTGCACCGGCACGCGGGGATGCTGCGGCGGCGCGGGGAGCGGCCGGCCGCGGTGTGGCAGGACAGCGACGCCGTCCTGGTGTCCCACCTGCACCACGACCACGCCGAGCTGCGCTCGCTGCGTCTCCTCGGCGACGTGCCCGTGCTCACGGCCCCGGCGAACGCGCGGTGGCTGCGTGCCAAGGGTCTGCGCGGGGTGGGTCTCGACGACGCGTGGCACGCGGTCGGGCCGGACGTGGCGGGGGTCGAGGTGCGCCTCGTGACGGCGGTGCACGGGCACCGGCCGATGCCGCACCGGCCCAACGCGGCGAACGGGCACCTCGTGCGCGCGGACGGCCCGGGCGGGGTGCGGGCGTGGGCGGTCGGGGACACCGAGCACTACCCGGACATGGTCCACCTGCCGGCGCTCGCGGGCGGGCCGGTGGACGTCGCGCTCGTGCCCGTCGGCGGCTGGGGCCCCCGGCTCTCGGGCGGGCACCTCGGGCCCGCGCAGGCGGCGCGCGTGTGCGCCGAGGTGGGCGTGGGCGTCGCGATCCCCGTGCACTGGGGCACCCTCCACGCGCCGGGCGGGCGGCACGTCCCGCGCGGCTGGATGGACCACGCGGGGGCGGCGTTCGAGGCGGCCGTGCAGCGCGAGGCTCCCGGGACGCGCGTCGTGGTCCTGCGCCCGGGGGAGTCGTGGTCGTCGTCCGACGACGCGTGAGGGGCGCGGGCCGGACACGCCGAGGCGCGTTCCGGGATCGAACACGTGTTCGGCTAGAGTTGTGCACAGGGCCCGCCGCGGCGGGCCCAGGACGCTGGTCCGGCACGACGATCCACAGGCTCGAGGGGTCGCCGGAGCCGCGTGTCGGTGGCTGCCCGTAGCGTCGGGCCACAACGAACAGATGAACGTCGAACCGAAGGTGGACTGACATGCCCGCACCCGCAGACCGCGAGAAGGCGCTCGAGGCAGCCCTCGCCCAGATCGACCGGAGCTTCGGCAAGGGCTCCGTGATGCGCCTCGGCGAGGAGGGCCGCGCACCCGTCGAGGTCATCCCCACGGGTTCCATCGCGCTCGACATCGCGCTCGGCATCGGCGGCCTGCCGCGCGGGCGCGTCATCGAGGTGTACGGCCCGGAGTCCTCCGGCAAGACGACCGTCGCGCTGCACGCCGTCGCGAGCGCGCAGCGTGCGGGCGGCATCGCCGCGTTCATCGACGCCGAGCACGCCCTCGACCCGGAGTACGCCAAGAAGCTCGGCGTGGACACGGACGCGCTCCTGGTCTCCCAGCCGGACACCGGTGAGCAGGCGCTCGAGATCACGGACATGCTCATCCGCTCCGGCGCGCTCGACATCATCGTCATCGACTCCGTCGCGGCCCTCGTGCCCAAGGCGGAGATCGAGGGCGAGATGGGCGACAGCCACGTCGGTCTCCAGGCCCGCCTCATGTCGCAGGCGCTGCGCAAGATCACGGGCGCGCTCAGCGCGTCCGGGACCACCGCGATCTTCATCAACCAGCTCCGCGAGAAGATCGGCGTGTTCTTCGGCTCGCCCGAGACGACGACCGGTGGCAAGGCGCTGAAGTTCTACGCCTCCGTCCGCCTGGACATCCGTCGCATCGAGACCCTCAAGGAGGGCACCGACGCGGTCGGCAACCGGACCCGCGTCAAGGTCGTCAAGAACAAGATGGCCCCGCCCTTCAAGCAGGCCGAGTTCGACATCCTCTACGGCGTCGGCATCTCCCGCGAGGGTGGCCTCATCGACATGGGCGTGGAGCACGGGTTCGTGCGCAAGTCCGGGTCGTGGTTCACCTACGGCGGCGACCAGCTCGGTCAGGGCAAGGAGAACGCGCGCTCGTTCCTGCGCGACAACCCGGACCTCGCCAACGAGCTGGAGAAGAAGATCAAGGAGAAGCTCGGTGTCGGGGCCAAGATCGACGCTCCGGCCGACCCGGCCGCGGGCGTGACGGTCCCGGCCGACGCCGCTCCGGTCGCGCCCGCCGCGACCAAGGCCCCGGCCGCGGCCGCCAAGGGGAAGAAGTCGCCGTTCTGATCGAGGAGCGGGACGGGGACGAGGGCGTCGAGCCCTTCGACCCGCCGGAGGAGGACGACGGGCGCCGTCCCGGCCGCAAGGCCGGGCGGCGCCCGCGCCCGACCCTGCACGAGCTCGTGGAGCGCGGTGAGATCAGCGACGCCGACCTCGCCGAGCGCGCGCGCGAGACGGTGCTGCGCATCCTCACGGCTGCGCCGAAGAGCCGCGCGGAGCTCGCGCAGTCGCTCGCGCGCAAGGGCTACCCCGAGCACGTCGTGCTGCCGATCCTCGACCGGTTCGAGGAGGTCGGTCTCGTCGACGACGCGCAGTACGCCGAGTTGATCGTCCGCACCCGGCACGCCGAGCGCGGGCTGTCGCGCCGCGCGATCTCGACCGAGCTGCGGCGGCGCGGCATCGACGGCGAGGTCGGCGCCGCCGCGCTCGAGCAGGTCGACGACGACTCCGAGGCCGACGCGGCCCTCGAGCTCGCCCGCACGCGCCTCGCGCGCACGCGCGGCCTCGACCGCGACGTGCGCGTGCGCCGGACCGTCGGGGCGCTCGCCCGCAAGGGCTACAGCCCGTCGCTGGCGTTCGAGATCGTCCAGCGGGAGCTCGACGCCGAGACGGCTGAGACTCCGCTCGACTGAGGCCGTCAACGGGTGACGGAGACCGCCGGTGCGTCCTCGGTCGGCCCGCCCGCCACGACCGTGGGGTTGCCGATGCCCGGGCCGGCGGCCGTCGCGCCCGCGGTGCGGCCGCTGAGGAAGCGGGAGAGCCAGCGCGCCACGAGGGTCAGCAGCCAGTTGATGACGATGAAGATCACCGCGGCGAGCACCAGCGACTGCAGGATGTTGCCGTTGCCGACGCCGTAGAGCTGCGCGGCCCGCAGGAGCTCGTTGTACGTGATGATCTGCCCGAGCGCGGAGTCCTTGAGGACGACGACGAGCTGTGAGACGAGCGCAGGGAGCATCGCGATGAGCGCCTGGGGGAGCTGGACCGAGCGCAGCGTCTGACCCTGGGTGAGCCCGATCGCGAGCCCGGCCTCGCCCTGGCCCTTCGGGAGGTTCCCGACGCCGGAGCGCACGAGCTCGGCGATGACGGAGCCGTTGTAGAGCACGAGCGCGAAGACCACGGCGAGGAACGGGGCGTCGTCGACGTTGTTGAAGCCCAGGAGCAGCCAGAAGAAGATCATCATGAGCAGCACGGGCACGGCCCGGAAGAACTCGACGACGATCCCGCACACGGTCCGCACCGCGCGCAGGTGCGACAGCCGGCCGGTGCCGAACAGGAGCCCGAACGCGAGCGCGCCGACGATGCCGAACGCGGCGGCGCGCAGCGTGTTCTGCAGACCGGGGATGAAGTAGTACTGCCACGCGTCGGCGGTGAACAGCGACGACCACAGCTCGGGGGCGAGCTGGCCCTTGTTGCCGAGCGCCACGAGCACGAGCGCGGCGATCCCGAGGACGACGATCGCGCCGACGATGTTGCCCAGCAGGATCGCGCGGCGCGCACGGGGACCCGGGGCGTCGAAGAGGACGGACTGCTGGGTGCTCATCGGCGGACCGCCAGTCGGTTGGAGAGGGACGTGGTGAGCAGGCCGATGGGGATGACGAGGATGACGTAGCCGATCGCGAACGTCAGGAAGATCCCGTAGATGTAGTTCGAGTTGAACTCGATCATGGTCTTCATGAGGCTCGAGGTCTCGGTCGTCACGCTCGCCGCCGCCGCGACGGTGGAGTTCTTCAGCAGCGCGATGAGCGTGTTGCCGAGCGGCGCGATCGAGCCGCGGAACGCCTGGGGCAGGATGATGAGCCGCGCCGCGGGCAGGAAGGACAGGCCGATCGCCCGCGCCGCCTCCGCCTGGCCGATCGGCACCGTGTTCACGCCCGACCGGATCGACTCGCACACGAACGCGGCGTGGTAGATCGCCAGGCCCACGACGGCGAGCCGGAAGAAGTTCGCCGCGAAGTCGGGGGCGAGCGTGACGTTGAGCTGGCCCCACAGGCCCAGCACCATGAACGTCATGATGATCGTCAGCGGCGTGTTGCGGAACACGTTGACGTACGCGGTCCCCGCCCAGCGCAGGCTCGGCACGGGGGAGATCCGCATGAGCGCGAGCGCCGTGCCGAGCACGAGCGACAGGATCGCCGCCCAGAACGTCAGCTGGATGTTCACCCAGAACGCGCCGAGCACGTCGTACTCCCGGGCGAGCGCCCAGGTCTGCGACAGGTAGTCACCCACGGTTGGTGGTCCTCCGGGAGGGTACGTGCCGGGCCGAGTCGACGGCCCGGCGGTCGGGGGAGCGGCGCACCGACGCGCGGCTCCCCCGACCGTGGACGGTCAGGCGCAGGGGTCGACCGTCGGCGGGTTCTCGCTGGCGTTGGGCGTGTACCCGGTGCCCTCGGTGTTCTTGGTGACGAACTCCTCCCAGGAGCCGTCCTCGATCATCTTCTCGATCGCGGCGTTGACGTCCTCGCAGACGTCGTTGTCCTGCGGGAGCCCGACGCCGTAGCGCTCGGTCGAGAACGGCGCCCCGACGACCTTGACCTTGCCCGCGTTGGCGGGCTGGGCGGCGAGGCCCGCGAGGATGATGTCGTCGGTCGTGACGGCGTCGACCTGGCCCGCGGTGAGCGCGGTGACGCACTCGGCGTACCCGGGGCGCTCGAGGAGCTGCACGCCGGCGGCGTACTCGTCCTTGATGCGCTGCGCGGACGTCGAGCCCGTGACGGAGCACAGGTTCTTGCCCTCGAGCGACTCGGGCCCCGTGATGTCCGTGTTGTCCTCGGCGACGAGCAGGTCCTGCCCGGCCACGAAGTACGGCCCGGCGAACGCGACCGTCTCCTTGCGCGTGTCGGTGATGGAGTAGGTCGCGAAGATCATGTCGACCTGACCGGTCTGGAGCATCGTCTCGCGCTGGGCGGACGGCGCCTCGACCCACTCGATCTGGTCCTCGCCGTAGCCGAGCTCGCCTGCCACGTAGGTGGCGACGTCGACGTCGAAGCCCGTGTAGGTGGAGCCGTCCTGGTAGCCGAGCCCCGGCTGGTCGAACTTGATGCCGATCTTGATCGAGCCCTCGGCGCCACCGCCCGTGTCGCCCGAGTCGGTGGCTCCGTCGGTCGCGGTGTCCTCGCCGCCGACCTCGCCGCCGCCGCACGCCGCGAGCGTGAGCGCGGTGAGAGCAGCCAGCACGGCAGCACCTGCGTGTCGTGTGCGCATCGTTCCTACCCTTCGTGAGTGGTGGCCGCCCGCCGAAGGTGTGCCTCGACGGTCGACCGGGTTCTGGGGCTGTCGGGCCGGGCCCGTAGGTGCCCGGCGGGCTTCAGTGGGTGAGGATCTTCGAGAGGAAGTCCTTGGCGCGGTCGCTCTTCGGCGCCGTGAAGAACTCCTCGGGGTGGGCCTCCTCGACGATCTGGCCGTCGGCCATGAAGACGACCCGGTTCGCGGCCTTGCGGGCGAAGCCCATCTCGTGCGTGACGACGATCATCGTCATGCCCTCCTTGGCGAGGGCGACCATGACGTCGAGGACCTCGTTGATCATCTCGGGGTCGAGCGCCGAGGTGGGCTCGTCGAAGAGCATGACCTTCGGCTGCATCGCGAGCGCACGGGCGATGGCGACGCGCTGCTGCTGCCCGCCGGAGAGCTGGGCGGGCATCTTCTGCGCCTGGTTCATCACGCCGACGCGGTCGAGCAGCGCGAGCGCGCGGTCCTTCGCGACCTTCCCCTTCTCGCGCCGCACCTTGACGGGACCCAGCGTGACGTTGTCGAGGATCGTCTTGTGCGCGAAGAGGTTGAAGGACTGGAAGACCATCCCGACGTCGGAGCGCAGCCGGGCGAGCTCCTTGCCCTCCTCGGGCAGGGGCTGCCCGTCGACGCGGATCTCCCCGGAGTCGATCGTCTCCAGCCGGTTGATCGCCCGGCACAGCGTCGACTTGCCGGAGCCTGACGGGCCGATGACGACGAGCACCTCGCCGCGCCGGACCGTGAGGTTGATGTCCCGCAGCACGTGCAGGTCGCCGAAGTGCTTGTTGACGTCGCGCAGCTCGACGAGCGGCTCGCCGAGGTCCTGCTCGGCGGGGAGGGGCTGAGCGTCCTGCGCGCTGCGCTGCGCGTCGGACGGCGAAGAGGTTTCGTCGGCCATTCCTGGACACTATGTCCCTTCTGTTGCACGGTGCCACCTCATCCGGCAACAGTCGGGCAACAGTTCAGTAACACGGCACCCGGCGCCGTACCCTGGACGGTGATGTCCACGATCGCCCCCGCCCCCGTCCCGGCCGCACTCGCACCCCGCGCCACCCCCGGTGCGCCGGCCGACGACGCGCACCCGCGCACCTACGTCGTCCGCACGCTCGGCTGCCAGATGAACGTCCACGACTCCGAGCACATGGCGGGGATGCTGGAGCAGGCGGGCTACACGCGCGCGAGCGCGGACGACGAGGCCGCGAACCGCGCCGACGTCGTCGTGATCAACACCTGCGCGGTGCGGGAGAACGCCGCGACGCGTCTCTACGGGAACCTCGGCCAGCTCGCCTCGGTGAAGGCCGCACGGCCCGGCATGCAGATCGCCGTCGGTGGCTGCCTCGCCCAGAAGGACCGGGGCACGATCGTCGAGAAGGCGCCGTGGGTCGACGTCGTGTTCGGCACGCACAACCTCGACGCGCTGCCCGTCCTGCTCGAGCGCGCGCGCCACAACGACGCCGCGCAGGTGGAGATCGCCGAGTCGCTCCAGGTGTTCCCGTCCACGCTGCCGACCAAGCGCGAGTCGGTCTACGCCGGCTGGGTCTCGATCAGCGTCGGCTGCAACAACACGTGCACGTTCTGCATCGTGCCGCACCTGCGCGGCAAGGAGCGGGACCGCCGCCCGGGCGAGGTCCTCGCCGAGGTCGGGGCGCTCGTCGAGGCCGGAGCCATCGAGGTCACCCTGCTCGGCCAGAACGTCAACAGCTACGGCGTCGAGTTCGGCGACCGCGGCGCGTTCGCCAAGCTCCTGCGCGCCTGCGGGACGATCGAGGGCCTCGAGCGCGTCCGCTTCACGTCGCCGCACCCCGCCGCCTTCACCGACGACGTCATCGCGGCGATGGCCGAGACGCCGAACGTCATGCCCCAGCTCCACATGCCGCTCCAGTCGGGGTCCGACCGGATCCTGCGCGCCATGCGCCGCTCCTACCGCTCCGAGCGCTTCCTCGGCATCCTCGACCGCGTACGGGCCGTCATGCCCGACGCCGCCATCACGACGGACATCATCGTCGGGTTCCCCGGGGAGACCGAGGAGGACTTCGCGGAGACGATGCGCGTCGTCGAGGCCTCCCGCTTCTCCTCGGCCTTCATGTTCCAGTACTCGCCCCGCCCCGGGACGCCCGCCGCGACGATGGACGGCCAGCTCCCCAAGGAGGTCGTGCAGGAGCGCTTCGAGCGGCTCCAGGCGCTCCAGGAGCGCATCGCGGGCGAGGAGTCGGCCCGTCAGGTCGGCCGGACGATCGACGTGCTGGTCGGCGAGGGCGCAGGCCGCAAGGACGGCGCGACGCACCGCGTGACCGGTCGCGCCCCCGACAACCGGCTCGTCCACCTCGCGCTCCCCGCCGACGTCGTGCCCACGGCGACCGACGACGCCGCGCCGCCGTCGTCCGCTGCGGCGCCCGGGTCCGCGGACCCACGCCTCGCGGACGACCTCGACGCGCGCCTGCCGCGGCCCGGCGACGTCGTCACGGTCGAGGTCACGCGCTCCGCGCCGCACCACCTCATCGCCGACTCGGCGCTCGCGGGCGGCACGTTCGCGGTGCGTCGCACCCGCTCCGGCGACGCGTGGGCGAAGCGCGAGCGCGCCCGCCTCGGCGGTGGCGACGACGACCACGGGCACGGGCACGGCGGCGGCGCCCCGTCCGGCCCCGTCGTCCTGGGCCTCCCCACGCTCCGGGCCTGAGCCGCCGGTCGCTCCTGCGGACCGGCCGCGCGTGCCCGGCCGTGACGCCCGCCGTCAGTCGTCCAGGGTTCCCGGGGGGAGCTGCGCGCCGATGGCGTGGAAGAGCTGCACGGCGGTCCCGAGACCGCACGAGACGGTCTGCGCGAGCTGGTCGTCGGTCGCGCCGTGCTCGAGGTCCACGGAGACCTCGGCGTAGAGCGCGAGCCGACCCGCCTCCTCGCGGACGTAGACCTTGGGCCAGATGCGCTCGCGGTTCCAGTCGTTGACGGCCTGGAGGGTCACGAGCCGTGACTCGAGGGGGAGCGACGTCGACCAGCGGCCCCGGACCTGGAGGATCTCGGAACGGTCGCCGAGCAGCAGGAACCAGAACCGGTGCCCGTCCCACGTCCCGGTGATGTCGCCGTCGTCGTCCACGCGGAAGTGGTAGCCGCGCCGCGTGAGGTGGTCGCCGATGCGCGCCATCGACAGCGCGCGCGGCAGCTCCTCCTCGCGCGGGAGCGAGTCGGGCGCCTTCGGGCGGCGGTTGCCGAACAGGCGCGTGAACCAGTTGATGCGGGCCTGCGTCATGGCGCCTGCCTCGCGGGGTCGGGGTAGAACTCGTCGAGCGCGTCGAAGAACATCGACCCGGTGCTCAGCCCGCACTGGAGGAGCTGGTCGAGCTGGTCGTCCGTCACCCCGTGCTCGAGGTCCACGGTCACCTCGGTGAAGACCTGGATCATCCCGTTGTCGCGCACGCGCGTGTAGGTCTTGGGCCAGATCCGGTCCGCGTTCCACTCGTTGCAGAACTCGAGGATCTCCTCCAGCCGCTCGAGCGCGAGGTCACGGTTCCACTGGCCCCGGACCTGGAGGATCTCGTCGCCGTGGCCGAAGAGCAGGAAGTAGAAGAGCCGGCCGTGCCAGAGCCCGCCCACGTCGCCGTCGGAGTCGACGAAGTAGCTGTAGCCGCTGTCCGTGATCCACTCGACGACCCGAGAGAGCGCCAGGGGGGTGGGGGGACGCAGCACGTCGGTCGCGACCTGTCCCAGCTCGCGCGCCAGGAGGTCCTCGACCTGCGACTGGAGCTCGTCCCCGGCACGGCCGGGCGCCGCCCCGCCGTCCGGAGCCTCGCCGGGATCACCGTCCCGCCGGTCGTCGTCGTCCCGCGCCCCGAAGAACCTCACTCACCCACCGTACTCGCGCGCGCCCCCGGACGTCGCATCGCGGACCTCGTCCGTGGCCGCCCGTGGCAGCGGGCCTGGGTCGCACAGGCGGTTGCGCGCGACGTCGGCACGGCACGGTCCCGTCGCGTCGCCGCGTGCACCCGGGTGGTGCCGTCGACTGCCGCCGTCCGGGATGATCCGACGTCGTGCCGACGACGGCTACGGTGGGCCCGTGACCGTCCGCGCCGTCGTCCTGCCCGGTACCCCGCTCCTCGTCCCCGGCGCCGCGGGCGACACCACGGTGCTCGACGACACGCGCGCCGCGGCGCTCGCGGCGCTGGGCCGACTCGTGGACGGTGTCCGGTCCGCGCAGGGCGACGGGCGTGCGCCCGTGGTCGTCGTCGCGCCGGGAGCCGCGCCGACGCGGGGTCCGGCGCGGGCGTCGCTCGCTGCGGCGGGCGTCGCGGACGCCTGGCTCGACACCACGTGGGCCGTCGCGACGCGTCCGCGCGCGCGGGACTGCCCGGTGGCGGGAGCGGCCGCGTCGGTGGGGCTCCTCGCGCTGGCCGGCGCGGGCTGGACGGGCCCCGTCGACGTCGTCGAGCTCGACGACGCCGACGCGCCCACCGCGCACGCGCTCGGCGCGGGCCTCGCCCGGCAGGGCGCGCGCCTCGTCGTCGTGCACGACCCGCGGAGCTCGGCGCCGGACGCGGTGCTCGCCGGGTTCGGCGCCGCGCCCGATACCGGGCACCGTCACGTCGCGACGGGGGAGTACGAGCAGCGCCGCTACGAGGTGCGCTGGTACGACGACGTCGGCTCCGCCTCTCCGGCCGGCGGGTCCGTCAGCCGCTGAGCCCCGCGCCGACGGCCGCCGCGTCCTGCTCGCGACCGAGGCGACGCAGGGTCGCGACGAGCTCGTTCGCGACCAGCGTCCGCGCGTCGCGGTCGTGGACGATCGCGAAGCCCTCCATCGCGGACTCGAGGAGGTCGACGGCCTCCGCGTCGGCACCGGCCTCGCAGCGGGAGCGCCCCGCGAGCCAGAACGCGTGGGCCGCGTCCCCGACCTGCCCTGCGCGCGCGAACTCCTCCGCCACGGCCTCGGCGAGCGTGGCGGCCGCGTCGAGCTCTCCCGCGGTTGCCAGCAGGCGAGCTCGGGTGTCCCGCAGGTCGCGGCGCTCCTTCTCGTCGGCCGCCGCGTCCCGCTCGACGAGGTCGGCAGCACGCGGGACCTGCTCGGCGACGGCGGAACCCGCCGCGTCGAGGTCGTCCAGCGTGCGCTGGAGCTGCGCGAGCGCTCCGGTCACGTCGCCGCGCCCGGCCTCCAGGCGGGCGTACGCACGGACGACGGGGCCGACGAACCGGGGTGCGATCCCGCCCGCGCGCACCAGCGCGAGGGCGTGCACGAACGCCGCGGCGGCGCCCTCGTCGTCGCCCTCGACCGCGGCGAGCTGGGCCGCCTCGGCGAGCGCAAACCCGGCCCGGTCGAGGTGGCCCGCCGACTCCAGCAGCGCCGACGCGCGCCGCAGGAGTTGCGCCGCGTGCACCGGGTCCTCGTCCGCGACGTCGTCGGCGAGCGCGAGCAGCCCCTCGGCGTCGACGGGATCGGCCGTGACGTCCCCGGGGTGCTCAGTGCGGTGCTCGGTGCCGTGCTCGGTGCCGTGCGCACTGTGGGAGGCCGCGCTGCCGAGGACCGTGCCCGTCGCGTCCCCGGGGGGCGGCGGGGTCGCGCCGGCCGGCGAGGACGTCGCCGTGTCGTCTGCCGCGCCTGCGCCGCCCACGGCCCGGCCGGACGGAGCTCCCGCCGGGGGCTCGGGCACGGCCGAGAGGACCGAGAGGTCGACGGGCAGCGAGCGCGACCCATGGCTCCACGCGGCGCGCAGGCGCTCGGACGCGGCGCGCGTGCCGTTGCGGGCGTCGAACGCACCTGCGAGCCCGGCCGCCTCGCGGCGGGCCCAGTCGTCGAGCTCCGCGACGGTGGTCGCGGGCACGTCGCGCAGGGCGAGCGGCGCGTCCGCGTGCTCGGCCCGCAGCACGCCTGTCGCGACGCTCACGCTCGTGAGGAAGCCGAGGCGGTCGCCCGGCGAGTCGGTCTCGGTGAGGAACGCCTGGTGCTCGCCGAGCAGGCGCAGCGCGCGCGACGCGTTGCCCGTGCGCGCGAGGAACTCGACGTGCCTGCCCTTCGGGCCTGTCATCGACACACCGGTGTCGAGGTGTCGCAGGCCGCGCCGGTGCGTGCGGGCGGCGGCCTCGGCGTCACCGACCTCCACGTACGCGAGCTGGAGGTGAGAGAGCATGTCTCCGGGCTCGGTCGCGCACGAGGGCGACCCCTGGAGCACCTGCTCGAGCAGCCGGATGCCCTCCTCGTGGCGCCCCGTCTCGAAGAGGTACGCGGCGCGGTCGCCCGGCTCGCACGCCTCGCACTGGGAGTACTCGTCCCGCGGGGTCGCGACCCACGCGCGATACGCGTCCTCGACGTCCGCGGCGCCCCGCTCGCGGGCCCACTCGAAGCGCTCCAGCTCGACGGCGTTCGTCCCGTTCCCCGCGAGCGCGTAGCGCCGCGCCATGTCGTCGAGCGTGCGCTCGATCTGCGCGGCGGGAACCGTGGGGAACTCCATGAGGTGCCCGACCATCCACTTGAACGACCAGAAGAGCGAGTGCGCGTCCTCGGCGTCGAAGTGCTCGGGGTGCTCGTCCCACCAGCGGAGCATCTTGGTGAACGGCAGGTAGGCCTTGGTGACCTCGCCGCCCCAGACGAAGGACTCGACGAGGACGAAGAGCGCGTACGCGCGCGCCCCGTCGGGCCCCTCGGCCTCGACGCGCTCGACCTCGGCCGCGGCGGCCGTGGAGCGGGCGAGGCCGTAGGGCATGCGGCGGACGTCGTACAGCGCGGCGTTCACCTGGTCCACGGACCGGGTCATCGGGTCTCCTCGTCGGTGTTCTGGTCGGAGTGCTGGTCGGGGCGAGGGGCCGCGAGGGCGCGGGCCAGCAGGAGCGACAGCGAGTCGTTCATGAGTGCCGCCTCGACAGGCTGGAGCGCCTTGCCCGACGCCAGCACCGCGGTCACGTACAGGGACCGGGCACCCGCGGCACGGACCTCCGCGTCGGGGCTCGCGAGCAGGTCTCGCACCGTGTCGTTCGCGTCGTTGAGGACCAGCCGACGGGGGCGGGCCGGGCCGCTGAGACCCGCGAGGATCTCGCCCCACAGGTCGTCCGTCTCGGCCACGCGGGCCGCCTCGCGCGCGTGGTCGCCGTCGCGGTCGTGCAGCAGCATCGCGGGCAGGGCGTCCGGCTCGTACCGGCGCAGCACCACGTCGCAGTCCTGCTCGGCGAGCGCGGCGTCGACCGACGCGAGCGCGTCCGCGACCTCGAGCTCGCGCAGCGGCTCGACCTCGGCGAGGACGTGCGCGACGTCGGTGGCGGAGACCGGCGACAGCCTCCACTGCGGGAACCGCGCCGCGACGCGCTCGAGCAGGTCCGCGTCGTAGACGTACCCGCCGTTGACGACCGCCAGGCCTTGGGCGGCCGCGACCGGGGCGATGCGGCGGAACTCCTCGACGCTCGCGGAGTAGAGCAGGCGGCCCTCCGGGTGAGCCTCCGCCAGGTCGGCGAGCGTCCCCGTCCCGGCGGTCGTCTCGAACGGCAGCACGCGCGCCGCGACGTCGAGCATCTCGTCGTCGGTGAGCGCGAGGGCCCGGACCGCGAGGTGGTGGGTCTCCAGGAACCGCCGCGCGAGGACGGTGTCCGCCGCGAGCGTCTCGAGCAGCCACCGGCGGACCTGCGCGCCCAGCGCGTCGCGGGTCGCGAGCAGGACCTCGTCCTCGTACAGGCCCTCCCGGGACGCCGTGGGACGCAGCACGGACGCGTCGAGGACGCACCGGACGAAGAACGCCCACGGGGGCAGCAGGTCGTCGACCGCGCTGCCGAGCAGCATGCGCTTGAGGTACACCCGGTGCCGCGCCGTGGTCGTCGGTGCGACCGCGGCCGGGAGCACGTACGCCACGCCGGACAGGCCCGCGAGGGGCAGGTCGAGGTCGATCCGGGCGAGCGGGCCGAAGCCCAGCGTCCGCTCGGCGTACCCCGCCAGGGCCGCGTCGCGCGCGGCGGGCGTCGGGTGCGCGGCCCGCCAGGGGAGCTCGTCGCCGCTCAGCCGGCGCAACGCGACGGGGCCGTCCGCGCCCGTCGCGTCCCCGCCGTCGAGCCGCGTCTCGACGAGCAGCTCGACGGGCAGGAGCGAGCCGAAGTCCTGCGCGAGCGCGACCACCGTCTCCGGTGCGAGCCAGTGCTCGGTGTCCCGGCGCGGGCGCAGCCGCACGACGCTCCCCGGATCCGCGGGCGCGTCCGGGTCGTCCGGGCCCAGCTCGACGAGCTCGTACCGCCCGTCCGCCCGGCCGCGCCAGCGGACAGGGGCCGCCCGTCCTCCCGAGGGCGACGGGCGGGCGGAGCGTGACACGAGCTCGATCTCGTCGGCGACCATGAACGCCGAGAGCAGCCCGATGCCGAACTGGCCCAGGAACTCCTCGCGCCCCGAGCCCAGCTCGACGTCGCGCTTGGAGCTGCGCCCGATGGTCGCGAGCAGCTCCTGCGCCTCGACGCGGGTCAGGCCGACGCCTGAGTCGTGCACCTCGAGACCGCCGTCCGGGAGCGGGCGCAGCAGGATGCGGCTCGGGGCCTCCGGGCCCTCCAGGGCGACCCGCGCCGTGATCGCGTCGACCCCGTTCTGCAACAGCTCGCGCAGGTACACGCGCGGGCTGGAGTAGAGGTGCCGGGCGAGGAGGTCCACGACGCCCCGCAGGTCGACCTGGAACGCCGCCGTCGCCTCCCCGCCCGGGGCCGTGCCGTGCGGGTCGCCCCCGCCGTCGGTGCGCTCGTGCGCCGCGCTCACCGCGCCTCGACGTCGGCGGTGCCGTCGGTGACCACGCCCTGCGCCGCCGTGTCGGGGAAGCGCTCGTCGAGCGCGTCGAAGAACTGGAGGCCCGTGAAGAGGCCGCACTCGACGAGCTGGCCGAGCTGGTCGTCCGCCGCGCCGAACTCGAGGTCGGTCGCGACCTCGGTGTACACAGCGACCTGGTCGTCCTCGACCCGCGTGTAGACCTTGGGCCAGATCTTGTCGCGGTTGAACTCGTTGGCGACGAGCACGACCTGCGCCTCGGCGGCTGCGGGCAGGGTCCGGTTCCACCGGCCGCGGACCTGGAGGATCTCCTGCTTCTCGCCCATGAGGAAGAAGAAGAACACCTTGCCGTCCCAGTTGCCGCCGAGGTCTCCGTCGGAGTCGACGAAGTACTTCCAGTCGCGGCTCTTGAGGAACGCCTCGACCCGCTCGCGCGTCAGCGGCGCGTTCTGGCTCGTCGGGGCGGCGTCCGGCTTGGTGAAGAAACCCATGTCTCGAGTCCTTGTCGTCGGTGTCAGGGTCCGTGCACCGCCCGCGAGAGGGCAGGTCGGGGCACGCGACGGGGTTGGGTGGCGGGCCCGCGAGCATGCGGACCGTCCACCGGACACACTACGCATCACCGCCCACACGACCCAGGTCCGGGCCACCCGGCCGGTACCGTTGCGCGGGTGAAAACCGAGCACGACCCGACCGGCGCGCGGGACGGGGGCGATCGGCGCGACCGCCGCGTCGTCGTCGCCGTCGTGGGCCCGACCGCCACCGGCAAGTCGGACCTCGCCCTCGACCTGGCCGAGCGGCTGTCCGTCCCCGGGGTGCCGGCGGAGGTCGTCAACGCCGACGCCTACCAGCTCTACCGCGGCATGGACGTCGGCACCGCGAAGGTCCCCGTCGACGAGCGCCGCGGCGTGCGCCACCACCTGCTCGACGTGATCGACCCCGTCGAGGACGCGTCGGTCGCGCGCTACCAGGTCGAGGCCCGGCGCGTGCTCGACGAGATCGCCGCGCGCGGGGCGCGCGCCGTCGTCGTGGGCGGGTCCGGCCTCTACGTGCGCGCGCTCCTCGACGACATGCGGTTTCCCGGTACCGACCCCGCTGTGCGCGCGGCGCTCGAGGCCCGCGCCGAGGCCGAGGGGACGCGTGCGCTCCACGACGAGCTCGCGCGGCGCGACCCCGCGGCCGCCGCGAGCATCGGCCCCGCCAACACGCGACGGGTCGTCCGTGCCCTGGAGGTCATGGAGCTCACGGGCGAGCCCTTCACGGCGAACCTCCCGCGGCAGGCCTACGTGCGCCCGACCGTCCAGGTCGGTCTCGACTGCGACCGCGAGGTCCTCGACGCGCGGGTGGCCGGACGCGTCGACCGCATGTGGGCGCAGGGGCTCGTGGACGAGGTGCGCCGTGTCGAGGCGCAGGGCATGGGCCGCACCGCGCGCCGCGCCGTCGGGTACGCCGAGGTGCTGGCCGCGCTCCACGGGGAGACAACGGAGGACCTGGCGCGCGAGGCGGTCACGGCCAACACACGTCGCCTCGCGCGCAAGCAGATGGGCTGGTTCGGCCGCGACCCGCGCGTGCACTGGCTCGACGCGCAGTCCCCGACCCGCGTCGAGGACGCGCTCGCGCTCGTGGCCCGGGCCGACGAGCGCGCGGACGCCGTCGCGCGGGGCGAGGTCCCCGAGCCGGACGAAGCGGACAGCGACGCCCCGGTGCGCCGTAGTCTGGGCTCATGACGCGCACCCGCTTCACCAAGGGCCACGGGACCCGCAACGACTTCGTGCTGCTCGCGGACACGAAGGGCGAGCTCGACCTCACGCCGGAGCTCGTGCGCGCGCTCGCCGACCGCCGCGGCGGGATCGGTGGTGACGGCGTCATCCGCCTCGTCCCGACGGCGCTCGTGCCCGAGTCGCGCGAGGTCCTCGCCGAGGACCCGCACGCCATCTGGTTCATGGACTACCGCAACGCCGACGGCTCCGTGGCCGAGATGTGCGGCAACGGCGTGCGCGTGTTCGCCGCGTTCGCCGAGCGCCTCGGGCTCGTGAGCTTCGCGGGCGGGACCGAGATCCCCGTCGGGACGCGCGCGGGCGTCAAGCGGGTGCGCAAGGAGGCCGACGGCTGGTTCGCGGTCGACATGGGCCCGTGGTTCCTGCCCGGCGGCCGTCCCGCGCTGCACGACGGCTACGACGCGACGGTGGTCGTGCGCGGCTGGGAGGTCCCCCGCCCCGCGCTGAGCGTCGACCTCGGCAACCCCCACACCGTGCTCGCCGTCGCGCGCGAGGACCTGCTCGACCGCGCGGACCTCACCGAGGCGCCCGTCGTGGAGCCGCGCCCGCCGCACGGGACGAACGTCGAGCTCGTGGTGCCGCTGGGCGAGACGACGGCCGACGACGGCACGCTCGTCGGGCGCGTCCGCATGCGCGTGCACGAGCGCGGGGTCGGGGAGACGCCGTCGTGCGGCACCGGCGCGTGCGCCGCGGCGCTCGCGGTCCGCGTCTGGGGCGGCCCGGACGCGCCGGACACCTGGCTCGTCGACGTCCCGGGCGGGACCGTCCGCGTGAGGGCGCTCGACGGGGACCGGGTCGAGCTCGCGGGGCCCGCCGAGCTCGTGTACTCGGGCGAGGTCGACCTCGCGTCGTTCCTGCCCGCCCCCGCCTCGGCGAGGGCCGAGGACGCCGACGGCGACGCGACGTCCGAGGGCGACGACGGGTCGGAGGGCGCCCCGCGCGCGGACACCGGTGAGGTCGTCCCCGACGGGGCGCAGGACGCGGAGCGCACCACGGTCTGACGGGCAGCCGCGACGCGCGTCCGCCTGGCGGGCCGGTCGCGACCGGGCTCAGCCCGGCGCCACGACCTCCAGGACCCGGAAGCCCTTCGCGCTCGCGGCGCGCTCGACGACCGCGCCCGGCAGGAGCGGCGGCAGGGCCTCGGCGAGCCAGCGCTGGAGCGAGTCCGACCCGAGGTTGCGCTGCACGACGAGGTGCGCGCTCGCGCCCGGCGCGAGGCGTGGGAGCCAGTGCAGCAGCATCGCGTGGAGGACCTCCTTGCCGACCCGGATCGGCGGGTTGGACCACAGCGCGGCGAACGCGACGTCGTCGGGCACGTCCTCGGGGACGACGGCACGGACGTTCGTCAGGCTCAGCCGCTCCGCGTTGCGCCGCACGAGGTCGAGCGCGCGCTCGTTGACGTCGACGGCCCACACGGTCGCGTCCGGAGCCTCGAGCGCCATGGTCAGCGCGACGGGGCCCCAGCCGCAGCCGAGGTCGAGGACGTGCGCCGGGCCTGCGCTTGCCCGGGTCGCCACGACCTCGGCGAGCGGCGGGGTGGTGCGGAGCAGGACCTGCGTGCCCAGGTCGAGGCGACCGGGGGAGAAGACGCCGGACGCGACCTCCACCTCCACGTCCCGTCCGGCCAGGCGCACGGAGATCGTGCGGCGCTCGGCGGCGGATGCCGGCTTCGCGGTGAAGTAGTGGTCGTGCGAGCCGTCCTGCGCGGGGTCGGCGGCGGAGTCCTGGTCCTCGGTCACGTCGGCCGATCCTACGCGGGGACGTCGCGCGGCGACGGCGACCCGGGCCGTCGGCACGGGCCTCACCCGCTTATCCGCTGGCCCCGGGACGATTTCCCGTGCCACGCTTGTTCAACTACCACGGCGCACGAGCGCCGCTCCCTGACGAAAGGCGGCACATGACCCAGAGCCCAGCGACCCCCACCCCGGCTCAGGACGAGCCGACCGGCGCGACGCGGGACATCGCGAGCGACGTCGTGGCGCGGGTGCTCGCTCGGGCCGGGACGGCGCGCGCCGAGGGCGGGACGGTCCACGCACGGCACGACGGCGAGCAGCTCGAGCTCGAGGAGCGCAGCGCGCTGCGCCGCGTGGTCGGTCTCTCGACCGAGCTCGAGGACGTCACCGAGGTCGAGTACCGGCAGCTCCGCCTGGAGAAGGTCGTGCTCGTCGGGCTCTGGAGCCCCGGGTCCGACCCGCGCGAGGACGGCGCGCCCTCGTCCGCGCAGGAGGCCGAGATCTCGCTGCGCGAGCTCGCGGCACTCGCCGAGACGGCGGGCTCCCAGGTACTCGACGGCGTGATCCAGCGCCGTGCGAAGCCCGACCCGGGCACGTACCTCGGCTCCGGCAAGGCCGCCGAGCTCGCCGACGTCGTCGCGGCCAGCGGCGCGGACACCGTCGTGATCGACGGCGAGCTCGCGCCCTCCCAGCGTCGTGCGCTCGAGGACATCGTCAAGGTCAAGGTCATCGACCGGACCGCGCTGATCCTCGACATCTTCGCCCAGCACGCGAAGTCCCGGGAGGGCAAGGCGCAGGTCGAGCTCGCCCAGCTCGAGTACCTCCTCCCGCGCCTGCGCGGGTGGGGCGAGTCGATGTCCCGGCAGGCCGGCGGCCAGGTCGGCGGCGCCGGCGCGGGCATGGGTTCCCGTGGTCCCGGTGAGACGAAGATCGAGCTGGACCGCCGCCGCATCCGCAACCGCATGGCGAAGCTGCGCCGCGAGATCCAGGCGATGACCCCGGGCCGGGAGACCAAGCGCGCGTCGCGCAAGCGGCACGCGATCCCGTCCGTCGCGATCGCCGGGTACACGAACGCGGGCAAGTCGAGCCTGCTCAACGCCATCACGGGCGCGGGCGTGCTCGTCGAGAACGCGCTGTTCGCGACCCTCGACCCGACGGTGCGCCGCACGCGCACCGAGGACGGCCGGGTCTACACGCTCGCCGACACCGTCGGGTTCGTGCGGGCCCTGCCGCACCAGCTCGTCGAGGCGTTCCGCTCGACCCTCGAGGAGGTCGGCGACGCCGACCTGCTGCTCCACGTGGTGGACGCGTCCCACCCCGACCCGGAGGGCCAGATCGCGGCGGTCCGGCACGTCCTGGCCGACATCCCGGGCGTGGAGGACGTGCCCGAGGTGATCGTCCTCAACAAGGCGGACCTCGCGGACCCGGAGACGATCGCGCGCATCCGCCTGCGCGAGCGGCGCACGGTCGTCGTGTCGGCGCACACGGGCGAGGGGATCGAGCACCTGCGCGAGCTCATCGCGCACGAGCTGCCCCGACCCGACGTCGAGATCGACGTCGTGGTGCCGTACCACCGGGGCGACCTCGTGCACCGCGTGCACACCGAGGGCGAGATCGACCACGAGGAGCACACGCCCGAGGGCACGCTCCTGCGCGGGCGCGTCGCCCAGGCGCTCGCGACCGAGCTCGTCGGGGCCTCGACCCAGGGCTGAGCGCGTCGCGCCCGGGGGACCCGGCCGGGCGTCCTCCACGACCCCGCACGGCGCGCGCCGTGCGGGGTCGTGCCGTGTCCGGGCCGCCGTCCACAGGACCGCCGACCCGTGGGCGCCCGACCGTAGACTCGGCGGGTGCCCCCCTCCACGCGACCTGCCCCCGACCGCGTCGACGCCGGACCGGGGACGACGGCCGGAACCTCGAGAGGTGACGTGCCCGACGTCGACGCGCTGCTCGACGTCGCCGTCACCCGGCTGGGCGGCGCTCGGCGCGACGGCCAGCACGCGATGGCGCGCGCGGTCACCGAGGCGATCGAGGGGTCGGAGCACCTCGTCGTCCAGGCAGGGACGGGCACGGGGAAGTCGCTCGGGTACCTCGTGCCGGCCGTGCGGCACGCCGTGGCGACCGACGAGCGGGTGATCGTCTCGACCGCGACCCTGGCGCTCCAGCGCCAGGTCATCACGCGCGACCTCCCGCTCGTCGCCGACGCCGTGGCGGACACGCTGCCCCGACCCGCGACGATCGCGCTCCTCAAGGGCTGGCACAACTACCTGTGCGTCCACAAGATCGCGGGTGGCTACCCCGCGGACGAGCCGACGCTGTTCGACCTGCCGGGCGAGTCGGCGGGCGCCGCCGACCACCCCGCCGCGCGTGGCGGCACCAGCGCCGCGGCGCTCGGCGAGCAGGTCGTGCGCCTGCGGGAGTGGGCCGACGAGACGTCGACCGGGGACCGGGACGACCTCGTGCCCGGCGTGAGCGACAAGGCCTGGCGCCAGGTCTCCGTCACCGCGCTCGAGTGTCTCGGGCAGCGGTGCCCGATGCTCGCCGAGTGCTTCCCCGAGAAGGCGCGCGCGACGGCCCGCGAGGCGGACGTCGTCGTGACCAACCACGCGATGCTCGGCATCGCTGCGATGGGGTCGCCCGGCGTGCTGCCCGAGCACGACGTGCTCGTCGTCGACGAGGCGCACGAGCTCGCCGACCGGGTCACCGCGGCGGCGACGGTCGACCTCTCCGTCCCCGCGATCGAGAGCGCGGCACGGCTCGCGCGCCGGCACGGCGGCGTCACGACGGACGCGCTCGACGCGGCGTCGGCGGCGTTCGGGACGGTCGTCGGCGCGCTGCCCGCCGAGCGGTTCCCAGACGGGCTGCCCGACGGCGCGCGCTCGGCCGTCGCGGCGGTGCGCGACGCCGCGCGCGAGGTCCTCTCGACGCTCAAGCCCGAGACCGGGGTGACCAAGCCTGCCCAGCCGGACTCCGGGCTGAAGATGGCCCAGTCGACCATGCTCCAGCTCTTCGAGGTCGCCGAGCGCATGGCCGCCGACCCGACCGGGCACGACGTGCTCTGGTGCTCACGGCCCGGCGAGGGCGGCTGGTCGGCCGACCGGTTCGGCGAGGGTGCGAGCCGACTGCACGCCGCTCCGCTGGGCGTCGCCGGCCTCATCCGCACGCACCTGCTCGCCGAGCGGACCGGGGTCTTCACGTCCGCGACGCTCGCGCTCGGCGGGAGCTTCGACGCCGTGGCGCGCACCTTCGGCCTCGGGAGCGGTGGCGAGGGCGGCGACGCCGACGCGCCGCGGTGGCGCGGGCTCGACGTCGGCAGCCCGTTCGACTACGCGCGGCAGGGCATCCTCTACGTCGCCAAGCGCCTGCCCACGCCGGGCCGCGAGGCGTCCACGGAGCACCAGCTCGACGAGATCGCCGCGCTCGTGGAGGCCGCCGGAGGGCGCACGCTCGGCCTGTTCTCGTCGCGCCGCGCCGCGGTCGCCGCGGCGGAGGCGATGCGCGAGCGGCTCGACGTGCCGATCCTGTGCCAGGGCGACGACCAGCTCCCGACGCTCGTGCGCGAGTTCGCCGACGACCCGGCGACGTGCCTGTTCGGCACGCTGTCGCTGTGGCAGGGAGTCGACGTCCCGGGGCCGTCGTGCCAGCTCGTGCTCATCGACCGCATCCCGTTCCCGCGCCCGGACGACCCGGTCAAGTCGGCCCGGGCCCGTGCGGTCGAGGCCGGGGGCGGCAACGGGTTCATGCAGGTCTCCGCGACGCACGCCGCGCTCCTGCTGGCGCAGGGCGCCGGTCGGCTCGTGCGGTCCACGGCGGACCGGGGCGTGGTCGCGGTCCTCGACCCGCGCCTCGTGACCGCGCGCTACGGCACGTTCCTCACGCGCTCGATGCCGGGGTTCTGGCAGACGACCGATCGAGACGTCGCTACCGCTGCGCTGCGGCGCCTCGCCGCCCTAGGCTGAGTCCTTTCCCGCGAGCATCGGGGAACCCACGAACTTTCACGGAGGCGAGATGACGACGAGCACGTCCCCGCAGGGCACCGGCGACGCGACCGCGGGCGGTCAGGGAGGGGCCGCACGGACCACCAAGCTGGCGATCGTCGGCGCGGGCGCCGTCGGGTCGACGCTGGCGTACGCGGCCCTCATGCGGGGGGCCGCGCGCACGGTGGCGCTCCTGGACGTGAACCGGGCGAAGGTCGAGGCGGAGGTGCTCGACCTCCAGCACGGTATCCAGTTCATGCCGATGGCCCGCGTCGAGGGGTCGGACGACGTCGCGGTGTGCGCGGGGGCCGACGTCGTCGTCGTGACGGCCGGGGCGAAGCAGAAGCCCGGCCAGACGCGGCTCGACCTCGCCGAGGGCACGATCGGCCTCATGCGCACGATCCTGCCCGGGCTGGTGGAGGTCGCCCCGGACGCGGTCTACGTCATGGTGACCAACCCCGTCGACATCGTCACGTACGCGGCGCTCAAGTTCTCGGGGCTGCCGCCGACGCAGCTCTTCGGCAGCGGGACGGTGCTCGACTCGTCGCGCCTGCGCTTCCTCGTGGCGCAGCACTGCGGCGTCGCGGTGCAGAACGTCCACGCGTACATCGCGGGCGAGCACGGCGACAGTGAGATCCCGCTGTGGAGCTCGGCGACGATCGGCGGCGTGCCGCTCCTCGAGTGGCCCGGCCTCGGCGGGCGGGGGCCCCTCACGGGGGAGGTCCGTGACGACATCGCGCGCGAGGTGGTGCAGTCGGCCTACCGGATCATCGAGGGCAAGGGCGCGACCAACTACGCGGTCGGGCTCGCGGGCACGCGCATCATCGAGGCCGTGCTCGACGACGAGCACCGCATCCTGCCGGTCTCGACGCTCCTCGACGGCGCGTACGGGCTCGACGACGTGTGCCTCTCGCTGCCGACGCTGGTCGACCGCCGAGGCGCCGCCGAGCGGGTCGAGGTCCCGCTGGCCGACGCGGAGCTCGCCGGCCTGCGGTCGTCCGCCGAGTCGCTGCGCGCCGTCGCCCGACGCTTCGGTCTCTGACCGACCAGGCCCGCCGAACGGGGCCGAGCACGGCGAGAGCCGGGTGGTCGACGACCACCCGGCTCTCGGCGCGCTGAGGGGAGGACCCCGGTCGCTCAGAGGCTGCGCAGGACGGAGACGACGCGACCGAGGACCTGGGCGTCGTCGCCCGGGATCGGGTCGTACGCGGCGTTGCGCGGCATGAGCCACACGTGGCCGTCCGCGCGACGCAGGGACTTCACCGTGGCCTCGCCGTCGATCATCGCCGCGACGATCTCGCCGTTCTCCGCGACCGGCTGGCGGCGCACGACGACCCAGTCCCCGTCGCAGATCGCGGCGTCGATCATCGAGTCGCCCTGCACCCGCAGGAGGAAGAGCTCGCCCTCGCCGACGAGCTGGCGTGGCAGCGGGAAGACGTCCTCGACGACCTGCTCCGCGAGGATCGGCCCGCCGGCGGCGATGCGTCCGACGACCGGGACGTACGACGGCGCGGGGTGCGCCTCGTCGTACGTGGGCTGGGGCGCGGCGCCTGCCGCCCCGAGCGGGGTCGCGCGGCGCGCGTCGTCCGGCTGGACGACCTCGATCGCGCGGGGACGGTTCGGGTCACGCCGCAGGAACCCCTTGCGCTCGAGCGTCGTGAGCTGGTGCTTCACGGACGACGGGCTCGTCAGGCCCACGGCCTCGCCGATCTCCCGCATGCTCGGCGGGTAGCCACGCTGCTCGACGCATGCGCGGATGGTCTCGAGCACGAGGCGCTGCCGCGGCGTGAGCCCGTCACCCCCCGCCGACCCGTCCGGGAGCTCGCGCACCTCGGCGAGCCCCCGTGCCCTGTCCGTGCCTCGTGCCGCCATGGTCGCTCCGCCTTCGTCCGTCGCGGCCGCCGACGCCTCCCGGCCTGCGGCCTCCCCTCCCCGGGACGTGCGCCCCGGGACCTCGGTCGTTCCTCCAGGTCCGAGCGGACATGTCCGGCGAACCGACCTGACCCCAGGCTAGGGGAGGTTGCGACACGAATCAAACACCTGTTCGAGCATGTCTCGACTCTGTCGGTCGTTCGTGGTAGACCTTCGTACAGGTGTTCTACGTACACGTGTTCGACCGACCCGGTCGGCACGGAGGCGAAGGGCTCGCGGCGTCCGATCGACCGGGGAAGGCGATCGGGCCCGCGGGCCGGGACGGAGCGGGCATGGATGCGATGGCGATCTCGACGGTCGGGCCCCTTGGCCGCGCGGGCGGGGCCGCGGCGACGGAGCGTGGGGGCGAGCGGCCGCTGCGTCTCACCCGGCGGGGCCGCGTGGTCCTCGTGCTCCTGGCGGCCGTGCTGCTCCTGCTCGCCGCGCGCGTGGGCGTCGCCGTCGCGAGCGGACCGGGCGAGCCTATGGAGGTCCGGGTCCACGTCGTGGCCGCGGGGGAGACGCTGTGGGAGCTCGCGCAGGGCGTGGCGGCTCCGGGCGAGGACCTGCGCGACGTCGTGAGCGGGCTCGCCGAGCTCAACGGGCTCTCGTCGTCCGGTCTCCAGGCAGGGCAGAAGATCCTCCTTCCGGCGTCCGCCTAGGGGGCGCGCGCAGTCCGTCGTCGGCGGGCCCGACTCCGGTGTGACGCAGGACACGGCAGAAAACCCTCGTGCGTCGGGGTGCAGGGGTTGCGTCCCTGATTAGGCCCACCTAAGTTAGTGTCACCTCACAACGCCGGCTGGGGGGCTGGGCGGACGAGGCGAGGAGCACGCGGTCCACCGCGACTCCTGTGCACGTCGCCGCGCGTGAGGCGAGTCACGCGCGAGATGGGGACGGGGGCGTCCCGACGGGGGCGGTCGACCACGACCGCCCCCGTTCTGCTGTTCACGGGCGGCCTCCCGTGCGCCGTCGTCCCAACCTCGGTGGGGTCCCGGCGTGGGAGGCGTGTTGCACCGTCCCGCCGCGACGGCATACGTTCGTCGCGCCGACCCGTCGGCGCGAACCGCGGAGGAGCCCGCCATGCACTGCCCGTTCTGCCGCCACGCGGACTCCCGCGTCGTCGACTCGCGCACCTCGGACGACGGCGCGTCGATCCGTCGGCGTCGCCAGTGCCCCGAGTGCAACCGCCGCTTCACGACGATCGAGACCGCGAGCCTGTCCGTGGTCAAGCGCTCGGGGGTCACGGAGCCCTTCTCGCGCGAGAAGATCGTCAACGGCGTGCGCAAGGCCTGCCAGGGGCGCCCCGTCAACGAGGACGACCTGGCGGTGCTCGCGCAGCGCGTGGAGGAGACGATCCGGGCGAGCGGCAGCGCCGAGCTCGACGCGTACGAGATCGGGCTCGCGATCCTCGGGCCGCTGCGCGAGCTCGACGAGGTCGCCTACCTGCGCTTCGCGAGCGTCTACCAGGCGTTCGACTCGCTCGAGGACTTCGAGAGCGCGATCACCTCGCTCCGGGTCGAGCGCGAGGAGCGCGAGTCGGCGGCGCAGGCCGAGGGCACGGACGGCGCTGCCGCGGACGCGCGCGAGGAGCCCGCGCCGCAGGCCTGAGGCGGCGACACCGCGCCCCGTCGTTCGTCCCCGCGTCGCCATCGGACCGCGCCTGCGGTGCTACAGGTCGCTGGACCGCGACGCCCAGATGTTGATGCCCGTGTCCGCGGGCAGCGCGTCGACGGCCGCGAGCTCCTCGGTGGAGAGACCTGGCGCGTCGAGCGCGGCGAGGTTCTCGTCGAGCTGGCGCGTCGAGCTCGCGCCGAGCAGGACCGAGCTGACGCGCTCGTCCCGCATCGCCCAGAGGATCGCCGTCGTGGCGAGGCTGCGTCCGTGGGCGCGGGCGAGGCCGTCGAGCCGCCGCACGTGGTCGAGGTTGGCGTCCGAGAGGAACGCCGGTCGCAGCGGTCCGCCGCGGGCCGCTCGGGAGTCGTCCGGGACCCCGCGCAGGTACCGGTCGGTGAGCATCCCCTGGGCGAGCGGCGAGAACGCCACGACGCCCAGACCCTCGGCCCCGGCGACGTCGAGCACGGACGCGCCCGCGGGATCGTGCGGGTCGGGCTCCTCGACCCACCGGTTGAGCATCGAGTACGACACCTGGGTCACGACGAGGTCGACCCCGAGCCGCTCCGCGACGCGCAACGCCTCTCGGGTGCGGCGCGCCGAGTAGGAGGAGATGCCCGCGTACCGAGCACGCCCCGAGCGGACCGCCGTGGCGAGCGCGCCGACGGTCTCCTCGAGCGGCGTCGTCGGGTCGAAGCGGTGGGAGTAGAAGATGTCGACGTGGTCGAGCCCGAGCCGGCGCAGCGACGCGTCGAGCGAGGCGAGCAGGTACTTGCGCGAGCCGCCCTCGCCGTAGGGGCCGGGCCCCATGCGGTAGCCGGCCTTGGTCGTCACGACGAGCTCGTCGCGGACCGGTCGCAGCTCGCGCGCGAGCAGACGCCCCAGCGACTCCTCCGCCGCTCCGCCAGGCGGGCCGTAGTTGTTCGCGAGGTCGAGGTGGGTCACCCCGCGGTCGACCGCGTGCAGCACGATCTCGCGCTGGGTCGCCCGGGGGTCGGCGTCGCCGAAGTTCTGCCACAGCCCCAGCGAGACGGTCGGCAGCGTGAGCCCGGAACGACCGAGACGGCGGTGCGGGAGCGACGCGCGGTCCGTGGGCGACGGCGGCGCGGCCGGTCGGGCGGCGGGGGCGGGGGAGGCGTCGGGCGGCACGGTGCCGACGCTACCCGACGCCGTCCGGCGGCCCGTCGGAGAGCCGACGGGTCGGGGGACAAATCAGGTGGCGTCCGGCGACAGGGTGCGGGAGGCTGGCGAGGTGCCCGCACCGTCGGGCCGACCGCAGTGCACGACCGAGTTCCCCATCGACGAGGAGACCGCCATGGCGTCCGACCAGCAGCGATCCGCTGCAGACACCGCACCGACCGACGAGGCCAAGGCGAAGTTCCGGGAGGCGCTCGACCGGAAGAACGCGGCGCGCCACCGGACGGCCGACGGTGAGACCAACACCGGGTCGGTGCACGGCTCCGAGACCGTCGGTCCGGTCCAGCGCACGTTCCGCCGCAAGTCCGGCTGACCCGCGTCCCGTCGTCCGGTCGTCCCGCACGGGGCGGCCGGACGACGCGTGTCCGGGGTCAGTCCTCCGAACGGGCGAAGCGCCTTCCCGTGAGCTCGCGGGCCTCGACCACGACCCACTCCTCGGTCGGCACGTCGACCGTGGGGACCAGCGGGTCCGCACCGTCCTGGACGGCGTCCACCTCGTGCTCGCTCCGGACCCGGTGGGCGGTCCCGCGGGCGACGACGCTCCACGCCCCGTCGTCGTCGACGTGGTCCCACTCGAGCGCGACGCGCTCGTTGGTCGCGAGGGTCGCGAGCTTGGTCCCCGGCACGGTGCGGAACGCGAGCGTGCGCTCGTGCGCCCGCACGGTGACGGGGTAGATGTCCGGCTCGCCCCGCACGCTCACGGCGAGGCGTGCGACGTGGGTCCCCTCCACGAGGTCCCACGACGCGTCGGCGTCGAGGATCTGCGGCCCGTCGTGCGTGTATCCGGTCATGCCTCATCGTGGCACCGACGCGGACGGGGCGCTCAGCGGCGAAGGTCACGCCCCCCGAGGACCTTCGCCGCGTGCGCCGGGCGAGCGGCGCACGCGGCGAGATCGCTCGCGGTGGGCGTCAGTCCAGGACGCGCAGGGCGATCGTCTGCTCCATCGCCGCCAGCGCGTCGATCACGGCGGGCTCGACGCGCGAGCCGACGTCGGTGACGACGTAGCCGATCTCGCCACGGGTGGCGAGCAGCTGGCCCTCGATGTTCGTGCCGTGCTCCGCGAGCGTCGCGTTGACGGCCGCGAGGACGCCCGGCGTGTTCCGGTGCAGGTGCGTGATGCGCGTGATCCCGGTGGTCTGCTCGAGCGCGAGGTTCGGCACGTTGACGCTGAGCGTCGTCGACCCCGTCGTGAGGTAGTCGCGCAGCTTGGCCGACACGAACTGGCCGATCGCCTCCTGCGCCTCCTCCGTCGAGCCGCCGATGTGCGGGGTGAGGATGACGTTCGGCAGGCCGCGCAGCTCGGAGTCGAACGCGTCGCCCTTGCGCTTGGGCTCGTGCGGGAACACGTCGACGGCAGCACCGGAGACGCGGCCCTCGACGATCGCCTCGCGCAGCGCGCCGTAGTCCACGACGAACCCGCGCGACAGGTTGAGGAAGATCGAGCCCTGGCGCATGCGGGCGAACTGCTTGGCGCCGAACAGCCCGGCGTTGCCCTGGCGGCCGTCGACGTGCAGCGTGACGACGTCCGCCTGCTCGAGCAGCTCGTCGAGCGTGTCCATGCGGCGCGCGTTGCCGAGCGCGAGCTTCTCCGCCGTGTCGTAGAAGACCACGGACATGCCGAGGTTCTCCGCCACGACCGAGAGCTGGGTGCCGATGTTGCCGTAGCCCACGATGCCGAGCGTGCGGCCTCGTACCTCGTGCGCGCCCTCCGCCGACTTGTCCCAGCGGCCCTCGTGCAGCGCGCGGTCGCGCTCGGTGAGGCGGCGCGTGAGCGCGATGATCTCGGCGAGCGCGAGCTCGACCACCGAGCGCGTGTTCTGGAACGGGGCGTTGAACACGGCGACGCCCTGCGTCGCGGCGGAGCGCAGGTCGATCTGGTTCGTGCCGATGCAGAACGCGCCGAGCGCCACCAGGTCGGGGGCGTTCTCGAGCACGTTCGCGGTGACGTTCGTCTTGGACCGGATGCCGAGCAGGTGGACCCCGTCGAGGGCCTCGATCAGCTCGGACTCGTCGAGGGCGCCGGTGCGGACGGTGACGTCGATCCCCGCCGCCTCGAGGTTCGAGGCAGCGAGAGGGTGCAGGTTTTCAAGGAGGAGGGCGCGTAGCACGCTCCCATGGTGCGCCCGGTCCGCGGTCCGGACCAAACGGGTCTTGACCTTCGGGACGAGGTGAACGCCCGACCCGCGCGGCCCGGACCGCCGCGTCACGGGGCGACGCGCGCGCCGCCGTCCGCGTCCGTGCCCGCCCGGGAGCTCGTCAGGGTGCCCGCGCGCGTCTCGGCGCCCGGTCCGGTGCCGGCGACGCCCGCGGGGAGCGCGCGAGCGTGCACGACCACCAGGCGCTGGGTCGGGCGGGTCATGGCGACGTAGAGGTCCGACGCGCCCGACGGGCCGGTCGCGATGTCGGAGGGCTCGACGAGCACGACGGCGTCGAACTCCAGCCCCTTCACCTGGACCGGGTCGAGCACCGCGACCGGGGCGTCCGGACCGGCGTCCTCGAGACCGAGAGCGACGCGCAGGTCCGCGACGGCCGGCGCGGCGGCGACGACGGCGACGCGCCCCGACTCCGCGGCGACGAACTCCGCGCGGGCGGCCTCGGCCTCGGCCCGGACCCGGGCGGCGAGGTCGGCGGGCGCCGCCTCGACGACGCGCAGCGCGTCCTCCACGTCGCGCGCGGAGGTCAGCGGCGAGACCGGCAGCCCGGCGGCGAGGGCTGCGCGGCGTGCGGTGTCGGCCACGGAGGCCGGGGTGCGGTAGTTGACGGTCAGCTCCGCGAGACGCCACGCGTCGCGGAACACCGGGTCGAGCATGCCCTTCCACGAGCGCGCGCCCGCGAGCGACGACGTCTGCGCGACGTCGCCGACGACGGTGAACGAGCGCGTCGGGCACCGGCGCACGAGCATGCGCCACGCCATCGCCGAGAGCTCCTGCGCCTCGTCGACCACGACGTGCCCGTACGTCCACGTGCGGTCCTGCGCGGCGCGCTCGGCGGTCGTGAGGCGCGGCCCGCTCGCGGAGAAGCGCTCGGCCAGCACGTCCGCGCCGACGATCCCGCCGCCGGCGCCCGACGACTCGAGCACCTGCCGCGCGTACTCCAGGTCCTGCGCGCGCTGCGCCGCGCGCGCGGCGGCCTCGGCTCGCTCCGCCTGGTCGTCCTCGCCCAGCAGCTCGGCGGCTTCGTCGAGCAGCGGGACGTCCGCGGGAGTCCACGGCGAGCCCTTCGGCCGTTCCAGCAGGCGCCGGTCGGCCGGCGAGAGCTCGGGCGCCGCCTCGGCGAGCCGGTGCGGCTTGGTCCAGAGGTCCTCGACGAGGCGCTCCGGCGTGAGGGGCAGCCACGCGAGGTTGAGCGCGACGCGCACGTCGCGGTGGGAGCGCAGGTCCTCGAGGGCGAGCGCGCGGTCCTCGCCGACGAGCGGCTCCCCGAGCTGGCGGCCGTACTGGTCGACGAGCCGCGAGAGCATCTCGCGGACGAACGTCACGCGCGCGAGGTTGTGCGGCTTGTGGGTCCGCCGGGCCTTGGCGATCGCGTCGCGGACGTCGCGGCGCCGGATCAGCAGGTCGTGGCCGTCGAGGCGCACCGGGACGTCCGCCGCGGGCACGCGCTCGCGCGCGCGCACCGCGCGTCGCACCGCCCGGGCCATGACGGCCCGGCCCTTGACCCGTGCGACGCGGGGGTCCTCCGCGCCGTCGGCGACGACGCCGGGGAGGAGGTCGGCGATCGTCGTGCTGACGACCCCCGTCTCGCCGAGCGACGGCAGCACCTGGTCGATGTAGCGCAGGAACGAGTGGCTCGGACCGACGAGGAGGACGCCCGAGCGCTCCAGCACCCTCCGGTGCGCGTAGAGAAGGTACGCGGCGCGGTGCAGGGCGACGGCCGTCTTGCCCGTGCCCGGGCCGCCCTGGACGACGAGCGCGCCGGCCAGCCCGGACCGGATGATCGTGTCCTGCTCGGACTGGATCGTCGCGACGATGTCGCCCATGCGCCCGGTGCGGCCCGCCGCCATCGCGGCGAGGAGCGCGCCCTCGCCCGAGAGCGTCGTCCCGGTCACGGCCTCGGGCGCGTCGAGGTCCAGAAGCTCGTCCTCCAGACCCGTCACGTCCCGCCCGCGCGTCACCAGGTGCCGCCGCCGGACGACGCCGTCGGGGTGGGCCGCCGTCGCGCGGTAGAACGACTGCGCCGCGGGCGCGCGCCAGTCGGTGAGGAGGCTCGTGTGCTCGGCGTCGGTCAGGCCGATGCGCCCGACGTAGCGGCGCGTACCGTCGTCGAGGTCGAGCCGGCCGAACGCGAGCCGGTCCTCCACCGCGTCGAGCTGTGCGACGCGGTCCTCGTACAGCGTCGCGAACGCGTCGCGCTCGCTCCGGTTCTGCGGCGAGCCGGACGGCCCGGACCGGCGGACGCCGTCGAGCCGCGCGCGGGCGGCGGCACGCAGCTCGTCGAGGCGCGCGTAGAGGGTGTCCACGACCTCCTGCTCGAGCCGGAGCTCGTCGTTGCGTCCCACGCTGTCCCTTCCCTCGGCCGGGCGTCGCGCCCGAGCACCCGCCCGTGACACGGCCGTCCATTATGGCCCACCGGCGCCCGGCCCCGGACCGGTCCTCGGCGCGTCCCGCACCCGTGACCGGGCCCGACGCGCGGCTGACGCTAGGATCGTGGGCCATGGCGACCAGAGGGGAGCGGGCGTCGTGACCGGGACCGACCGTCAGGTCCCCGCGCGACCCTCTGCGCGGGGCGACGAGGCCGGCGCGCGTGACCAGGTGCTGTCCGAGCGCGCGGTCCTCGCCCCGACGGACGAGCTGCGCATCCTCCTCGTCGAGGACGACGACGGGGACGCGGTCCTCGTCGAGGAGCTGCTGTCGGACGGCAACCTCACGGTCGAGCTCCACCGCGCGACGACGCTCGACGCCGCGCTCGAGATGCTCGTCTCGCGGCCCGTCGACTGCGTCCTGCTGGACCTCGGGCTGCCCGACTCCGTCGGGCTGTCGGCGGTCGAGCGCGTGCGGACCGGCACCCACCCGCCCGCCCTGGTGGTCCTCACCGGGCACTCGGGCATCGACCTCGGCGTCCAGGCCGTCGCGGCCGGCGCCGACGACTACCTGGTGAAGGGGGAGGTCGACGGCGACCTCCTGGGCCGGTCGGTGCGCTACGCCGTGCAGCGGCGCATGTCGGTCGAGCAGCAGCGCGCGCTGTACCGCAGCGAGGTACGGGCGGCCGAGACCGCTCGGCTGGAGCGCGCGCTCCTGCCCACGCCGCTCGTCCAGGACGACCGGCTCGACGTCATGGTGGGCTACGTCCCCGGCGGCAACGGGCTCCTGGGCGGCGACTTCTTCGACGCGGTCGAGCGCCCCGACGGGACGGTGCTGTGCGTCATCGGCGACGTCGCAGGCCACGGTCCCGACGAGGCCGCGCTCGGCGCCACGCTGCGCACGGCCTGGCGCACCATCGTGCTCTCCGACACCCAGCCGGAGGGCATCCTCCCGCTCCTGGAGCGCGTCCTCGTGCCCGAGCGCGCCCGCCCCGAGGTCTTCGTCACGCTCTGCCAGGTCCTCGTCTCCGCGGACCGTCGGCGCGCGGAGGTCTACCTCGCGGGGCACCTCGCGCCGCTCCTGCTGCGCGACACCGCGACCGAGATCACGCCCACGGCCCGCGGCCGCGCTCTCGGGATCCCCGTCCAGGGAGGGTGGACGTCGCAGTCCGTCGACCTCGGGGAGCGCTGGGCGCTCATGCTCTACACGGACGGGCTCGTCGAGGCGACCGTCGCCGGGCCGGGGACCTCGGCGGGTTCCCGAGCCCGCCCCGAGCGCGTCGGCGTCGACGGCCTCCGCAGTGCCGTCGACCGCGCGCTCGAGCAGGGCGTCGAGGGGGTCGTGGAGCGCGTCTTCCGCCGCGTGCGCGACCTGCACGGCGGCCCGCTGGCGGACGACGCCGCGCTCCTCGTGCTCGGCTGGGGCGGGGACGAGGGCACCCCCGGCGAGCGCACGGCGACCCTCGCGGACTCGGACGAGTGGGCCCGGTGAGGGCCCGGTGACCGCCACGGCGAGCGAGACGACCGTCGCGGGGCGCACCGGGCGCCGGCGCGCCCCCACCCTGCGCCGCCGGCTCGGGTGGGCGCTCGTCGTCGCGGGCGTGATCCTGCTCGGCGTGCTCGCGACGTCGGCCATCGCCCTCTCGCGCGTGCTGACCATCCAGGACGAGGTCACCGGGCCGTTCTTCGACGCGGTGACCGAGGCGGACGCCGCGTACGTGGGCCTGCTCGACGCCGAGGTGGCGGTGCGCGCGTACGTCGCGACCGGCGACGACACGGCGCTCGAGGCCTACACCCGAGCGGTCGGGACGGACGCCGAGGGCGTCGTCCCGGACCCCGCGCTCGTGGACCTGCTCGGGCTCGACGAGGAGCAGGCGGCGACGCTCGCCCAGGCCGACGCGTCGGTGCGTACCTGGGTCACCGACTACGCCGAGCCCGCGATCGCGACCACCGAGGACGACGGCCCGGGGCGGGTGCGCGCCGTGGACCAGGCGCACGGGGCGGAGCTGTTCGCCGACGCACGGGCCGACACCGCCCGGTACGTCGACGCGATCCGCGCCGAGCGCATCGAGCGGCTCGACACGCTCGACCGCTGGAGCCGGGCCCTCTTCGGGAGCGTCCTCGTCCTCGTCGGCTCGGCGCTCGCGGTCGGGATCATCCTCTGGGTGTGCCTCAAGCGCTGGGTCACCGAGCCGATGGCCGAGCTCGCGCACCGCGTGCGGCTCGTGAGCTCGGGGAGCCTCGACGAGCCGGTCGTGACCTCCGGCCCGGCGGAGATCGCGGACCTCGCCCAGGACGTCGAGCACATGCGCGTCGAGCTCGTGAACCAGGTCGCCGAGATCAAGGCGTCGCACGAGGACGCCGCCCGCTCGCACGAGCTCCTCGCGGAGCAGGCGCGCGAGCTCGAGCGGTCCAACCGCGACCTCGAGCAGTTCGCCTACGTCGCGTCCCACGACCTCCAGGAGCCGCTGCGCAAGGTCGCGAGCTTCACGCAGCTCCTCAAGAAGCGGTACGGCGGCGAGCTCGACGACCGCGCCGACCAGTACATCGACTTCGCGGTCGACGGCGCCAAGCGGATGCAGCGGCTCATCCAGGACCTGCTGGGCTTCTCGCGGGTCGGCCGGACGGGCAACGAGCGCGTCGACGTGGACCTCGAGCGGGAGCTCGAGGGCGTGCTCGAGGACCTGTCCGAGAAGGTCGCGGAGACGGGGGCGAGCATCACGCACGACCCGCTGCCCGTCGTCGTGGGCGAACGGGCGCTCCTGCACCAGCTCCTGGCCAACCTCGTCGGCAACGCGCTGAAGTTCCGCGACCCTGACCGGCCGCCGGTCGTGCACGTGGGCGTGCTCGCGCGCGACACGCACTGGGAGATCTTCGTCGAGGACAACGGGATCGGCATCGACCCGCAGTACGCGGAGCGCGTGTTCGTCATCTTCCAGCGCCTGCACGCCAAGGACGTGTACGAGGGCACCGGGATCGGCCTCGCGCTGTGCAAGCGCATCGTCGAGTACCACGGCGGCCGGATCTGGATCGAGCCGCGCGAGGGCGGGACGACGATCCGCTTCACGCTCGCGCACGCGTACGTGCACGCGCAGGTCGGCTACGCTCGCTCCGACCACGACGGCGCGGAGCAGTGACCCCTGAGCGACCCCTGGGTGACGCAGCCCGCGCGCGCCACGACGACGAGGAGAGCCCCGCATGAGCCACGGCAGCAAGCCGATCGACGTCCTCCTGGTAGAGGACGACCCCGGCGACGTGCTCATGACGCGTGAGGCGTTCGAGGACCACAAGGTCACCAACCGCCTCTCGGTGGTCTCCGACGGGGTGAGCGCGCTGGCGTTTCTGCGCAAGGAGGGCGAGCACGCGGGCGCCCCGACGCCGGACCTGATCCTGCTCGACCTCAACCTGCCCCGGATGGACGGGCGCGAGGTCCTCGCCGAGCTCAAGGCGGACGAGGCGCTGCGCAAGATCCCGGTCGTCGTGCTGACGACGTCGGAGGCCGAGGAGGACGTCGTGCGCAGCTACTCGCTGCACGCCAACGCCTACGTCACCAAGCCGGTCGACTTCGACCGCTTCATCGACGTGGTGCGCCAGATCGACGACTTCTTCGTCTCCGTGGTGCGGCTGCCCGGTCGCTGACCCGGGCGCGGGCCGGTCCGGGGACCCGCCGAGGGCCCGAGCCGCCGGGTCGGGAAGAACCGCGGGACGAGCCGTGTTGTCCTCGTCAGGCCCGTCGCGCGCCGTCGGCAGCGCACGGGCGAAGGACGTCACGAGGAGGATGCATGCTGGACCCTCGCGGGATCTACGAGCTCGACGAGCAGGCCGTGGCACGCCTGTGGCCCACGCCGCCCGAGCCGGGCGCGGGGCCGGTGCTGCTGCACGCCGTCGCGGGGTTCGTCGACGCGGGCAGCGCGGGCGAGGTCGCGGTCGACCACCTGCTGGGGATCGGCGAGGTCACCCGTGTGGTGACGTTCGACGTCGACCAGCTCCTCGACTACCGCTCCAAGCGCGCCACGATGACCTTCAGCACCGACCGCTGGTCGGACTACGACGAGCCGCACCTGGTGATCGACCACGTGCGCGACGCCGAGGGGACGGGCTTCCTGCTCCTGCACGGTGCCGAGCCCGACGTGCAGTGGGAGCGCGTGGTCGCCGCGGTGCGCGACGTCGTCGAGCGCCTGGGCGTGTCGCTCACGGTCGGCTTCCACGGCATCCCGATGGGGATCCCGCACACCCGGCCCCTGTCGGTCACCGCCCACGCGACGCGGCCCGAGCTGCTGGGGGAGCACACGTCGTGGTTCGGCACGGTGAAGGTCCCGGCCAGCCTGGCGGCCCTGCTCGAGCTGCGGCTCGGGCGGGCTGAGCACGACGCGCTCGGCGTCACCGTGCACGTGCCGCACTACCTGGCGCAGTCGTCGTACCCGCCGGCGGCCGTGGTCGCGCTCGAGCACGTGCAGCGTGTCACCGGTCTGGACCTCGCGACGAGCGGGCTCGCGGAGGCCGTGCAGGACGCGAAGACCGAGGTCGAACGGCAGGTGCGCGACTCCGAGGAGGTCGCCGCGGTCGTGCGCGCCCTCGAGGAGCAGTACGACGCGTTCGCGCGCTCCGTCGGGCGCACGAGCCTGCTCGCCGAGTCCGCGCCGATCCCGACGGCCGACGAGCTCGGTGCCGAGTTCGAGCGCTTCCTCGCCCAGCAGTCGGGCGACTGAGCGGCGCCGACACGGCTCACCCCGGCCCGCGGACCGGGGTGGAATGTGCCGAAAAATCATCACGAGAGGTGGCGAGTTCCATGGCGGACCGGACGTGGTCCGTGCCACACTGTCACCCGTTGCAGTGACGTACTTGCGCACGACCCGGTGCAGGGCCGGTACGTGGGTCCGCCCGGCGGGGCGGTCCGGCGTCGGGCCTGCCGGCCGCACACGGCCGGGGCGCCGGCGGAGGACGTGGGACATGGCATTGCGGCGCACGGGGGTGGACGAAGGGTCCGCTCGCTGATGTCCCCGGATGGACAGAAGGTCAGAGGAAGAGCATGGCGCAGGGTTCTGTGAAGTGGTTCAACGCCGAGAAGGGCTACGGCTTCATCGCGCAGGACGGCGGCGGTGCCGACGTCTTCGTGCACTACTCGGCGATCGAGTCGAACGGGTACCGCACGCTCGACGAGGCGCAGCGGGTCGAGTTCGAGATCACCCAGGGGCCCAAGGGCCCGCAGGCGGAGAAGGTTCGTCCGCTCTGACGTCCACGACGTCTGGCGGCCGGGCTACCCGGTCGTCGCAGCAGTACAGGAGCCGCGCCCCTCGGGCGCGGCTCCTGTCGCGTCTCACGACCCGTCCGCCGCGGTGCCGCCGTCCGCCACCTCCTCGGGATCGTCGAGCACCGGCGCGGTGCCCAAGAACGCGCGGAGCTCGTCGCCCGTGACGACGCGCGCCGGGACGGCGAGCGAGCGGACCGCACGCGCCAGAGTCGTGCTCGACAGGCTCGGCGCACCTGACCCGGCACGGACCGCGGCCAGCACGACGTTGCCGTAGCGCCGGCCCTTGAGCTGCGCGGGCTCCGCGATCGCCGCGACCCGGCCCTCCGCGGCGGACGTCTCCCCGAACGCGGCCGCGAGGGTCGCGGCCTCGCGGCGCGCCGTCGTGAGCGGCGGCCGGTCGGCGCAGTTGACGAGGTAGACGCCGCCCGGGCGCAGGATGCGGTGCACCTCGACCGCCATGCCGAGGGTCGTGAGGTGGTCGGGCGTGCGGTCGCCGTCGAACACGTCGCGCACGACGACGTCGTACGAGGCGGCGGGCAGGCTCGCCACCGCGTGCCGTGCGTCGTCGGGACGCAGCCGGAGGCGCGGTGCCCGCGGGAGGTCGAACCACGTGCGCACCAGCTCGAGCAGGCGGGCGTCGAGGTCGACCCCGAGCTGGGTCGAGCCCGGCCGGGTGTGCTCGACCCAGCGGGGCAGGCTGCATCCCGCCGCGCCGAGGTGCAGCGCGCGCAGCGGCCCGGGCGAGAGCTCGTCGACGACGGCCGCCATCTGCTGCATGTACTCGAACGCGAGCATCCCGGGGTCGTCGAGGTCGAGGTACGAGCTCGGGACGCCGTTGACGTAGAGCGTGACGGCCGACGGGAGGTCCGGGTCGCGCTCGACGTGCGCGGTTCCCGTCGACGTCGGCACGGGCCCGGTCGGGAGCTCCGGCACGGCGGTCCCGCCGCGGCCCCCGCTGCCCCGCCGCCGGGACGGTGTGGGTGGCGCGGAGGACCCTGAGGAGCGTCGGGAGGTGCGGCGAGCCATGTGCTCACCGTACGGGCTGGAGGCCGCCCGACGTTGACAGGATCGAACAGGTGTTCGATAGTGGAGGAGGAGGTGCGCGATGTCGAACGAAGCAGGCGCGAGGGGGACCGTCGCCGTCCCCGCCGAGGTCCGTCGGCTGCTGGAGCGCGCGGACGCGGAGCTCGTCTCGGCGGCGCTCGCGCAGGACGCGGGTGAACGGTTCGTGCACGCGCACCTCGGCGCCCTGCGCGCCGCGGCGGCGGTCGTCGCGCTGCGTGCCCGGCCGGTGCGTCGTGGACGGGCCCGGTCGGTGTGGGACCAGCTCGCGGACGCCGAGCCGTCGCTCGCGGCCTGGTCCGGCTACTTCGCGAGCGGGGCGCGAGTCCGGGCCGCCGTCGACGCGGGTCGGTTCGACGTCGTGGACCCGCGCCGGGCCGACGAGCTCATGGCGTGCGCCGAGGACTTCCGCGACGAGGTCGCGATGCTCGTCGACCCGGACGCCGGGTTCGTCCGGTTGCCCGGTCTGCGGACGGTGGCGTCGTGACCTTGGCGCTGCCTGCCTCGAGCGCCCGGTGAGGCGGCGATGAGCCGCGGGCCGCGCGCGGTCGTCCGCCGTGACTGGGGCGACGACGAGGAGGGGTGCTCCATCCTCCACGTCGACATGGACGCGTTCTTCGCGTCCGTCGAGCTCGCCCGGCGACCCCAGCTCGTGGGGCGACCGGTCATCGTCGGCGGCGCGGAACGTGGCGTCGTCCTCGCGGCGACGTACGAGGCGCGAGCGTTCGGCGTCCACTCGGCGATGCCGATGGTGACCGCGCGCCGGCTGTGCCCGCAGGCGATCGTCGTCCCGCCGGACCACACGCGCTACTACGAGGTCTCCCGCGCGGTCATGGCGGCGATCGGCGAGATCACCGCGCTCGTGGAGCAGGTGAGCGTCGACGAGGCCTTCCTCGACGTGAGCGGGGCGCGGCGGCGCCTCGGGCCCCCGACGCGGATCGCGGCCGAGCTCCGGCGTCGCGTACGGGCCGAGCACGGCATCACCTGCTCGGTCGGGATCGCGACGAACAAGTTCGTCGCCAAGCTCGCCTCGACGCACGCCAAGCCCGACGGCGTGCTCCTCGTGCCGGCGGCCGCCACCGTCCCGTTCCTGCGCACGCTGCCCGTCGGCGCGCTGTGGGGCGTGGGGGAGCGGACCGAGAGCGCGCTCGCGCAGTGGGGCATCCGCACGGTCGCCGAGCTCGCCGACACGGACGTGGCGTCGCTCCAGACGGCGGTCGGCAAGGTCGCGGGCGCGCACCTGCACGACCTCGCGTGGGGGCGCGACCCCCGGCCGGTCGAGCCGGAGCGGTCGGAGCGGAGCATCGGTGCCGAGACGACGTTCGCGCACGACCTGCGCGACCTCACGGCGGTCCAGGCGCGTGTGCTGGAGCTCGCGGACCGGTGCGCCGCCCGGTTGCGCCACCAAGGTCTCGTCGCGCGCACCGTGAGCGTGAAGGTCCGGACGAGCGACTTCCGCACCGTGACCCGCGCGCGGACCCTCGGCGCCCCGACGGACGTCGCGCGCGAGATCTACCTCGTGGCGCGCGAGCTCGTCGCGAGCGTCGACCTGCGGGGCCTCGCCGTCCGGCTCGTCGGGGTTCGTGCCGAGGGCCTCGAGCCCCGTGCGGAGGCCGTCGTGCAGCCCACGCTCGAGGAGGCGGTCGAGGAGACGGGCGCGGCTCGGCGCCGGGTGGAGGAGGCCGTTGACGCGGTCCGAGGGCGCTTCGGGGTGAGATCCATCGCCATGGGGCCCGCGAGGGCCCGCTCGACTACCACCCCCGCGGATGTCGATCTATCCTGAGGGTGACACACGACCACCGTGGAGAAACGGGGTGCTCATGCCTCTGTCTGAGTACGAGCAGCGGGTCTTGGAGCAGATGGAGCGCGCGCTCACCTCGGACGACCCGCGGTTGGCGAACACGCTCCAGGCGCCACGACGACGTTCGGCGCTGCGCTATGTCCTGGCCGGAGTCGGCGTCGTCGGCGGCCTCCTCCTCCTCGTGCTGGGTGCTGCGCTCTCGCAGACCTGGCTCGGGGTGATCGGCTTCGTCCTCATGTTCGGGGGCGTCGTCCTGGTCTTCCAGTCTCCGCGCTCGTCGCGCAAGGGACCGGTGGGGACCGTCGAGGCGGACGGCACCGTCCGCCCGGCCGCGCCGAGCAAGCCGGCCCGCAAGCCGTTCCTCAGCCGACTGGAAGAGCGCTGGGACCGTCGGCGCGAGCAGGACGGTCGCTGAGCGACTCCTCGGCAGCCTCGACCGCCGTGTCGACGAGCTCCTGGAGCCTGTCGGGTCGGGCGACCGTCCGCGGCTCCGGGGCGTAGCGCTCGGCCTCGAGCGCCGACGCCAGCCCGGCGAGCGCCTCGGCGACGTCCTCGTCCCGCGGGTGCTGTCCGCGACGAGCTTGTAGCGCCGCGACGACCGCCGCGGGGACGCGCCGGGGTGTCGTCGACGTCGGCCACCGGACCTCGAGCGCCCCGAGCCGGTCGCTGAGCTCGGCCCACGCGTCCTCGGCGTCCCGCAGGGTCTGCGTCTCGGACCGTCGACGCAGCGCGAGCCACAGCACCCCGCCGAGGGCGAGCGCGACGAGGAGCGCGACGCCCACGACGAGCAGCCAGGGTGCGCCGTCGTCCTGAGCGCCGCTCATCGTCCCGCCCGTGCCGGGCGTGGTGGGCACCGGGCTCGCGGGCGCGGAGGGGGCCGCGGTCGTCGCGCCCGGCGTCGGTACGTTGCCCGGGTCTCCCGGGCCCCCCGGCGTCACGGCCACGGGTGTCGCCCACCGCGGGGTCGGGCCCGTCTGCTGGGCCGGGGTCGGCTCGAACCGCACCCAGCCCTGACCCGGGAACCAGAGCTCCGGCCAGGCGTGGGAGTCGCGACCCGTGACCTGGAAGCTCGCGTCGTCCACGCGTTCGCCCGGCAGGAACCCGACGCCGAGACGTGCGGGGATGCCGAGGGTCCGCGCCATCATCGTCATCGAGGTCGCGAACTGGACGCAGTAGCCCGTCCGGTCCTGGAGGAAGTCCCAGACCGCGTCGCCGGAGTCGCCCGGCGGCACCTCGGTCGAGTAGGTGAACTGCGAGACGTCGCGGAAGTAGGTCTGCAGGGCGAGCGCCTGGTCGTAGCGCGTCGGCGCCCCGTCGACCACGGTGGCGGCCAGGTCGCGGATGTCCTGCTCGTGCTCGGTCGCGGGCACGTCGAGGTAGTTGGGGTCGTCCGGGTCCGCGCCCGTCGCCCCGCGCAGCGACGCCGCGTCGAGCGGACGGGGGAAGACCGCGAGCTCGTACGCGGTGCCCGCGCCGGTGGGATGGTCCCCGAGCACCTCGTCGCGGACGTCGTCGTACGACCAGTCGCCGTCGATGTCCACGGTGCGGGGCTCGGTCGGGACGGGGAGCTTGGTGTCCCGCAGCGACTCGAGCGTGACGCGCACGGACGTGGGCTCCTCGACACCTGCCGGGTCGGTGGGCCACAGCACCTGGTCCGCGCCCTCGATCGGTGTGCCGTCGCGGTCCGCGCCGCGCCGCCAGTTCGTGCCGTCGAAGCCCGTGAGGGTGAACACGCGGAGCGGACCCACCTCGTCCGCGTCGGTCCGGTAGCGCAGCACCACCTCGCCCGAGCGCTCCGCGAGGTCGCGCCGCATGTCGAGGTCGTCGGAGAGCCGTACCGTCTGCCCGGTCGAGGAGAACAGCCGAGACCACGACGCGGACGCGACCTCGGGGAGCGAGGCGCTCGCCGAACCGAGACCCAGGGAGACGACCGCGACGGCGACCGCCACGACGAGCGCGCCGGCGGCGCGCAGGCCGCCGGCCGCGCGGTCCTCCGCGCGGCGCGCGGACGCGCCGCGGCGCACGGTGCGGTGCGGGTTGTCGACCGCGAGGAGCAGGACGAGCGCGGCCACGGTCACGACGAACGCCAGGGGCGGGATCTCGCCCATGATGACGAGCCCCGGGATCCACAGGGCGAGGAGCGGCAGCGCGACCCCGGCGCTCAGGCGGAGCCCGCCCGCCATGAGGTCGGCGACGAGGAAGACGACGACCGCGCCCCCGACCGCCATGAGCGCGATCGGCAGGCTCGGGTCGATCGGGGCGACCTCCGCGAGCGTGAGGTCCCGCGCGGTGGAGAGCCGGGACAGGACCCGGTCGACGTTGGAGAGGCCGATGAGGAGGGAGAAGCGGTCGGTCGGGCCCCCGTAGAGCCCCAGCAGGGCCCAGAGGCCGACGACGAGACCTGCAAGCGAGGGGAGCAGCGCGGCCGGAGGGGCGAGGGCCTCGCCCCGTGCCGCATGGCCCCGCTCGAGGGCGTAGCGCGAGATCCCGGTCACGAGCGCGAGGACCGCGACGGTGCGCACCGCGGTGCCGGTCCAGCCACCCGGCCCGATGACGCTCCCGAGCGCGTAGGTCGACGCGACGACGGCGACGGCGACGAGCCCGCTCGTCGCGAGCACGCGGAAGCCGACGGGGTTCGAGGTGTCCGGTCGGGACGTGGTCATCGCGAGCCCTCCACGAGCAGGGTCCAGGCGTGCTCCAGGGACGCCGACGGGTCGACGAGCGCCGCGTGCCACCCGGTGGACCGCAGGGCGGCCACGGTCTCGAGCGCGTCGGCGTGCTCGGGCGCCCAGGGCCGTGCGCTCACGACCAGCGCACGGTGCAGGCCGTCCCCGGCCATGGCCGCGACCGTGTGCCGGGCGACGGAGCCGAGCGGGCCGAGCACCGCGACGGTGATCTCACCCGGGCGCCGGTCCCGCCGCAGCGCCTCGGAGGTCGCGACGACGGAGCGGTCGGCGTCCGCGACGACGTGGTGCCCGTGGAGGTCGACGGTGGCGTCCAGGAGGTCGGCCGGTCCCTCGCCCGAGCGGTTGACGCGGAAGCCCGTGCCCGACACGACCGGCGCGAGCGACGTCGGGACGAGCCGGACAGGGTGCCCGGCCTGGAGGAGGGACACGCCGATCGACGCCGCGCACTCGACCGCCCACTCTCCGTCGGCGAGGGCGCGTGGGCTCGAGGCGGCGAGCTCCGGGTGGGGCAGGAGCCCGCGGTCCAGGAGGACGCTGACGGGCGGCAGGCCAGCGCTCTCGTCCGCGCGGACCATGAGCTGGCCGTGCCGGGCCGCGCTGGCCCAGTGCACGCGCCGCGGGTCGTCGCCGGCGACGTAGTCGCGCAGCACGGAGTCGTCGCTCGACGCGAGCCGAGCACCCGACGCGGAGCGCTCGTGCTCACCGAACGCACGCGACCCGCGGACGGGCAGCTCGACCGTGCGCGGCCACACCGCGACGGCGGTGGGGTCGCCGAGCTCCTGGGTCGCGCTGACCAGACCGAAGAGGTCGACCCGCGTCGTGAGGAGCGGGCCGAGCGGCCACCGGCCGCGGCGGAGCGGGCGCAGGCGGTAGCGGACCGCGATGTGGTCGCCCACCGTCGCGACCTGTGCCCGCAGGGAGCCCTGGTCGCACAGCTCGTGCGCCGCCTGCTCGCTGATCCGCAGACGGGCGAGCGTCGTGGCCGTGGACGACGTCGCCCGCGTGGCCGCGACCGTGAGGCGCGCCGTCGTGAACTGCCCGCGCACGGCGGGGTTCGGCTGGACGCGGCGCGTGACGTGCAGCGCGCCACGACCGCGGTCGATCCGGCGGACGGCCATCCAGCACCAGGCGGCGCCGACGGCGAGCGCTCCGGCGACGCCGAGCCCGACGAGGTCGGGCAGGCCGAGCGTCACGCCCAGGACGGCGAGCGCGGCACCGGCGACGAGCACCGCCGTGCCGCGGCGGGTCAGGCGCGCGCTGGCGAGGCTCCTGCCCCTGCCGCGGAGCCGCGCGAGGAACGACGGGGCGCGCACGTCAGCGTCGCTCGGTCGCGTCCAGGGCGGGGATCGGCGTCTGCGCCACGATCGACGCGACGACGGCCTCGGCGTCCTGGCCCGAGAGCCGGGCCTCGGTCGTGATGACGAGCCGGTGCGCGAGCACGGGGACCGCGAGGTATTGCACGTCGTCGGGGAGCACGTGGTCGCGCCCTGCCATGGCCGCGAGGGACTTCGCCGCGCGCAGGAGCTGGAGCGTCGTCCGGGGCGACGCACCGAGCCGGAGGCCCGGGTGCTCGCGCGTCGCGGTGACGAGGGCGAGCACGTACCGCTTGACGGCGGTCGACGCGTAGACGGCGCGCGCGACCTCGGCGAACCGCAGGACGGCCGCGCCCGTGGTCACGGGGCGGAGGTGGGCCAGCGGGTTGTCCGACTCCTGCCGGTCGAGCATCCGGAGCTCGGCGTCGACGTCGGGGTAGCCGACGGTCAGGCGCGCCATGAAGCGGTCGCGCTGCGCTTCCGGCAGAGGGTAGGTGCCCTCCATCTCGACGGGGTTCTGCGTGGCGACGACGAGGAAGGGGCTCGGCAGCGGGTGGGAGGTCCCGTCGACCGTCGTCTGACCCTCCTCCATGCACTCGAGGAGCGCCGACTGCGTCTTGGGCGAGGCGCGGTTGATCTCGTCGCCGATGACGATGTTGGAGAAGACCGGTCCTGGACGGAACTCGAACTCGTGGTTCGCCGCACGGTAGATGTTGACGCCGGTGAGGTCGCTCGGCAGGAGGTCCGGCGTGAACTGGATGCGGCCGACCTTGCAGTCGATCGTACGGGCCAGCGCCTTGGCGAGCGTCGTCTTGCCGACGCCGGGGACGTCCTCGATGAGGAGGTGGCCCTGGGCGAGGAGGACGGCGACGGTGACGGTCACGAGATCGGGACGGCCTGTGACGACGGACTCGATGCCGGAGCGGATCCGGCCCGTGGTCTCGACCAGCTCGTCGAGTCCGGCGAGGGCGTCGCCCCCGGGCTCGTCGGAGGGCGCGACAGGGGCGATGTCGGGGAGCACGGAGACCTCCGTCGTCGGTGGCGCAGTGCCGCGGACCAGGGAGACCGCGGGTGGGAAGAGCCTAGTGGACCACCGGCTCAGCGCCGAGCGCCGGCGCGAGGGCCGGACGCCGCCCAGGCCGCGCGGCCACAGCGCGCGCTCGCCCCCGGACCGGCGTCGCGACGCGCCATGGGGAGTGCTCCCCTCCACCCCGCTCCACCCCGCGTGACCTGCGGAGATCCTGCGAAGGCGGGTGAAAGCCCGTGGATTCACCGAGAGCGGTGGAGGGAAGTGGAGTACCGTGGAGGAGAAGGGAGCAGGAGGGGAGGTGCCAGGTGTATGTCCGGCTTCGTGGACGACGTGCTCGGCGGTTCCTCCGGCCTGCTCCTGGGCACCTTCACGCCACGGCTGGACGACAAGGGGAGGCTCATCCTCCCCGCGAAGTTCCGGTCGCGGCTCGCACCGGGTCTCGTCATGACGCGGGGGCAGGAGCGCTGTCTGTTCCTGCTGCCGATGGACGAGTTCCGGCGCATGTACGACCAGATCCGGCAGGCGCCGGTGACGAGCAAGCAGGCCCGGGACTACCTGCGCGTCTTCCTCTCGGGAGCGAGCGACGAGATCCCGGACAAGCAGGGACGCGTCTCGATCCCCGGGCCCTTGCGGGCGTACGCGGGGCTCGATCGCGACGTCGCCGTGATCGGCGCCGGTACGCGGGTCGAGATCTGGGACGCGCAGGCCTGGGAGACGTACCTCGCGGAGCAGGAGTCGGCGTACTCCGACACCGCGGAGGAGGTGTTCCCTGACCTGCGCTTCTAGGGCTCGACCCACGGCTCCCGCACGGTGAGGCCTCCTCCCGCCCGGTCTGACGCACTTCCCCGGCGCCAGAAAGGACGCGGAGGGAGACCTGACCGTACGGGACCGGTCGGACGAGGCGCACCACCGGACGGGACGACCCGGCCACGACCAGCACGGAGAGGAGGACGGACATGACGAGCACCCCCGACGACGCCGCCGAGCGGCACGTCCCGGTCCTCCTCCAGCGCTGCGTCGACCTCCTCGCCCCCGCGCTCGCGGAGCCCGGCGCCGTCCTCGTCGACTGCACGCTCGGCATGGGCGGGCACACCGAGGCCGTCCTGGAGCAGGTCCCGACGGCGCGCGTCGTCGGCATCGACCGCGACCCCGAGGCCATCGCCCGCGCGTCGCGCCGTCTCGAGCGGTTCGGTGACCGGTTCCGCGCGGTGCACGCCGTCTACGACGAGATCGGCGACGTCGTGGCCGACGTCGTCGGCGCACCGGTCCAGGGCGTGCTCATGGACCTCGGGGTCTCCTCGCTCCAGATCGACGAGGCCGACCGCGGCTTCTCCTACGCGCACGACGCACCGCTCGACATGCGCATGGACCCGACGACCGGCCCGACCGCCGCCGACGTCCTCAACACCTACGACGAGCGCGCGCTCACCCGGATCCTGCGCGACTACGGCGAGGAGCGGTTCGCCCAGCGCGTGGCCCGGGCGATCGTCCGGCGTCGCGAGCAGCGGCCGTGGGAGCGCAGCGCCGAGCTCGTCGAGGTCGTGCGCGGTGCGATCCCCGCCGCGACGCGCACGACGGGTGGGAACCCGGCCAAACGGACCTTCCAGGCGCTGCGGATCGAGGTGAACGGCGAGCTCGAGGTCCTCGAGCGCGCCGTCCCGGCTGCCGTGGACGTCCTCGCCGTGGGCGGGCGCCTCGTCGTCGAGTCGTACCACTCGCTCGAGGACCGGATCGTCAAGCGCGTGCTCGCCGCGGGGGCGACGATCAGCGCGCCGCCCGGGCTGCCCGTCGTGCCGGAGGAGGACCAGCCGTACCTGCGGCTCCTCACCCGGGGCGCGGAGGAGGCGTCGGCCACCGAGCGGGAGTCCAACCCGCGCTCGGCGTCCGTGCGGCTCCGTGCCGCGGAGCGCACCCGGCCCACGCCGCCGCACCGCCGCCCGACGCACCGACCGACCGACCGACCGCACGACCCGGGGGAGAGGACACGATGAGCGCACAGAGGTCGACCGCCGCCCGCCCGCTCCCGCGCACGGCGCGCCCGACGCCCGCCCCGCGCCCGTCGCTCACCGCGCTGCCGGGCGGCGCGTCCGAGCGCGCGCTCCGCTCGCGTCTCGAGCTCGTCCGGGCGCCGCTCCAGGCGCGGTCCAAGATCCCGTTCCTCGTCGTCTGCATGTCGATCCTCGGTGCCGCGCTCCTGTGTGCTCTCCTGGTGAACACGACGATGGCGCGCAACTCCTACGAGATGTCGGAGCTGCGGCGGGAGGAGAGCCGCGTGGCCCAGGACACGCAGAGCCTGCAGGCGCAGGTCGACGCCCAGAAGACCTCGCTGCCGGACACCGCGGCCTCCCTCGGCATGGTCCCCGCGGAGGACCCGGCGATGGTCCGGCTGTCCGACGGCACGGTCCTCGGTGGTGCGCAGGAGGAGGCCGGGCAGTGACGGGTAAGACCGGAGCCGGACGCGACCGCCGGTCGCGACCCGCGGCGAGCACGCAGCGGTCCCGCCCCGCCCCCACGGCCTCCCGGCCCTCGCCGGGAGGCCGTGGTGCTTCCGGCGACGGGCGCAGCGCCGCGGGCGCGAGCACGCGCGTCGCGGCGACCGCCCGTCCGTCGACGACCACGACCGCCCGCCCGTCGAGGACGTCCGCCTCCCGCTCGCCGCGGAGCGGCGGCCGCCCGCCGGCCCGCCCCGCGCGGGCGACCCGCGAGCCGGGCCGCCCCGAGCGGCGCCAGCGCTGGCTCATCGTCGTCGCCGGCGTGGTCACGGCCGTCTTCGTGGGCCAGCTCGTCAACGTCCAGGTGCTGCGCGGGCCGGCGCTCGCGGCCGACGCGCGCGACGACCGCACGCGCAGCTCGACCCTCCTGGCCCACCGCGGCGACATCACCGACGCCGACGGCGTGGTGCTCGCGACGTCCGTGGACCGGTACACGGTCGCGGCGGACCCGAAGACGATCGCCGAGTTCGAGCCCCGCAGCGCCGACCTCGTCGACGGGGAGCCGCTCGAGGAGGGCGGCGCCGTGGGGGTCGCCAAGCTGCTCGCCCCGATCCTCGGGAAGTCCTCCCCGGAGCTCGCCGCGCAGCTCAACGGGACGTCGCGGTACGTCGTCCTCGCCAAGGACGTCACGCCCGAGGTGCAGCGCCAGATCACGGACCTCCAGCTCTCGGCCTACGTGCGCACCACCATGACGAGCGAACGGACGTACCCGGCGGGCACGGTCGCGGGCAACCTCGTGGGGTTCGTCAACGAGGAGCAGTCGGGGGGCGGCGGTGTCGAGGCGTCCTACGACGACGTCCTCGCCGGCGTCTCCGGGTCGCGCGAGTGCGAGGCCGGGCTGGGCGGCCAGGTCATCCCGACCGGCCGGTGCGACGTCGTGGACGCGGTGCCCGGGCGGAACGTGCAGCTCACGGTCTCGCGCGACGTGCAGTGGAAGGCGCAGGACTCGGTGGACCGCGCGGTGAGCGAGACCGGCGCGGAGTACGCGATCGCCGTGGTGCAGGACACGCGCACGGGCGAGATCCTCGCGCTCGCGGACTCGGGGACGGTGAACCCGAACGACCGCACCACGGACGCCGTCGCCCGGCCGAGCCGCGCGGTGTCGAACGTCTTCGACCCCGGGTCGACGGGCAAGGTCGTCACGATGGCCGCCGCGATCGAGGGCGGCTATGCCGACGCCGCGACCCAGTTCGAGGTGCCCGACCGCTACACCACGCCCAACGGGCAGACGTTCAAGGACTCGCACGACCACCCGGTGCAGCGGCTCACCCTCGCGGGGGTCCTCGCCGAGTCCTCGAACACCGGGACGGTCCAGGTCGGGGAGAAGATCCCCAAGCAGGTCCGCTACGACTACCTGCGCAAGTTCGGGTTCGGGGAGAAGTCGGGCCTCGGTCTGCCGGGGGAGTCCGCCGGGATCCTGCACCCCGCCGACGCGTGGGACGGCCGGACCGAGTACGCCGTGCTCTTCGGCCAGAGCGTGTCCGTGAACGCCGTCCAGGCGACGAGCGTGTTCTCGACGATCGCCAACGGCGGGGTGCGCACGACGCCGAGCATCGTCGCGGGCACGACGGACGAGCACGGCGAGCTCGTCGCGGCGCAGCGCCCGGACCCGGTGCGCGTCGTCTCGCAGGAGACGGCGGACACCGTGCTCCACATGATGGAGTCGGTCGTCGAGGAGGGCACGGGCTCGAGCGCGGCGGTGCCGGGCTACCGCGTCGCCGGCAAGACGGGCACCGCGGAGGCCGCCGGTGCGGACGGACGGCTGTCGGGGATCATGGCGTCGTTCATCGGCGTCGCGCCCGCGGACGACCCGCGGTACACGGTGTCGGTGTTCCTCAAGAACCCCCACTCGTCGATCTTCGGCGGTGTCGTCGCGGCGCCCGTGTTCAGCGAGATCATGGGCTTCACGCTCGAGCACGAGGGCGTGCAGCCGAGCACGGAGCCGTACGTGCCGCTCCCGACGACGTGGTGAACCTCACCCCGGCGGCCGACCTCGCGCCACGAGGCCGTCGCGTCGTCCGTGACGGTGTCGGTGAAGGTCCCGTGAAGCGTGCGCCGCTGCGGTGCCCGGGGCAGGACGGCTTGCGAGGGTCGCGGCCCCGGCACGGTAGGTTCTACACGTGACATCCCCGATCGACCGCCTTCGTCCTGCCGCGACCACCCGTCGGTCGGTCGAGGACCTGGCAGCACGGTTTGGTCTCGACGTCCGCGCAGGTGGCGGGCCCGGCGGCCCGTCGGCGCCGGGTGCCGTCGAGGTGTGGTCGGTCGCCTCCGACGACCGGACGGCGGACGCGGGCGACCTCTTCGTCGCCCTCCCCGGCGCACGCGCGCACGGGGCACGCTTCGCGCCCGCCGCCGTCGCGCGCGGGGCGCACGCCGTCCTCACGGACGAGCAGGGCGCGGCGCTCGTGGCCGCGGCGGGACTCGAGGTCCCCGTGCTCGTCGCCGCGGACCCGCGTGCGCTGCTCGGCCCGGTCGCCGCGTGGGTCTACGGCGGCCCCGCGCAGGACCTCACGACGTTCGGTGTGACCGGCACGAACGGCAAGACCACCACCACCTACCTGGTCGACCACGCGCTGCGCGCGCTCGGCTGGAAGGGCGGGCTCATCGGCACGGTGGAGATGCGGTCGGGCGACCGCGTCCTGCCGAGCCGGCTCACGACGCCCGAGGCCGCCGACCTCCAGGCGCTGCTCGCGGCGATGCGGGAGGACGGCGTGCGCACCCTCGCGATGGAGGTCTCGTCGCACGCGCTCGCGCTGCACCGGGTCGACGGGCTCGTGTTCGACGTCGTGGGCTTCACCAACCTCAGCCAGGACCACCTCGACTTCCACGGCGACCTCCAGGAGTACTTCGAGGCGAAGGCGCTCCTCTTCACTCCCGAGCACGCCCGCCGTGGCGTCGTCGTCGTCGACGACGCGTGGGGCGAGCGCATGGTCGCGGCCGCCCGCATCCCGGTCGCGACGCTGCGCGTCGGCGCGCGGAGCCCGGAGGACCAGCAGCCCGACGCGGACTGGACCGTGCACGAGGTCGAGCCCTCGGCAGCGGGCGGCTCCGCGTTCACGCTGCGGCACCGTGACGGCCGGAGCGTGCGCACGACGACGGCCCTGCCGGGCGCGTTCAACGTCGCCAACGCGGCCCTCGCCCTCGCGCTCGTGCTCGAGGCGGGGACCGACCCGCGCGACGTGGAGGCGGCGCTCGAGGCGGCGGGCGGGCTCGCCCCGGCGGTCCCGGGACGCATGGAGGTCGTCTCGCGCCCCCCGCACCGTCCGCGCGTCGTCGTGGACTTCGCCCACAACCCGGACGCGCTCGCGCTCGCCCTCGACGCGCTGCGCCCCACGACGCCGGGCCGTCTGGTCGTCGTGTTCGGTGCCACGGGCGACCGCGACCGCGGCAAGCGGCCCACGATGGGCGGCGTCGCGGTCGAGGGGGCCGACGTCGTCGTCGTGACGGACGACGACCCGCACGGCGAGGACCCGGCCGCGATCCGCGCGGAGGTGCTGCCGGGCGCGCACGCCGCGCGCGAGGCGGCGGCCGCCGCGCCCGAGCCGCGCGACGTCGTCGTGCTCGAGGTCGCGCCGCGCGCCCGGGCGATCCGCGAGGCGATCGCCGCCGCCGGCCCCGAGGACACGGTGCTCGTCGCGGGCCGCGGCCACGAGGTGTGGCAGGAGATCGCCGGCGTCGACCACCCCCTGGACGACCGTGTCGAGGCGCGCGCCGCGCTCGAGGAGCGGGACCCGGCCCGCGCACCCCACGACACCCCCGACGACCTGAAGGAGCACCACGCATGATCGAGCTCACTGCGGCGCAGGTGGCCGCAGCGACCGGCGGACGGCTGTCCGCCGACCCGGAGGTGCGGGTCGGGGGGCCCGTCGTCGTCGACTCGCGCCGGGTCGCGCCGGGATCGCTCTTCGTCGCGCTGCCCGGCGAGCACGTCGACGGGCACGACTTCGCGCCCGGGGCCGTCGCCGCCGGCGCGTCCCTGGTCCTCGCCGCGCGCGAGCTCGACGTGCCGTGCGTCGTCGTCGACGACGTCCAGACCGCGCTCGGCGAGCTCGCCCGGCACGTGCTCGCGACGCTGCGCGAGCGCGGCGACCTGCGCGTCGTCGCGGTGACCGGCTCCGTGGGCAAGACGACGACCAAGGACCTGCTGGGTCAGCTGCTGCGGCCCGAGGGCGAGACGGTCGTGCCGCGCGGTTCGTTCAACAACGAGATCGGGCTCCCGCTCACGGTGCTCGAGGCGGACGAGTCCACGCGGTTCCTCGTGCTCGAGATGGGCGCGAGCGGCGTCGGCCACCTCACCTACCTCACGCGCATCGCGCCCCCCGACGTCTCGGTCGTCCTCGTCGTGGGCAGCGCCCACCTCGGGGAGTTCGGCGGGATCGAGGCCGTGGCCCGCGCCAAGTCCGAGCTCGTCACGGGGCTCGCGCCGGGCGGGGTCGCGGTGCTCAACGCCGACGACCTCCGGGTCGCGGCGATGGCCGACGTCGCGCCGGGCGAGGTCGTCACGTTCGGCACCATCCCCGCCGCCGACGTGCGCGCCGAGGACCTCGGGATCGACCGCACCGGCCGCGCGTCCTTCACGCTGCGCGTGCGTCCGGGGGCTTCCGGGGGCGCGCAGCCGGCCGAGGAGACGCGCGCGCGCGCGACCCTCGGCCTCGTGGGCGAGCACCACGTGACGAACGCCCTCGCGGCCGCGACGGCGGCGCTGCGCCTCGGCGTCGCGCTGCCCGACGTCGCCGCGCGGCTCTCCGACGCCCGTGCGCTGAGCCCGCACCGGATGCAGGTCACCGAGCGGCCCGACGGCGTGACGGTGATCGACGACTCGTACAACGCCAACCCCGACTCCATGCGTGCTGCGCTCAAGGCGCTCGCCGTGATGGCGGGGCGCGACCGGCGCTCGGTCGCCGTGCTCGGCGAGATGCTGGAGCTCGGCGAGGACTCGCGCGTCGCTCACGACGACCTCGGCCGGCTCGTGGTGCGATTGAACGTCAAGCTGCTCGTCGTGGTCGGCGAGGGCGCCGGCGGCATCCACGACGGCGCGACCCAGGAGGGGTCGTGGGGCGACGAGACCCGGTTCGTCCCCGACGTGGAGGCGGCGTCCGCGCTGCTGCGCGACGAGCTGCGGGAAGGGGACGTCGTGCTCGTGAAGGCCTCGAACGGGTCCGGGCTGTGGCGGCTCGGCGACGAGCTGGCCGCGGCTGGTGCGGACGCGCCCGGAGGTGACCGCGCATGATCGCGATCATCGTCGCGGCGGGCGTCTCCCTGCTCGTCGCCCTCTTCGGGACGCCGCTGTTCATCCGGTTCCTCGTCCACCGCAACTACGGGCAGTTCGTCCGCCAGGACGGCCCGACGGCGCACTTCACCAAGCGCGGGACGCCCACCATGGGCGGGGTCGTCATCATCGGGGCGACGCTGCTCGGCTGGGCGATGTCGTACGTCGTCTCGGGGCGGTTCCCGAGCGTGTCCTCCCTGCTCGTGCTGTTCCTCATGACCGGGCTCGGGATCGTCGGGTTCCTCGACGACTTCACGAAGATCCGCAAGCAGCGCAGCCTCGGGCTCACGGCGCGCGCCAAGATCGTCGGCCAGGGGGCCGTCGGCATCGCGTTCGCGGTGCTCGCGCTCCAGTTCCCCAACGAGCACGGTCGGACGCCCGCGTCCACGCGCATCTCCTTCCTGCGCGACACGAACCTCGACCTCGCGTTCGCGGGCGCGACGGTCGGTCTGATCCTGTTCGTGATCTGGGCGAACTTCCTCATCACGGCGTGGTCGAACGCGGTGAACCTCACCGACGGCCTCGACGGCCTCGCGACGGGCGTCTCGCTCATCGTGTTCGGCTCGTACGTCCTCGTGGGCATCTGGCAGCTCAACCAGACGTGCCAGCGCCTCGCCTCGGCAGGACCGAGCTGCTACGAGACGCGCGACCCGCAGGACCTCGCGATCGTCGCCGCGGCGATCGTCGGCGCGTGCTTCGGCTTCCTGTGGTGGAACGCGAGCCCGGCGAAGATCTTCATGGGCGACACCGGCTCGCTCGCCCTCGGCGGCGCGCTCGCCGGCCTCTCGATCCTCACCCGGACCGAGTTCCTCGCGCTCATCATCGGCGGCCTGTTCGTCATCATCGTGCTCTCCGACGTCATCCAGATCGGCTTCTTCAAGATGACCGGTCGGCGCGTGTTCAAGATGGCCCCGCTGCACCACCACTTCGAGCTGTCGGGCTGGGGCGAGGTCACCATCGTCATCCGCTTCTGGCTCATCGCCGGGCTGTTCGCCGCGCTCGGCATCGGCATCTTCTACGCCGAGTGGGTGGTCGGCTAGTGGCTCGCGACCGTCACGACCTCGCGGTCCCGCTCGAGGAGGCGCGCGTGGTCGTCGCCGGCCTCGGCGTCTCCGGTCGGGCCGCAGCCGCCGCCCTCGCGCCCCGGGCCGCCGCCGTCGTCACGCTCGACGACCGCGCCGAGGGCGCCGACCTGCGCGACGCGGACGACGTCGACCTCGCGGCGACCGACCTCGTCGTCGTCTCGCCCGGCTGGCCGCCGTCCCACCCGCTGCTCGTCGCGGCGGGCGAGCGGGGCGTGCCGGTGTGGAGCGAGGTCGAGCTCGCGTGGCGCCTGCGCGTCGACGGCCCGTCGGGGCGTCCGGCGCCCTGGCTCGCCGTGACCGGGACGAACGGCAAGACGACGACCGTCGAGATGCTCGAGACGATCCTGCGGACCGCGGGCCTGCGCGTCGCGGCGGTGGGCAACGTCGGCACTCCGGTCGTGGAGGCGGCGGGAGACCCGACGCTCGACGTGCTCGCCGTGGAGCTCTCGAGCTTCCAGCTCCACTTCACGCACACGACGTCGCCCGAGGCGGGTGCGGTGCTCAACGTCGCCCCGGACCACCTCGACTGGCACGGCGGGATCGACGCGTACGCCGCGGACAAGGGCCGGGTCTTCGAGGACGCGCAGGTCGCGTGCGTCTACAACGCCGCGGACCCCCGCACGGAGGCGCTCGTGCGGGAGGCCGACGTGGTCGAGGGCGCGCGCGCCGTCGGCTTCACGCTCGGCGCGCCGGCCCGCGGCCAGCTCGGCGTCATCGAGGACGTGCTCGTGGACCGCGCGTTCCACGCTCCCGCGGACGCGCCCGACCGGCACACGCACGCCGCCGAGCTCGCGACGCTGGGCGACCTCGCCCACCTGGCCGGTGCCGACGGCATCGTGCCCGCGCACGTGGTGGCGAACGCCCTCGCCGCGGCCGCCCTGGCCCGAGCGCACGGCGTGCCTGCCGTGGCCGTGCGCGACGGGCTGCGCGCCTTCCGGACGGGCTCGCACCGCATCGAGCAGGTCGCGTCGGTCGAGGGCGTGGCCTACGTCGACGACTCCAAGGCGACGAACGCGCACGCGGCCTCCGCGTCGCTCGCGTCGTTCGCGCCCGGGACGGTCGTGTGGGTCGCGGGCGGCCTCGCGAAGGGCGCCTCGTTCGACGAGCTCGTCGCCGCGCGCGCCGACCGGCTGCGGGCCGTGGTGCTCATCGGCGTCGACGCGGAGCCGTTCTCGGGTGCGCTCGCCCGACACGCGCCCGATATCCCGGTCGTCCGCGTCGATCCTGGCGACACTGGGACCGTGATGCCCCGTGCCGTCGACTCCGCCCGCCGCCTCGCGCAGGCCGGCGACACCGTGCTGCTCGCCCCGGCCGGTGCGTCGATGGACCAGTTCCGCTCGTACGCCGCGCGCGGCGACGCGTTCGCCGACGCGGCGCGCGCGCTGCGCCCCGACCACGGGTAGGCCGGCCCGGCCATGACACAGACCGCGAACGGACGAGGGGCGCCGTCGGCGCGCACGACCCCTCGCACGGGCGCGGGTCGCAGCACGACGCGAGGCCGGACGAAGGCGCCGACGGGCCGCGAGGCGCGCCCGCGCACGACCGCCGCCCCGACCGAGCGGCCCTGGCTCGGGCAGTGGAACAGCACCGTGACGAGCTACTACCTCCTCGTCGGTGCGACCGCGCTGCTGACGATCATCGGGCTCGTCATGGTGTTCTCGAGCTCGGCCGTCACCCAGATCGCGGCGGGCAAGTCGCCGTTCGGCGCGTTCGTCGAGCAGGCGCGGTTCGCGCTCATGGGCCTCCCCGTCCTGCTGATCGCCACGCGCGTCCCCGTCCGCTGGTACAAGCGCCTCGCCTGGCCCGGCCTGGTCGTCGCCGTCGGCCTGCTCGCCGCCGTCGTGGTGTTCGGCGACGCGACCGGCGGCAACCAGAACTGGCTGCCGATCGGAGGGTTCCGGTTCCAGCCCTCCGAGCTCGCGAAGCTCGCGCTCGCGCTCTGGCTCGGGGTGGTCCTCGGCCGCAAGCAGCGGCTGCTCGGCGAATGGCGGCACGTCCTCGTGCCCGCCGTGCCGGGGGCGCTCGCGGTCGTCGGCCTCGTCCTGGCCGGCCACGACCTCGGCACGGCGCTCGTCATCATGATGCTCGCGGCCGGTGCGTTCGTCGTGTCCGGGGCGAGCGCGCGCCTGCTCGGGCTGGGGGCGGCGGTCGCGGCCTTCGCCGTGGGCTACGGGCTGATCTACCTCCAGGAGGGCGGCGACCGCCTCGGCCGGATCGCGTCGGCGTACGGGGAGTGCACGGACCCGCTCGGCGAGTGCTACCAGTCCCTGCACGGGCAGTGGGCGCTCGGCACCGGGGGGCTGACGGGCGTGGGGCTCGGCGCGAGCCGGGAGAAGTGGCTGTACCTGCCCGAGGCGCACAACGACTTCATCTTCGCCGTGATCGGCGAGGAGCTCGGGCTCTTCGGGACCCTGCTCGTCCTCGGCCTGTTCGTGGTCCTCGGACTGGCGATGAGCAGGATCGTGCGACGCCACCCGGACCCCTTCGTCAAGATCGCCACGGCGGCCATCGGCTGCTGGATCGTCGGGCAGGCCTTCATCAACATCGGCGTCGTGATCGGGCTCCTGCCCGTGATCGGCGTCCCGCTGCCGCTCGTCTCCTCCGGAGGCACGGCGCTCGTGACGACCATGGCCGCGCTCGGCGTCGTGATCTCGTTCGCACGCACCGAGCCCGGCGCGGCCGAGGCGCTGGCGGCCCGGGGGAGCGTCGTGCGGCGCTCGCTCGCGGTCGTCGGCCGGGCGGCCCGGCCCCGGCGCCGCGCGCGATGACCCTCGCCCGGGGACCGGGCGACGCCCGGCTCCCGGGCCCACAGCTTCAGACCACAGCCAGGACGCGGCACCCGCCGCAGGGAAGGACGACGAGGTACGTGACGACGATCGGTTCGGTGGTGCTCGCAGGCGGCGGGACGGCGGGGCACGTGAACCCGCTCCTGGCGGTGGCGGACGAGCTGCGGGCGCGTGAGCCCGGCGTGGTGGTGACCGCGCTCGGGGTCGCGGGCGGGCTGGAGGACGACCTCGTGCCCGCGCGCGGCTACCCGCTGCGGCACGTGCCGCGCGTCCCGCTCCCGCGACGGCCGAGCGCCGAGTGGGTGAACCTCCCGGGGCGGCTCAAGTCGGCGGTCGACGCCGCGGGCGCCGTCATCGACGAGACGGGCGCGCGCGTCGTCGTGGGCTTCGGCGGCTACGTGTCGACCCCTGCCTACCTCGCCGCGCGCCGCCGTGACGTCCCGGTGGTGATCCACGAGCAGAACGCGCGGCCCGGGCTCGCCAACAGGCTCGGCGCCCGGTGGGCCGCTCGCGTCGGGGTGACGTTCGAGGGCACGCCGCTCAAGGGCGGCGTGGTGACCGGCCTGCCGCTGCGCCGCGAGATCCAGGACCTCGTGGCCGCCCGCGCGGCCGACGCCGGGGCCGTGCGGGCGGACGCCGCGGCGCGCCTCGGGCTCGACCCGGGTCGGCGCACGCTCGTCGTCACGGGCGGGTCGCTCGGGGCGCAGAGCCTCAACGAGGCCGTCTCCGGGGCGGCCGACGCGCTCCTCGGTGCGGGCGCGCAGGTGCTCCACCTGACGGGCAAGGGGAAGGACGCCGCCGTCCGCGACGCCGGCGCGGCAGCCGTCGCGGTCCGACCCGGTGCGCGGTACGACGTGCGCGAGTACCTCGCCGAGATGCAGCTCGCGCTCGCCGTCGCGGACCTGGTCGTGTGCCGCGCGGGCGCCGGGACCGTGGGCGAGCTCGCCGCCCTGGGCATCCCCGCCGTGTACGTCCCCCTGCCGATCGGCAACGGCGAGCAGCGGCTCAACGCCGGCCCGGTCGTCGCCGCGGGCGGTGGCCTGCTCGTCGACGACGCGCAGCTCGACGCGGCCTGGGTCGCGCGCGAGGTCCCGGCGCTGCTCGGCGACCCGACGCGCCTCGACGCGATGGCGAGCGCCGCCGCGGGGGCAGGTGTGCGCGACGGCGCGGCGCGCGTCGCCGACCTCGTCGCCGAGGCGGTCGCCGCCGGCCAGACCGGGGCGCGCTCGTGACGACCCGAGGTGCCGCCGCCCCGGTCCCGCTCGAGGAGCTCGGCACCGTCCACCTCGTCGGGGTCGGCGGCGCCGGCATGTCGGTGGTCGCGCGGCTCCTCGCCGCCCACGGTGTCCGCGTGCAGGGCTCGGACGCGCGCGAGAGCGAGACGCTCGCCGCGCTCCGGGCCGACGGCGTGCGGGTCTGGGTGGGGCACGACGGCGACCACGTCGCGGACGCCGACACCGTGGTGGTCTCGAGCGCGGTCCGCGAGTCGAACCCGGAGCTCGCCGCCGCACGCGCCGCGGGGCTGCGCGTGCTGCACCGCTCGCAGGCGCTCGCGTCGCTCATGGCCCGCGGCCGGTCGGTCGCGGTCGCGGGCGCGCACGGCAAGACGACGACGTCCGCGATGATCGCGACGGTCCTGCGCGGTGCGGGACTCGACCCGTCGTTCGCGATCGGGGGCACGGTGCTCACCGCGGACGGTCCCGTCGCCGGGGGCCACCTCGGGTCGGACGTCCTCGTGGCCGAGGCGGACGAGTCCGACGGCTCGTTCCTCAACTACGCGCCCGACGTCGCCGTCGTGACGAACGTCGAGCCGGACCACCTCGACCACTACGGGTCGCGCGCGGCGTTCGAGCAGGCGTTCGTCGACTTCGCGGCACGGATCGTCCCGGGCGGGACGCTCGTCGCGTGCGCAGACGACCCGGGGGCCCGGGCGCTCGCGGCCGCCCATGCCGAGGGCGGGGGCGCGGTCGTGACGTATGGCACCTCCGCCGACGCGGACGTCCGCGTGTCGGACGTGCGTCCCACGACCGACGGCGGGCGGGCAGGGGTGCAGGCGTCGCTGACGGGGGCCGTCGGCACCGCGGCGCTCGACGGGCTGGAGCTCCGGCTGCGCGTGCCCGGCCACCACAACGCGCTCAACGCCACGGCCGCGGTCGCGACGGCGGTCGTGCTCGGCGTGGACGCGTCGGCGGCGGTCGCGGCGGCGCACGGCTTCCTCGGCACGGGGCGCCGGTTCGAGGCGCGGGGAGAGGCCGGCGGGGTGCGCGTCGTCGACGACTACGCGCACCACCCGACCGAGGTCGCCGCGCTGCTGGCCGCCGCGCGACCCGTCGCTGCGGGCGGCCGGGTGCTCGTGCTCTTCCAGCCGCACCTGTACTCGCGCACCGCGACGTTCGCGCGCGAGTTCGCCGACGCGCTGGGCGCCGCGGACGAGGTCGTCGTGACGGGGGTCTACGCGGCGCGCGAGGACCCCGACCCGACCGTCGGAGCGCACACGATCACCGACCTGATGGACGCCCCCGATGTCGTGGTGGCGGCCGTGGAGGACCGGGTCGAGGCTGCCCACCGCGTCGCGGACGCCGCGCGGCCGGGCGACCTCGTCCTCACGGTCGGCGCCGGCGACGTGACGGAGCTGGGCACGGTCGTCCTCGCGCGGATCGCCGAGCGAGCCGCGGGCGCCGGCTCCACCGGAGGGGGCGAGGCCTGATGCGTCCCCCGCCCCGGCCCCGACCCTCCGCGCCCCGACCGGACCGGTCGGGCGCGGGGGAGCGTGCCGCGCGGCCGCCGGCTCCGGGGGCGTCGCGGGCCGGGACGTCCACGCCGGCTCCCCGGGCTCCGGCCGAGGAGACGCCCACGCGACCGGTCCGGCGGGTGGCCGCGTCCGGGCGCGAGCTCGTGCCGTCGTCCGCCGAGCGCCCGAGGGGCCGGACGGCGACGGGACCGCCGAGCGGCCGGGGGCGGGGCGGTGGCGCGGGGACGCCGACCGCGCCGCGCGGGACGCCGACGGCCCCGGTCGGCGTGGTGTCCCACGGGATGGCCGAGCGCCTGGCCGAGCGCGACGCGATGCGCCGGCACCGGGTGCGCACCCGCGTGCTGGGGTGGACGGCGGGCGTCCTGGTCGTGGCCGCGCTCGTGTGGGTCGCCTTCTTCTCCTCGGTGCTCGGGCTCGACCCGGAGGACGTGACGATCTCGGGAGAGGGCACGGTGATCGACCCGGCCCAGGTCGAGACCGTCGTGGCGGAGTCCGCGGGGGTGCCGCTGCCGCGGCTGGACACGGTCGCGCTGCGCGAGCGGGTCCTGGCCCTCAACGGCGTCCGCGACGTCGAGGTCCGCCGGTCCTGGCCCACGGGGCTGAGCGTCGTGCTCGAGTCGCGCGAGCCCGTGGTCGCGGTCCCGGTGGACGGCGGGTTCGCGCTCCTCGACGCCGACGGCGTCCAGGTCCGGACCGACCCGGCGGTCCCTGAGGGCCTGCCTGAGATCGACGCCCCGCTCGACGAGCGCGGGGCGAAGGCGCTCGACGCGGCCCTCGTGCTCCTCAACGCGTTGCCGGCGGACCTCCACGCGCAGGTCGCCGAGGTCTCGGCCCCGACCCGCGACGCGGTCCGGATGACGCTCCGGGACGGTGTCGTGGTGGAGTGGGGGAGCTCGGAGGAGGCGGCGCTCAAGGTGCGCGTCCTCCAGACGCTGCGGGCGGTCCCGGAGAACGCGGGCGTGACGCTCTTCGACGTCTCGGCGCCCACGATGCCGGTGACGCGATGAGCAGCATTGAAGCGCCGCGGAGGCGAAACCCGACACGCGCGAGGCGGTCGTTGATGATGGGCACGTCGACACCTACGGTCGACCCATGAACGACCTGACATAACTATAACCCTCTAGTTGAGGGTGAAGGTTCAGGGCTGACCGATCGAGAGGCATTGACGTGGCAACTCCGCAGAACTACCTAGCAGTGATCAAGGTGGTCGGCATCGGCGGTGGGGGCGTGAACGCCGTCAACCGGATGATCGAGGTCGGCCTCAAGGGCGTCGAGTTCATCGCCATCAACACGGACGCGCAGGCGCTCCTCATGTCCGACGCCGACGTCAAGCTCGACGTCGGCCGCGAGCTGACGCGTGGGCTGGGCGCCGGTGCGGATCCCGAGGTCGGCAAGAAGGCCGCCGAGGACCACGCCGAGGAGATCGAGGACGTGCTGCGCGGCGCGGACATGGTCTTCGTCACCGCGGGCGAGGGCGGTGGCACCGGCACGGGCGGCGCGCCCGTCGTCGCACGGATCGCGCGCTCGCTGGGCGCGCTCACCGTCGGTGTCGTGACCCGGCCGTTCACCTTCGAGGGCCGCCGCCGCTCCGTCCAGGCGGACCAGGGCATCGAGAACCTCCGCAACGAGGTCGACACCCTCATCGTCATCCCCAACGACCGCCTCCTGTCGATGTCCGACCGCAACGTCAGCGCGCTCCAGGCGTTCCACCAGGCCGACCAGGTGCTGCTCTCCGGTGTGCAGGGCATCACCGACCTCATCACGACGCCGGGCCTCATCAACCTCGACTTCGCCGACGTCAAGTCCGTCATGCAGGGAGCGGGCAGCGCCCTCATGGGCATCGGCAACGCGCGCGGCGACGACCGCGCGGTCCAGGCCGCGGAGATGGCGATCTCGTCGCCGCTGCTGGAGGCCAGCATCGACGGCGCCCACGGCGTGCTCCTGTCGATCCAGGGCGGCTCCGACCTCGGCCTCTTCGAGATCAACGAGGCGGCGCGCCTCGTCCACGAGGCCGCCCACACCGAGGCGAACATCATCTTCGGCGCCGTGATCGACGACGCCCTGGGTGACGAGGTGCGCGTCACCGTCATCGCCGCCGGCTTCGACGGCGGAGCGCCGCAGGTCCGTGGCGACGCCCGCGCGCTCGGCCAGGTGGCCGGGGCGCAGCGCCCGGCGACGAGCGCGATCCCGGTCGTCCCGGCCGCGCGCCCGGTGCCGCCGGCGCCGACGACGGGCGCCCACACGCTGCCCCGCCCCGTGGTGCCGATCCAGCCGGAGGCCGACGACGTGCCCGTCACGCTCGACGGCGGCTCGGGGCCGGTCCCCGTCCAGCCCACGCCCGCCCCTACGTTCACGGTGGTCGGCTCGGGCGACGCGGCGAACCAGAACGCCGACGCGGTGCCGGGCGGCCAGAACGCGGGCGTCGAGGTGCCGCCGCGGATCTTCGACGAGGAGCCCGCGCGCCGCAAGGTCGAGGAGCTCGACGTCCCCGACTTCCTCAAGTGATCCGGTGCTGACCCGGGGCCGGACCCGATGAACGCCCGCCCTGCGTCCGACGGGAGGGGTGGCGTCCTCGACGCCGCCCCTCCCGTCGTGCTCGAGGTGGATCTCGGTCCTGGCGTGCGCGCAGGCTTCACGACCCGCACGGGTGGTGTCTCACCGGAACCGTGGGACTCGCTCAACCTCGGCCTCAACGTGACCGACGACGCGACGCGCGTCCGGAGCAACCGTGCGCGCGCGTCCACGTGGCTCGAGGCTCCGGTCGCCTTCTCCTCCCAGGTGCACGGCACCGACGTCGTGCGGCTCGGCTCCCCGCCCCGGGACGCGGACGGTGCGCCCGTCGACTCGGTGGGCGAGGCCGACGCGATCGTCGCGACCGTACCGGGCGTGGGGCTCGGCGTGCTCGTGGCGGACTGCGTGCCGGTGCTCCTCGCGGACGCCGCCGCGGGTGTCGTCGGGGTCGCGCACGCCGGCCGCCGAGGTCTGGCGCACGGCGTCGTCCCGGCGGTCCTCGAGGAGATGCGCGCGGCGGGTGCCCGGGTCGGGAACGTCCGGGCTGCCGTCGGGCCGAGCGCGTGCGGGAGGTGTTACGAGGTCCCCGCGACGATGCGTGACGACGTCGCGCTCGCGCGGCCGGCCACGCGGTCCACGACGTCGTGGGGCACCCCCGCGCTCGACCTGCCCGCAGGCGTGGTCGCCGACCTCGTCGCCGCGGGGGTCGGGGACGTCGTGCACGTCGACGCGTGCACGATCGAGGACGACCGGTTCTTCTCGCACCGGCGCGCGGCGCGCGGCGGGACGACGACCGGCCGCTTCGCCGGGCTGGTGGCGCTCTCCGTCGCGTGACGGTCCCGATCTCGACCTCCGGGTGAGGTTGAGGACCCCGGGCGTGTCGTCCCCTGTTCGTCCGACGCCCTCGGTTAGCGTGAACGCACCGGTCCGACGGCCGGTGGACCGACGGATCGATCGAGGACGGAGCAAGGCCCATGGCGGGAGCGCTGCGCAAGACCATGCTGTATCTGGGCCTCGCTGATGATCGCGGCGAGGACGAGCAGGACGAGTACGTCGACGAGCTCGACGAGACGGGGGCGGACGTGTCGCACGACTACCAGGCCCAGGTGACGCCGCTGCACCGCGCGCTCGGACCGCGCGAGGTGCCGCAGACGAGCATGTCGGCCGCCGAGCTGCGCAGGATCACGACGGTGCACCCGCGCTCGTACAACGACGCGCGCGTGATCGGGGAGGCGTTCCGCGGTGGCACGCCCGTGATCATGAACCTGTCGGACATGGACGACGCGGACGCGAAGCGCCTGGTCGACTTCTCCGCGGGTCTGATCTTCGGGCTCCACGGCGCGATCGAGCGTGTCACCAACAAGGTGTTCCTGCTCTCGCCCGAGCACGTGGAGATCACCGGTGAGGAGCAGGCCGCCGCGCCGGCTCCCGGGCGCGCCGGGTTCTACAACCAGAGCTGACGACGAGCGGGGCGCGTCGCGCCCGCCGAGCACGCGCCCGCACGGCAGGAGGGACGGACGTGGTGACACGTCCGTCCCTCTTCTGCTGCGCGCAGGGGAGGCGCGTGTCCCGTGCCCGGTCGCGGGACGAACGTCTGGCACAGTTGACCCGTGATCTGGGACCTCATCACAGGGATCGTCGGATTCCTGCTCTGGCTCTACCTGCTGCTGCTCATCGGTCGACTCGTGTTCGACTGGGTGCAGTTCTTCGCGCGCGAGTGGCGGCCACGAGGCGTCGTCCTCGTGATCGCCGAGGTGATCTACTCGGCGACCGACCCGCCCCTGCGCGCGCTGCGCCGTCTCATCCCGCCGCTCTCGCTGGGGCAGGTGCGCCTCGACCTGGCGTTCATCATCCTCTTCTTCGCGGTGACGATCGCTGCGCAGATCGTGTCGTCGCTCTGAGACGCACGTCACGCGCTCCGGGTGCGCGCCCCGCAGGACGTGGTGCGCTACGTCCGGTTCGCCCCGACCGCGACCGGCCGGACGCCGGACCGTCACGTCATCCACACGGGCGCGCGGCGCGCGAACGCGCGGCCGCTCCCGGCCCCCACGGGCAATCTCCGCTACTTTGGACTCTGGTGATCGCGAGGTCGCCCGGACCGACACGCAAACGCTATGAGGTGAACCGATGGCACTGCTCACTGCAGAGGACATCCTGAACAAGAAGTTCGCGGCGACGAAGTTCCGCGAGGGGTACGACGTCGAAGAGGTCGACGACTTCTTGGACGAGGTGGTGAGGACCCTCAACTCCGTGCAGGAGGAGAACGAGGACCTCAAGTCGAAGCTCGCTGCCGCGGAGCGTCGTATCGCCGAGCTCAGCCGGGCCGACGCGTCCAGCGCTGCGGTGCAGCCCGCCGTCGTCGAGGCGCCCAAGGCGCCCGAGCCGGAGCCCGCTCCGGTCGCGCCGATCTCGCAGGCCGTCGTCGCGAAGAACGGTGCCGAGCCGGAGTCGGCGACCGGCATGCTCCAGCTCGCCCAGAAGCTGCACGACGACTACGTGCGCTCGGGCCAGGAGGAGGGCGACCGGCTCATCGCGGAGGCGAAGGAGGAGGGCACGCGCATCGTGCGCGAGGCCGAGGAGACCTCGCACCGCACGCTGTCGCAGCTCGAGCAGGAGCGTTCGCTCCTCGAGCGCAAGATCGACGAGCTCCGCATCTTCGAGCGTGACTACCGCACGCGCCTCAAGAGCTACCTCCAGAACCTGCTGGGCGACCTGGACAACCGGGGCAGCGCCCTCCCGCCGCGCAGCAACGTCGGCGGGGCGAGCCGCACGAGCGACCTCGCCCCCGGCATCTAGCACCTGCGTCGACCGTCCGGCAGCGGCCGGTACGCCTCGCACCTGCGTCTTCCCGCCTCGGCGGACCGGCGTGGTGTGTTGTGCGTACCGGCCGCTGCGTCTACTCTCGCGTGACTCGAACTTGGAGGGGCGACATGACCAAGCTCACCACCGCGGCCCGAACGGCCGTGCGCGACCGATTTCCGAACCTCGCGAAGGACGTCAAGTCCTTCCCCGTGCGCGACGGGGAGGAGCCCTGGACCCTGCGGGAGGTCGAGGAGCTCGCCGTCGAGCTCCTCTCGGAGAAGGAGCGCCTGGAGGGGGAGCTCGCCTCCGCCGACGAGGAGCTCTCGAACCTCCTGCGACACTCCGGCGACGGGGCGGGCGACGACCAGGCCGACTCCGGCTCGAGCGCCCTGGAGCGGGAGCAGGAGCTGACCCTCGTCAACAACGTGCGCGACCTCCTCGCGCAGACGTCGCACGCCCTCGACCGCATCGCGGCAGGCACGTACGCGACCTGCGAGGAGACCGGGCTGCCGATCGGCAAGGCGCGCCTCCAGGCCTTCCCGCGGGCGAACCTCTCGGTCGAGGCGAAGCAGCGCGCCGAGCGCCGCTGAGGTCCGTCCTCCCGCCGGTCGGGCAGGGGGCGCGCCGAGGCCGGGGTCGACGTGGCAGACTTGCCGCCGATGTCCACCTCCGCGCGCCCCGAGCCCACCGAACCCGCTGACGCCGTCGCCGGCACCGATCCCGGCACCGCGTCCGGCACAGACACCAGCACGGCACGCCGCGGTCCGTGGCGCCTGCTGGTGGTCTGGACCGTCGTCCTCGCCGCACTCGTCCTGGTGCTCGACCAGCTCACCAAGTGGTGGGCCGAGTCCAGCCTGACGCTCGGCGACGACACGATCCCGCTCGTGGGCCCCCTCCTCGGGCTCCGACTCATCTACAACCCCGGGGCAGCGCTCTCCATCGCGACCGGGATGACCTGGCTCCTGACGATCGTCGTCGTCGCCGTGGTGGTCGTCATCGTGCGCATGGTGAGCCGGATCGGCTCGCGCGCCTGGGCGGTCGCGCTCGGGCTGCTGCTCGGCGGGGCCCTGGGGAACCTCGTGGACCGGTTCTTCCGGGAGCCCGGGTTCGCGCGCGGCCACGTGGTCGACTTCATCGCCTACGCGAACTGGTTCGTGGGCAACGTCGCGGACATCGCGATCGTCGCCGCTGCGGTGATGATCGCCGTGCTCTCGGTGCTCGGCATCGGGCTGGACGGGACGCGCCACGGGAGCGACGAGACGCCGGAGGCGGACGCCGAGCCGGCGGCCGAGCCTGGCCCGACGACCGTGCGCGCCGAGGGCGAGGAGGACCGGTGAGCCTGCGCTCCCTCCCGGTCCCGGACGGCCTCGCGGGCGAGCGGGTCGACGCCGGCCTGTCCCGCCTCCTCGGCCTCTCCCGGACCCGCGCGGCGGAGCTCGCGGCGGGCGGTGCCGTCCGCCTCGACGGCCGTGAGGTCGGCAAGTCCGACCGGCTCGTCCCGGGGGCGTGGCTCGAGGTCGACGTGCCCGACGCCGCCCCGGCGCCGGTCGAGGTCGTCGCCGAGCCGGTGCCGGGCATGGGCATCGTCTACGACGACGACGACGTCGTGGTCGTCGACAAGCCCGTGGGCGTGGCCGCGCACCCGTCGCCCGGCTGGACCGGCCCGACCGTCGTCGGCGCCCTCGCCGCCGCGGGCTACCGGATCTCCACGTCGGGCGCGGCAGAGCGCCAGGGCATCGTGCACCGCCTCGACGTCGGCACGTCGGGCCTCATGGTCGTCGCGAAGAGCGAGGTCGCCTACACGGCTCTCAAGCGCGCCTTCAAGGAGCGCACGGTCGAGAAGGTCTACCACGCGCTCGTCCAGGGACACCCCGAGCCGACGACCGGGACGATCGACGCGCCCATCGGGCGCCACCCGAGCGCCGACTGGAAGTTCGCGGTCACCGCGGAGGGCAAGCCCTCGGTCACGCACTACGAGGTCCTCGAGATGCTTCCCGCGGCCTCGCTCGTCGAGGTGCACCTCGAGACGGGGCGCACGCACCAGATCCGCGTCCACTTCTCCGCGCTGCGCCACCCGTGCGTGGGAGACCTCACCTACGGCGCCGACCCGGTGCTCGCCTCGCGCGTCGCCCTGACCCGCCAGTGGCTCCACGCCGTCCGCCTCGGGTTCGAGCACCCGACGTCCGGGCAGTGGCTCGAGCTGACGAGCGAGTACCCGGAGGACCTCGCGCACGCGCTCGAGGTCCTGCGCGGGGCGTACGCGTGAGTGCCGGAGTCCCCGGTGCGGGCACGGACCGGCTCGTGGTCGAGCGCGTGGTCGACGACACCGGGCTCGCCGCCGCGCACGCGCTGCGTCTCGCCGTGTTCGTCGACGAGCAGGGCGTGCCTGTCGAGGAGGAGATCGACGACCTCGACACCGCGGCGACGACGACGCACGTCCTGGTGCGCGACCGCGAGCGAGACGGCATGGTCGTCGGCACGGGCCGGCTGCTCACGGACCCGGCCCACCCGGGCGAGGTCCACGTCGGCCGGGTGGCGGTGGCCGCGTCCGCGCGCGGCACGGGCGCGGGCGCCGTGGTGATGCGCGCCCTGGAGGAGATCGCGCTCGCCGAGCACGCGGCGTCGGGCACGGACGGGCGCCGCGCCGTGCACGTCCTGCTCTCCGCCCAGGTCCAGGCGATCGGGTTCTACGAGCGCCTCGGTTACGTGGTGTCCGGCCCCGTCTACCTCGACGCGGGCATCGACCACCGCGACGCCGCGAAGACCCTCACGACCGACGCCTGAGGCGCTCGCGGTCGCGGACTCAGAGCCGCCGCCGGGTCGGCGACGACCACTGTGCGACGTGGCACACCGGAGACTGCCGAGGGTGCCTGGATGCGTGGGTGGGGCGACTTAGGATCGGTGCATGCCGACCGCCGCAGAGGACTTCGTCCACCTCCACGTCCACACCGAGTACTCGATGCTGGACGGCGCGGCGCGGATCGGGGACCTGTTCGACGAGGTCGAGCGGCTGGGCCAGAAGGCGATCGCGACGACGGACCACGGGTACGTGTTCGGGGCGTTCGAGTTCTGGTCCCGTGCGCAGGCCAAGGGCATCAAGCCGATCATCGGCGTCGAGGCCTACATCACGCCGGGCACGAGCCGGTTCGACCAGACGCGCGTGCGGTTCGGGCAGCAGGGGCAGGAGTCCGACGACGTCTCGGCGCGCGGTGCGTACACGCACATGACGCTCCTCGCCAAGGACAACGAGGGGCTGCACAACCTGTTCCGCGCGTCGTCGCTGGCGTCGCTGGACGGGCAGATGGGCAAGTGGCCCCGCATGGACCGCGACCTGCTCCAGACCTACGGCAAGGGCCTGATCGCGACGAGCGGGTGCCCGTCGGGGGAGATCCAGACGCGCCTGCGGCTCGGCCAGTGGGACGAGGCGGTCCGGACGGCGGGCGAGCTCCAGGACGTCTTCGGACGCGAGAACTTCTACGTCGAGCTCATGGACCACGGTCTCGACATCGAGACCCGGGTCACGCAGGACCTGCTGCGTCTCGCGGAGACGATCGGCGCGCGGCTCGTCGCGACGAACGACCTGCACTACGTGCGCGAGGACGACGCGTCGAGCCAGGAGGCGCTGCTCGCGATCAACTCCGGCTCGACGCTCGACGACCCGGACCGGTTCAAGTTCGACGGGACCGGCTACTACGTGAAGTCCGCGGCCGAGATGCGTCGCGTGTTCGCGGAGCTGCCCGAGGCGTGCGACAACACGCTGCTCATCGCCGAGCAGTGCGAGGTGTCGTTCGACACGAAGGCGAACTACATGCCGCGCTTCCCCGTCCCGGAGGGCGAGGACGAGACGAGCTGGTTCGTCAAGGAGATCGAGCGCGGGCTGCACCGGAGGTACCCGAACGGGATCCCCGACGCGTCGCGCAAGCAGGCCCAGTACGAGACCGAGGTCATCATCCAGATGGGCTTCCCGGGGTACTTCCTCGTGGTCGCCGACTTCATCAACTGGGCCAAGGAGCAGGGCATCCGCGTCGGGCCGGGCCGTGGCTCGGCGGCCGGGTCGATGGCCTCCTACCTCATGGGGATCACCGAGCTCGACCCGCTCGAGCACGGCCTGATCTTCGAGCGGTTCCTCAACCCCGAGCGCGTGTCGATGCCCGACGTCGACGTCGACTTCGACGAGCGTCGGCGCGGGGAGGTCATCCGGTACGTCACGGAGAAGTACGGGGACGACCGCGTCGCGCAGATCGTCACGTACGGCACGATCAAGGCCAAGCAGGCGCTCAAGGACTCGGCCCGACTGCTGGGCTTCCCCTTCGCCATGGGGGAGAAGCTCACCAAGGCGATGCCGCCCGCCGTCATGGGCAAGGACATCCCGCTGTCCGGGATCTTCGACCCGAAGCACGATCGCTACCCCGAGGCGGCGGAGTTCCGCCAGCTCCACGACACGGACCCCGAGGCGCAGCGCGTCGTCGAGCTCGCGCGCGGCATCGAGGGCCTGAAGCGGCAGTGGGGCGTGCACGCCGCGGGCGTCATCATGTCGAGCGACCCGCTCATCGACATCATCCCGATCATGCGCCGCCCGCAGGACGGCGCGGTCATCACGCAGTTCGACTACCCGACGTCCGAGGGCCTCGGGCTCATCAAGATGGACTTCCTCGGGCTGCGCAACCTGACGATCCTCGACGACGCGCTCGAGAACATCGAGATGAACGGCAAGGACCCGATCGAGATCGAGTCGTTGACGCTCGACGACAAGGCGTCCTACGACCTCCTGGCGCGCGGCGACACGCTGGGGGTGTTCCAGCTCGACGGCGGGCCGATGCGCGCGCTGCTGCGCCAGATGAAGCCGGACAAGTTCGACGACCTCTCGGCCGTCATCGCGCTGTACCGCCCGGGCCCCATGGGCATGAACTCGCACACGAACTACGCGCTGCGCAAGAACGGCCTCCAGAAGATCGAGCCGATCCACCCGGAGCTCGAGCAGCCGCTCGCGGAGATCCTCGACGAGACCTACGGGCTCATCGTCTACCAGGAGCAGGTGCAGCGCGCCGCGCAGATCCTCGCCGGGTACTCGCTCGGCCAGGCCGACCTGCTGCGTCGTGCGATGGGCAAGAAGAAGAAGGAGATCCTCGACAAGGAGTTCGTGCCCTTCCAGGCCGGCTGCCGGGAGCGCGGGTACTCCGACGGCGCGATCCAGGCCGTCTGGGACACACTGGTCCCCTTCGCGGGCTACGCGTTCAACAAGGCGCACTCGGCGGGGTACGGCCTGGTCGCGTACTGGACGGCGTTCCTCAAGGCGAACTACCCGACCGAGTACATGGCGGCGCTCCTCCAGAGCGTGCGGGACGACAAGGACAAGCTCGCCCTGTACCTCAACGAGTGCCGGCGCATGCACATCACGGTGCTCCCGCCCGACGTGAACGACTCGGCGGCGAAGTTCACGGCCGTGGGCAACGACATCCGCTTCGGCCTCACGGGCGTGCGCAACGTCGGCGCGAACGTCGTCGACGCGATCATCCGGACGCGCGAGGAGAAGGGCGCGTTCACGTCGTTCACCGACTTCCTCGACAAGGTGCCGGCGGTCGTCTGCAACAAGCGCACCATCGAGTCGCTCATCAAGGCGGGCGCGTTCGACTCGCTCGGCCAGGCGCGGCGCGCGCTGCTCGTCGTGCACGAGCAGGCCGTCGACTCGGTCATCAGCGTCAAGCGCAAGGAGGCGGAGGGGCAGTTCGACCTGTTCGCCGACTTCGGCGGGGGCGACGACGAGGACGGGCTGTCGTTCTCGGTCGACGTGCCGGACCTGCCGGACTGGGACAAGAAGCAGCGGCTCGCGTTCGAGCGCGAGATGCTCGGCCTCTACGTGTCCGACCACCCGCTCTCGGGGCTGGAGCACGTGCTCACGCGGGCGGCGGACACCGGCATCGCGAACCTGCTCGCCGACGAGGGGCGCCCGGACGGGTCGACGGTCGTGATCGCGGGCCTGGTGACGTCGCTCCAGCGCAAGATGAGCAAGAACGGCAACCCGTGGGCGGCGGTGACCATCGAGGACCTCGAGGGCGCCGTGGAGGTCATGTTCTTCGGGGAGACGTACCTCGCCTACTCCACGATCCTCGCCGAGGACCAGGTGGTCGTGCTGCGCGGTCGCGTCCGGCGTCGCGACGACACGATGCAGCTCCAGGCCATGGAGGTGTCGCTGCCGGACATCACCGTGGGCGCGGAGTCGCCGCTCGCCGTCAAGGTGTCCCACACGCGCTGCGTCGAGCCGATCATCGTCCGCCTGCGGGAGGTGCTGGCGACCCATCCCGGGTCGGCGGAGGTCCACGTCCAGGTGCTGGAGCCGGGCAAGACGACGATCGTGCGCGCGGGTGACGGGCTGCGCGTCGAGAAGTCGCCGGCGCTGTTCGGCGACCTCAAGGCCCTGCTCGGGCCGTCGTGCCTGGTCGGCTGACCCGGATGACGGAGGAGGTCGTCGGCGGTGCCGCCAGCGCGTCGTGGGACGACGGCTCGGCGTCGCACCGGTTCCGGGTCGTGCCCGCGGCGTACGTGCTGCTGCGTCGCGGCGGCGAGGTGCTGCTCCAGCTCCGGCGGGGCACGGGCTACCGGGACGGGTTCTGGGCCGCTGCGGCGGCCGGGCACGTCGAGCCTGGGGAGTCGGTCGTGGCGGCCGCGGCGCGCGAGGCGCGCGAGGAGCTGGGCGTCGAGATCGCGCCCGCGCACCCGCGGCCCCTCACCGTGCTGCACCGTGGCGTGCCCGGAGGACCGGCGCTCGAGCAGCGCGCCGACTTCTTCTTCACGGCCGACGCCTGGGACGGCGACGCGGTGCTCCAGGAGCGGGACAAGGCGGCCGACCTGCGGTGGTTCGCGCTCGACGACCTTCCGGACCCTGTCGTCCCGCACGAGCTCCACGTCCTGCGGGCACTGCGAGAGGGCGCGGTGCCGCCGATCATGACCTTCGGGTTCGACGCCTGACGCCTGACGCCTGACGCCTGACGCCTGACGCCTGACGCCCGGCGACCGGCCGCCCACGCCGGGCGTCCGGGGACCGGGCGCCTGCCGCACCCGGCACGGGAACCCGTAGGCTCGACGCCGTGATCCGCCTCAACCCCGAACAGCTCGTCTTCGTCACCGAGCGCCACCTGGCGACCCTCACCACGCTGCGCGCCGACGGCACGCCGCACGTCGTCCCCGTGGCCTTCACCTGGGACCAGGACGCGGGCGTGCTGCGCATCACGACGAACCGCGCCTCGGTCAAGGCCCGCAACGCGCGCCTCTCGGGGACGGACGGCGGTGCCCCGAGAGCTGCGGTGTGCCAGGTCGAGGGCGGGCGGTGGATCACGCTCGAGGGCACGATCGAGGTCGTGGAGGACGCGGAGGAGGTGGCAGACGCCGTCGCGCGGTACGGCCGTCGCTACCGGGCGCTCTCCCCGAACCCTGAGCGCGTCGTGCTGCGGCTCACGCCCGACAAGGTCATGGCCTCGACCTACATGGCCTGAGGGGTCCGCTCAGGCGACGGTCGCGCTCTCGGTCCCCTGGGGGTGGTCGACCGAGACGACGTCGCCGCGGTGCAGCTGGCGGCCGCGGCGCGTGTCGACGTCGCCGTTGACGCGGACCTCGCCGTCGGTGACGAGCTCGCGCGCCTCGGCGCCGGACTCGGCGAGGCCGGCGAGCTTGAGGAACTGCCCGAGGCGGATGACGTCGTCGGAGATCTCGACCGGGCGGGCGTCGTGAGGGGCGTTCATGCCGCCCATTCTCCCCGCCCGCGCGGGGTGGGCGCGACGCGGCGTGCCGGGACCCGAGCCGGCCGACCGGTGGGCGAAACGCCTCGTCGCGAGATCGCGCGGGCTCCTAGACTCGAGCCATGATCACCCGCATCGATCTTCGAGGACGTTCCCTGTCCGCCCGCGAGCTCGTCGAGACCCTGCCGCGCGCAGAGCTCGGCGTCGAGGACGCGGCGCATCGGGTCGCCCCGATCGTCGAGGCGGTCCGCGCGCGCGGCGCGGAGGCGCTGCGCGAGTACGCCGAGCGGTTCGACGGGGTGCGGCCCGAGCACCTGCGCGTCCCCGGCGACGCGCTCGCCGACGCGCTCGCGCGCCTCGACCCGGACGTCCGGGCGGGACTGGAGGAGGCGATCCGTCGGGTGCGGCTGGTGCACGCCGCCCAGCGCCCGCAGGACTTCACGGTGGAGATCGGGCCCGGCGCGCAGGTCCGCCAACGCTGGGTGCCCGTGCGTCGCGTCGGGCTCTACGCGCCCGGCGGCCTCGCGGTCTACCCGTCCTCCGTGGTGATGAACGTCGTCGCGGCCCAGGAGGCGGGCGTCCGCAGCCTCGCGGTCGCGTCGCCGCCCCAGAAGGAGAACGGCGGCCTGCCGCACCCGACGATCCTCGCGGCGTGCGCGCTGCTCGGGGTCGACGAGGTCTACGCGGTGGGCGGCGCGCAGGCCGTGGCGATGTTCGCGTACGGCGCGGCAGGCAGCGAGCCGCAGGACGGGGAGGTGCTCTGCGAGCCGGTCGACGTCGTGACCGGACCGGGGAACGTCTACGTGGCCGCGGCGAAGCGGCTCGTCCGTGGCGTCGTCGGGATCGACGCCGAGGCCGGTCCCACGGAGATCGCGATCCTCGCGGACGGCACCGCCGACCCGGGCCACGTCGCGGCCGACCTCATCAGCCAGGCCGAGCACGACCCGCTCGCGGCGGCCGTCCTCGTCACGCCGTCCGTCGAGCTCGCCGCCGCGGTCGAGGCCCGCCTCGCGGACCTCGTCACGGCCACGAAGCACGCCGCGCGCGTCGCGCAGTCCCTCGCCGGTCCGCAGTCCGCGATCGTGCTCGTGGACGATCTCGAGCAGGGTCTCCAGGTGGTCGACGCCTACGGCGCGGAGCACCTCGAGATCCAGGCGGACGGTGCCGCGGCGCTCGCGGAGCGCGTGACGAGCGCGGGCGCGATCTTCGTCGGCCCGTGGTCGCCCGTCTCGCTCGGCGACTACATGGCCGGGTCCAACCACGTGCTCCCGACCGGCGGGTGCGCGCACTTCTCGAGCGGTCTCGGGGTGCACAGCTACGTCAAGGCCGTCCAGGTGATCGAGTACGACCGCGACGCCCTCGAGGAGCTGGCCGACCGGATCGTCGCCGTCGCGAACGACGAGGACCTCCCGGCCCACGGCGAGGCGGTGCGGGCGCGGTTCCTGTGACGGTCGCGCGCGAGGACCGTGCGCCGGTGCGGCGCGCGGTCCCGCGCGACGCCGACGACCTCGTCGCCCTGCGCGTCCATCTCATGCGCGCGATGGGGGAGGCGGACGCCGACGACCGCGCCTGGCAGCACCGGGCGAGGGAGTGGTTCGCCCGGATGCTCCGCTCGAAGGACGTCGTGGCCTTCGTCGTCGACGGCCCGGACGAGGTCACGGCGTGCGCGCTCGTCGAGCTGCAGCGGTCGGTGCCGTCCGCCCGGAACCCGCACGGCACGACGGCGCACCTGTCGAACGTCTGCACGGTCCCCGGAGAGCGAGGCCAGGGCTACGCGCGCGCGTGCGTCGTCGCGGCCCTCGACTGGGCGCGCGCGAGCGGGGCCGACTCGGTCTCCCTGCACGCCACGGCCGACGGCGAGTCGCTGTACCGCGCGCTGGGCTTCGTCGACACGACGTACACGGAGCTGCGCCTGCGGTGGTGACCCGGCTCCCGCCTCAGCGCACACCGAGGACGAACGGGTGCACCGCCACCGCGCCGGCCTGCCGCAGCAGGCGCGCCGCGGCGGTGAGCGTCCAGCCTGACTCGGTGTAGTCGTCGACGAGGAGCACGCGGCGCCCGGCCAGGCCGGCTCGGGCGGCGTCCGACAGCTCGAGCTGAAGGCGGCCGGCGACGCCGGCGAGGCGCGTCGCGGAGTTCACGTCGTGCCGCCCCGGCTCCTCGCGCCCCGGGACGGGGCCGACGGCGCCGATGAGCGGCTTGCCGAGATAGCTCGCCAGCCCGTTCGCAAGGTGGAAGGTCAGGCGCGGCCGGGTCGCGGAGCGCACGGCGACGACGCCGTCGACGAGCAGCCGCCGCTCCGGCGCGTTCGCCGCGCCGTCGTCCTCGCCGGCGTCCGCGGCCGGCTCGGCCTGCGCGGCGGCCTCGTACAGCTCCGGCCACTCGTCGAGCACCCGAGCGGCCGCGCGCCGGAGCGCGACGGGCGTGTCGCCGTCGGGCGTCGCGGGGGCGAAGAGCTCGCGCAGCGGGGCGGACCAGCCGAGCCCGTCGAGCCGCGCGACGGCGCGCCCGGTCTCCGCGAGCTCGTCGGCGCCGAGACGACCGCGCAGGTCCAGCCCCAGGCGGTCCATGCCGCTCGGCCACTGGCGGCGCGCGACGACCTCGACCCCGGGACGGTCCATGTCGGCGCGCGCGGCGGCGACGGCCTCGGCGTCGGGCAGCGCGGGCAGCGTCACGCCGCCGCACGTGTCGCAGCGCCCGCACCGCCACCCGTCCTCGAGCTCCGGGTCGTCGAGCGCGGCGCGCAGGAACGCCATGCGGCACCCGTCCGTCGCCTCGTAGTCGAGCATCGCCTGCTGCTCGGCCGTGCGCGTCGCGTCGACCCGCTCGTAGCGCTCCGCGTCGTAGGTCCACGGCTCGCCCGTTGCCTCCCAGCCGCCCTTGACGCGCCGGACGGCGCCGTCGACGTCGAGGACCTTGAGCATGCCCTCGAGGCGCGACCGCTTGAGGTCCACCTGCGTCTCGAGCTGCGCGACGGACTGCGTGCCGCCCGAGCCCAGCGCGTCGAGCGTCGTGCGGACCTGGGCCTGCGGCGGGAACGCGGTCGACGCGAACCACTCCCAGATGCGCCGGTCCTCCTCGCCGGGCAGCAGCACGACGACGGCGGAGTCGACGCCACGGCCCGCGCGCCCGACCTGCTGGTAGTAGGCGATGGGGGAGCTCGGTGCACCGAGGTGCACGACGAACGCGAGGTCGGGCTTGTCGAAGCCCATCCCGAGCGCCGACGTCGCCACCAGTGCCTTGACCCGGTTCTCCTTGAGGTCCTCCTCCAGGCGCTCGCGCTCGGCCGGGTCCGTCTGACCCGTGTACGACGCGACGGCGAGACCCGCGGCGCGGAGCTGGCTAGCGACCTGCTCGGCCGCGGAGACGGTGAGGCAGTAGACGATGCCCGAGCCGTCGACGTCCTGGAGCGCCTCGACGAGCCACGCGACGCGCGTCGGCTGGTCGGGCAGGCGTAGGACGGCGAGGTGGAGCGACTCGCGGTCGAGCCCGCCGCGCAGCACGAGCACGTCCTCGTGCCCGGCCTCGTCCGCCGCGCCCCCGGCGGCGTGCGACGCGGTCACGCCGAGCTGCTCCGCGACGTCCGCGGTCACGCGCGCGTTCGCCGTCGCCGTCGTCGCGAGTACGGGGATGCCGGGCGGCAGGTCGGCGAGCAGCGTGCGGATGCGCCGGTAGTCGGGGCGGAAGTCGTGGCCCCAGTCCGAGATGCAGTGCGCCTCGTCGATGACGACGAGGCCGGCGTCGGCCGCGAGCCGGGGGAGCACCTCGTCGCGGAAGCCCGGGTTGTTGAGGCGTTCGGGCGAGCAGAGCAGCACGTCGACCTCGCCGGCCGCGATCGCCCGGTGCACGTCGTCCCACTCCGTGACGTTGGCCGAGTTGATGGTGACGGCCTTGATGCCCGCCCGGGCCGCGGCCGAGATCTGGTCGCGCATGAGCGCGAGGAGCGGGGAGACGATGACGGTCGGCCCGGCGCCGCGGTCGCGCAGGAGGCGCGTGGCCACGAAGTACACCGCGGACTTGCCCCACCCGGTGCGCTGCACGACGAGCGCGCGCCGCCGGAACGCCACGAGGGCCTCGATCGCGCGCCACTGGTCCTCGCGGAGCGCCGCGTCGTCGCGCCCGACGAGCGCGCGCAGCGCGGTCTCGGCGTCCTCGCGCAGCGACTGCCCGTCGAGCAGGCCGCGCAGCATGGCGAGCTTGGCCCGCTTGGCGGCCTCCCCGCCGTCGGGCGCCGCGGCGGGAGCGCCGCCGTCGGCCGGAGCCGGTGCACGCGGCCCGGCGACCGCGGGCTGCTCCGCGTCCGGTGCGCTCCCCGACGGCGCGCCCCCGGACCACGGGTCGCCGAACGGGTCGGCGGGCTCGTCGAGCGGCGGCTCGTCGGCCGGGTCGAAGGGCAGGTCGGCGTACGGGTCGGTGGGGCTCACCCGCACGATCGTAGGCGCACCCGCCGACCCTCGGGTCGTCGTGCACAGGCCGCGGCCCGCGAACCCCGGGGACGGGGTCGCGGGCCGCGAGAGCCGAGGGCGCAGGGCGTCAGGAGCGCATGTCCATGACCACGCGACCGTCGATCCTGCCCTCCTCCATCTCGGAGAAGATCGTGTTGATGTCGTCGAGCGGGCGCACCGTGTACGTCGGGCTGATCTTCCCGCGGGCGAAGAAGTCGAGCGCCTCCGCCATGTCCTTGCGCGTCCCGACGATCGACCCGCGCACGGTCAGCCCGAAGAGCACGGTCGTGAAGATGTCGAGCGGGAACTTCTCCGGCGGGAGGCCGACGAGCGAGACCGTTCCCCCGCGGCGCAGCGCGCCCACGGCCTGCGGGAACGCGTGCGCGTTGACGGCGGTGACGAGCGCTCCGTGGACCCCGCCTCCCGTCAGGTCCTGGATCTCGGCCGCGGCGTCGGGCGACGTGGCGGCGTTGACGGTGACCTCCGCGCCGTGCTTGCGCGCCAGGGCGAGCTTCTCGTCGTCCACGTCCACCGCGGCGACGCGGCGGCCCATCGCGACCGCGTACTGCACCGCGATGTGCCCGAGCCCGCCGATCCCGGAGATGAGCACCCACTCACCGGGCTGCGTGTCCGTCACCTTGAGCCCCTTGTAGACGGTGACGCCGGCGCACAGGATCGGGCCGACGGCGGAGAGGTCGACCCCGTCCGGGACCACCGGGCAGTAGCGCGAGTCGACGAGCATGTACTGGCCGAACGAGCCGTCGACCGAGTAGCCGCCGTTCTTCTGGTTCGGGCACAGCGTCTCCCAGCCCGTCTCGCAGTACTCGCACTCGCCGCACGCGCTCCACAGCCACGCGTTCCCGACCGTGTCGCCGACCTGGACGCGCGTCACCTGGTCGCCGACCGCGACGACGGTGCCGACGCCCTCGTGGCCCGGCACGAACGGAGGAGCGGGCTTGACCGGCCAGTCGCCGTGCGCGGCGTGCAGGTCGGTGTGGCACACGCCGGTGTAGTCGACCTTGACGAGGGCCTCGTGCGGCCCGGGGGTGGGGACCTCGACCTCGTCGACGCTCAGCGGGTCTGCGAAGGAGTGGACGACGGCGGCACGCATGGTGGGCATGACGATCACCTCGGTTGCTCGGGGAGAGTTGCGGCCGGACCGTGCCGGCGGTCCTGCCTCGTCCTCGACGCTACGCGCGCCGAGGACGGTCGGCGCGGTGAGCGGCGGGATCGACGACTCAGGGCCGTGCGGCTCGTGACCTTCGCCTCTCCACGACGAGGGCGAGCGTCCCGGCGACCACGACGACCCACTCGCTGACCGCGGCGAGGACCTGCTGCGTCCCCCCGACCGTCTCGTTCACGCCGAAGAAGCCCACGGTCGTCGACAGGTAGAACGCGGCGAGGGTCAGCGCCCCGAAGCCGACCGCGCCGAGCAGCGGCAGCCAGTGTCGCCACACGAGGACGAGGAGGCCGAGGACGAGCCCCGCGACGGCGTTGAGCGCGAAGAGCGGGCCGACGACGTCGATGTCGCGGTACCCCTCGACGAACAGGACGAGGTGCACGTCGGCAGAGAGCAGCAGCCCGGCGGCGGTCAGCCCGCGCAGGACCCACGCACCGAGCGCTCGGCCCTCGCGCACGGGTGGTGTCGGCGGCCCCGTGGTCTCGGACATCGTCGTCTCCTCCGCCTCGCGCGGTCGGGGCGCGGGCTCCCGTACCCCGGTGCTTCAATGGAACCGCCGACGGCGACATCCCGCGCGCCGGGCGGCCCGGGCGGGTGAAGGCCCGTCCGTCCACGCACCGCGCAAGGAGGCCGGACATGGACGCACCGCACCCCGCCGTCCCCCCGGAGGATGCGGTCGACATCCGCGGCGCCACGCCCAGCGCCACCCTCGACGCCACCCGCACCCGGCCCTCCGGCCCGGTCCTGCGCGCCCCGCGCGGCGCGACGCCGACGCGGCGGGTCGTCCTCGCCGGGTCGGGAGCGGGCGCGGCGCTCGCGCTGCTCGCGGCGTGCGGCGGTGGTAGCCCCTCCGGGACGCCGGAGGGCGGGACGAGCGGCGGTGAGGGTTCCGGGAGCGGCGGGCCCGACGTCGGTCCCGGGCAGGCGCTCGCGAGCGTCGACGACGTTCCGGTCGGCGGGGCGCTCGCGGTCACCGTGGACGGCGCGCCGCTGCTCGTCACGCAGCCCGCGGAGGGCACCTTTGCGGCCTTCAGCGCGATCTGCACCCACCAGGGGTGCACGGTCGCGCCCGGGGACGGCGAGCTCCTCTGCCCGTGCCACGCCTCCCGCTACGACCTCGCGACCGGCGCCGTGCTCGGCGGGCCCGCGCCGTCGCCCCTTCCCGAGGTGCCCGTGACCGTCGACGGCGGCGAGGTCACCTCGGCGTGACGAGGCACGCGGGGCCGCCCCGACGGGTCCGGCCGTCCGCGGCGCCTGCCCGCGTGCCGGACGTCACGGACGTGGGTGCGCGCGCGGTTCGTAGACTGTCCGGGTGACCCCACCCTCCGTCGCGGGACGGCCCCTGCTCCCGCTGCGCCCCGAGCTCGCCGGCGTCGAGCCGTACGGTGCGCCCCAGCTCGACGTCCCGGTCCTGCTCAACGTCAACGAGAACCCGCACGCACCGAGCGAGGCCGTCGTCGCGACGATCACGCAGGCCGTGCGCGACGCCGCCGCGGGCCTCAACCGCTACCCCGACCGCGACTTCCTCGGGCTGCGGGCCGACCTCGCGGCGTACCTCGGCACCGAGTCCGGTGTCGTGCTCGAGGCCGAGCAGCTCTGGGCCGCCAACGGGTCGAACGAGATCATGCTCCACGTGCTCCAGGCGTTCGGCGGCCCGGGACGCACCGCCGTCTCCTTCGCCCCGACGTACTCGATGTACCCGGAGTACGCGCGCGACACCCACACCGCGTGGGTCGTCGGGCGCCGCGCCGAGGACTTCACGCTCGACCCCGAGCACGCGCGCGAGGTCGTCGCGCGGGAGCAGCCGTCCGTCGTCCTGCTCGCGAGCCCCAACAACCCGACCGGCACGGCGCTGCCCGCAGCGACCGTGGAGGCGGTCTGCGAGGCGGCGCTCGCGGTCCGGGTCCCGCTGCCCGACGGGCAGGAGGCGCCCGCCGTCGTGGTGGTCGACGAGGCGTACGGCGAGTTCCGCCGCGCCGGGACGCCGTCCGCGCTCGAGCTGCTCGACCGGTACCCGAACCTCGCGGTGACGCGCACGATGTCCAAGGCGTTCGCGCTCGCAGGCGCTCGGGTCGGCTACCTCGCGGCGTCGCGCGACCTCGTCGACGCGCTCCGGGTCGTCCGGCTCCCGTACCACCTGTCGGCCGTGACCCAGGCGGTCGCGCGCGCCGCCCTCGCGCACTCCGGGGAGCTGCTCGCGCAGGTCTCGGAGCTGCGCGAGCGCCGCGACGAGACCGTCGCGTGGCTGCGTTCGCTCCGGCACCCGGACGGTCGCCCGCTCGACGTCGCCGACTCGGACGCCAACTTCGTCCTGTTCGGCACGTTCGCCGACCGGCACGCGGTCTGGTCGGCGATGTTGGAGCGGGGCGTGCTCGTCCGGGAGACTGGTCCCGACGGCTGGCTGCGGGTGTCGATCGGCACCGGCGAGGAGATGCGGGCCTTCCGACAGGCCCTCGTGGAGGTGGCAGGACTGTGAAGCGCACCGCGCGCATCGAGCGCGCGACGTCCGAGTCGAGCGTGCTCGTCGAGCTCGACCTCGACGGCACGGGACGGACGGAGATCTCGACGACCGTCCCGTTCTACGACCACATGCTCACGGCGCTGGGCAAGCACTCGCTCATCGACCTCAAGGTCGTCGCGACGGGTGACACGCACATCGACGCGCACCACACGGTCGAGGACGTGGCGATCACGATCGGCGAGGCGCTGCGCGTCGCGCTGGGCGACAAGGTCGGGATCGGCCGCTTCGGGGACGCGACGGTGCCGCTCGACGAGGCGCTCGCGCTCGCCGTCGTCGACGTGTCCGGGCGCCCGTACCTCGTGCACTCGGGAGAGCCGGAGGGCCAGGAGTACCACCTCATCGGCGGGCACTTCACGGGCTCCCTGACGCGCCACGTGCTCGAGTCGATCGCGCACCACGCGGGCATCTGCATCCACGTGCGCGTCCTCGCGGGCCGCGACCCGCACCACATCGTCGAGGCGCAGTTCAAGGCGCTCGCCCGCGCGCTGCGCGCCGCGGTGGCCCCCGACCCGCGCGTCGAGGGCGTCCCGTCCACGAAGGGGGCCCTGTGAGCACGCACGGCGACGACGCGCTGGACGGCGTCGAGATCCCGGACGACCTCTCGTCCCTCACGGGTCCCGCGGCGCCCGACCTCGTCGCGCTCATCACGCAGATCGCCGGGGCCGAGCCCCTCGCCGCCGCGTGCTCGCTCGCGCAGGTCGAGGCGGACGTCGTGCCGACCGACGTGGGCGCCGTCGCGGTCCTGCGCGACACGGGCGGCGACGCCCCCGCGCACGCCGCCGCCGCGCTGACCACCCTGGTCAAGGGCGTCCCGCTCGTGCTCGTCGTGCGCAGCGGCGAGCAGCTCACGATGACGCGCTGGGCCGACGGCGCGGTGGGCGACCAGCTCGCCCCGGGCCTCGTGCTCGGTGGCGCGCCGGAGGCGCTCGAGGACCTGCTCACCGGCACGACGACGCTCGCCGACCTGGACGGCGTCGTCGCGAGCTCGTCCATCTCGCGCTGGAAGGCGATGCGCCTGCTCACGTCGGCTGCGCGCCGCGCCCGGAAGGACGGCGCATGAGCGAGCCGGCGACCCGCGAGACGTCGGGCGCCCGCCGCCCGTCCGTTGTCGTGCTCGACTACGGCTTCGGCAACGTCCGGTCGGCCGTACGCGCGCTCGAGCGCGTCGGTGCGGACGTCGAGCTCACCGCAGACCGGGCGCGCGCCCAGGATGCGGACGGCCTCGTCGTCCCGGGCGTCGGCGCGTTCGCCGCGGTCATGGCGGGCCTGCGCGGCGTCCGCGGCGACGAGCTCGTCGGACGCCGCCTCGCCGGCGGCCGCCCCGTGCTCGGCATCTGCGTGGGCATGCAGGTCATGTTCGACCAGGGCGACGAGCACGGCACCCTGACCGACGGTCTGGGGGAGTGGGCCGGCCTCGTCGACCGGCTCGAGGCCGACGTCGTCCCGCACATGGGCTGGGACACGGTCGACGTCCCCGAGGGCAGCGTCCTGTTCCGCGGCGTCGAGGACGAGCGCTTCTACTTCGTCCACTCCTACGCGGCCCGGTCCTTCACGACGGGTCAGGACCTGCCCGCGGACTCGCCGATCCGGCGACCGCTCGTCACGTGGTCCGACCACGGCGGCCGGTTCGTCGCGGCCGTCGAGAACGGGCCGCTCTCCGCCACGCAGTTCCACCCCGAGAAGTCGGGCGACGCCGGCGCGACCCTGCTCGAGAACTGGGTCCGCTCGCTCTGATCGACCCGGACGCCGGGTCCCCGCACACCCGGCGTACACCCGCTGCGGCGCACGCGACGCGCCACCGACACCGATGGAGAACCCCGTGACCGACCGCCTCGTGCTGCTCCCCGCCGTCGACGTCGCCGACGGCCAGGCCGTCCGCCTCGTCCAGGGCGAGGCCGGCTCCGAGACCTCGTACGGCGACCCGCTCGCCGCCGCGCTCGACTGGCAGTCGGGCGGTGCGGAGTGGATCCACCTCGTGGACCTCGACGCCGCGTTCGGCCGAGGCTCCAACGCGGAGCTGCTCGCCGACGTCGTCGCGCGCCTCGACGTCCAGGTCGAGCTCTCCGGCGGGATCCGCGACGACGCGTCGCTCGAGCGCGCGCTCGCCACCGGCGCGCGGCGCGTCAACCTCGGCACCGCGGCGCTCGAGAACCCCGAGTGGACGGCCAAGGTCATCGCCGAGCACGGCGACGCGATCGCCGTCGGCCTCGACGTGCGCGGCACCACGCTGGCCGCGCGCGGGTGGACGCAGGAGGGCGGTGATCTCTGGGAGGTCCTCGACCGCCTCGAGGCCGCCGGGTGCGCGCGCTACGTCGTCACGGACGTGACCAAGGACGGCACGCTGCGCGGCCCGAACATCGACCTCCTGCGCGACGTCGCGGCGCGCACGGACGCGCCGGTCGTCGCGTCGGGCGGCATCTCGAGCCTCGCCGACCTCGAGGCGCTGCGTTCGCTCGTCCCGGCAGGCGTCGAGGGCGCGATCGTGGGCAAGGCCCTCTATGCGGGCGCGTTCACGCTGCCCCAGGCGCTCGACGTCGCGGGCCGGCCGTGACGGTGGGCCCGGACTCCCCGGGGAAGGCGCTCCCGCCGTCGTCCGGGTTCGCGGGCGACGACGGGTCGGCCGACCCGGCGCTGGCCGCGCTGCTCGCCGCCTACGCCGCGGGGTCGGCCCCGCTGGCCGACGTGGTCGCGCGGCTCGGTGAGACGCGCGTGCTCGTCCCGATCCTCGCCGAGCTCGAGAGCGCGGGCGAGGGCGAGCACGGGCACACGGTCGACAAGGAGGCCTCCGCCGGGGTCGTCGCGATCGAGGCACCGGACGGGCGCCGCGCGCTCCCGGTGTTCACGTCGGTCGCGGCGATGTCCGCGTGGCGCGCGAGCGCGCGCCCCGTCCCCGTCGACGCTCGTCGCGCGGCGCTGTCCGCCGTGAGCGAGGACTGGTCGCTGCTCGTCCTCGACCCGGGCGGCCCCGTGACGGCGCTCGTGCCGCGCCCGGCCGTGTGGGCGCTCGCGCAGGGCAAGGAGTGGTCGCCCGCGGTCGTCGACGGGACCGTCGTCCCCGAGGTGGTCGCCGCCGTCCAGGGCGCTCTCGCCGGGATCCCGCACGTCGCGCGGGTCTGGGCGGAGCCGGGACGGCGCGCCGAGGTGGCCGTCGTGCTGCGCATCGACGCAGGGCTGGACCGGGCGGGGCTCGACGCCGTGCTCGGTCAGGTCAACGCCGCGCTGGCGACGGACGCCGTCGTGTCGGAGCGCGTCGACGGGCTCGAGCTGCGGGTCGGTCGCGCCGACTGACCAGCCACGTGGGCGTCCGCGCGGTCCCGCCGAGCGGCCTCAGCGACGGCGCAGGCGGCTCAGACCCCACGCGAGCGCGGCGGAGAACGCGACGACCGCGCCGAGGGCCTGCCCGCCGAGGATCACGCGGTTGAGGTCCAGCGCGGGCTGCCAGCGCACCCCCTCGTCGTCGACGACGTAGACGCCCTTGGCGACGACGCGGACCCCGAAGCCGCCACCGCCCCCGGAGCCCTCGCCCCCCGCCTCGCCGCCGGCGTTGCCCGACCCGGGGTCGGACGACGAGCCCGCGGCCGCGGTCTCGGCGCCCTCGTCCGCCGTGGGTGCGGACGCGGCCCCGATGCGGCGACGCCAGTCGGCCGCGCCCTTGCCCGACAGCTCGCCGGCGCCGGATCCCCAGCCCGAGCCCGTGCCGCCCCAGACGGTCGCGACGGGGATGACGAGCGTGCCGTCACGCTCGTAGGACTCTCCGAAGACGCGACGCACGGTGAGCGTGTCGCGTGCTGCGTGGGTGATGTGCGCCGGGTCGACCGGGGACGTGTCCGAGCTCGCGTGTGTGCTCATGGCAGGAAGGGTAGACCTGCGGTCCCTGGTGCGCGCGGGGTGCGGGGCGGCGGGTCGTTCCGGCCCGCCGACCCGCCCGCCGGGCTCCCTGCCGGGGTGGTCAGGCGTCGCACTCCGGGAGTGCCGTGAACGCCGACTCGTCGCCGAGCATCGTCTGGAGCGTGCTCACCGGGACGAGCAGCGACTTGTCGGTCGACGTCTTCGCGTAGACGACGCCGATCACCTCGCCGGCGTCGTTGAGCGCGGCGGAGCCGGAGCTCCCCGGCTCGACGGGGGCGTCGGTGACGAGGACCTCGCCGAGGTTCTCGTGCAGCGGGTCCGTCGTCGTCCCGATGACAGAGCCCTGCGTCACCGTGAGCCGGCCGCCCTCGGGGTAGCCGACGACCGTCACCGGGTCGCCCGGCGCCGGGTCGGCCGCCGCGAGGGTCGGGGCCGACGGGAGGTCCTCCGACGTCCGGACGATCGCGAGGTCCGCGAGGCCGGCCACGCTCGCGGTCTGGGCCGCGATGTCGCGGCCGTCGTAGGTGAGGAGTTGCAACGAGCGCGACGAGTCGACCACGTGCTTGTTGGTGATGAGCGTGCGCGAGTCCACGGCGAACCCCGAGCCGGTCGACAGCCCGTCGCAGCGCACGTTGCGGATGCGCACGGCCATGCGCCGGACGGCGTCGAAGCCGTCCGCCGAGAGGTTCTCGGACCCCGCGGGGTCGTCGGGGGCGACGAGCGACGGGACGACCGTGTCCGGTACGGGCTCGGGGAGCTCTGGCAGGACGCCGCACGCCGCGAGCGGGCCGACGAGCAGCGCCACGGAGACGAGCGGTGCGACGACGCGCCCCACGGTGCGCCGAGCCATGCCCTCGGCGGTCGGCCCGGGTCGGCGCCGCGTCATCCGGCGAGCTCCTGCTGGAGCTGGGCGTTCGCGTCCGTGGCCTCCTGGCACAGCAGGTCGACCTGGTCGGCGAAGCGCTCCAGGTCCGCAGGGTCGTAGGCGTCGCGGTTGTTGAGGTAGCCGATGAGCTGGGTCTGCGCCGTCGTGCACTGGCCGAGCGCGGCCGCGACCTTGCCCGCCGCCTCGGAGACCCGGCTCTGGTAGTCGAGGTACTGCTGGGACGCCTCGTTCTCGTCGCCGAGCTGTGCCTTCTCGTTGGCGAGGTCGCTGATGCGGTCCTGCGCGGCGGTGAGCTGGGTGCGCGCGGACTCGAGCTCCGCGTTCGCGCCGTCGAGCTCGGTCTGGAGCCGGGCGACGTCCTCGCCCAGCCCGCGGGCCTCGCCCTCCCAGTCCGCGCTCGACTCCTGCCAGCGCGTCGTGGTGACCCAGAGGTAGGCGCCGACCCCCAGGGCGGCCGCGAGGAGGAGGGACAGCACCACGATCGCCACCACGGCGCCGCGGCGGCGGCGCGACGGCGCCGTCGCGTCCCCGCCGGCGGACGGCACCCCGTCCGGTCCGGGTGCACCGCTGTCCGAGGCGCCGCCGCCCCGAGGGACGGTGGCCCCCGGTACCGCGCCCGCCCCGAAGGTGCCGGGCGCCGCGCTCGAGGCCGCGTTCGGGGCCGGCCCACGGGGCGCCGCGGAGGCCGGGGCGAACGACGGCGGTCCACCGGCCGACGAGGGTGCGCCCGGGACCGTGGGCGGCGTCGTCCCCCGCGGGACGCTCTCCGGCCGGGTCGGCGACGGCGGTCGACCCGGCGGCGGCTCGGAGGACGCGCCGTGCGGCGGCGGCACCGGGGGAGTGCTCAACTCACGGCGCCCGTGTACTTCTCGCCCGGCCCCTCGCCCGGGGCGTCGGGGTAGACCGACGCCTCGCGGAACGCGAGCTGGAGCGAGCGCAGCCCGTCGCGGAGCGACCGGGCGTGCTGGTTGCCGATGTCGGGAGCGCTGGCCGTCACGAGCGCGGCGAGAGCGTTGATGAGCTTGCGCGCCTCGTCGAGGTCCAGGTGGCCCTGCTCCTGCGCGTCCTCCGCCAGACCGCACTTGACGGCCGCGGCGCTCATGAGGTGGACGGCCGCGGACGTGATGACCTCCACGGCGGCGACGTCGGCGATGTCGCGCACGGCGTCGGCGGCGGGGTCGGGCACGGCGGCGTTCTCTGTACTCATGGCGACCATCTTTCCATCCGGCGGCGGGGGAGCACGCCCCCCGTGATGGACGTGCCGCGACGACGCCGGCCGCCGCCCCCGTAGGGGACGACGGCCGGCGAGGCGGGGTGGCGGCCCGTGACCGCCCCGGACCCGAGACTCAGACGCGCACGGGCTCCGCCGCGGTGCCGGGCTGGCCGCCCTCGACCGGGGCGCCTGTGGCGGCGAGCGCCTCGCGCAGCGCGCCGCCGAGGCTCGCGTCGACGTTCGTCCAGTACGCGATCGCCCGCTCGCGGATCTCGTCGCTGCGCACGGCGCCGACGTGCCCGGTGATCGTCGCGAGGAAGCGGTCCCGCGCGGCGTCGTCGAAGACCTCGCGGTAGAGGGTGCCGGCCTGGCCGAAGTCGTCGTCCTCGGGGTGCAGCGTCGCGGCGGTGCGCGTCAGCTCGCCGTCGGCCTCCCAGCCGGCCGACTCCGCGGCGCGGGCCGGGTCGGCGTGGGCGCCGCCCTGGCTGTTGGGCGCGTAGACCGGCGTCGTCGCGGAGGAGAAGGAGTAGCGCATGGCGCCGTCCTTGGCGTAGGAGTGGCCGCCGTCGCTCGCCGCGTGCGGTGCGTTCACGGGGAGCTGCGCGTGGTTGGTGCCCACGCGGTACCGGTGGGCGTCCGCGTAGGAGAAGATGCGCGCGAGGAGCATCTTGTCGGGGCTCGTCGCGATGCCGGGGACGAAGTTGCTCGGCGCGAACGTGGCCTGCTCGATCTGCGCGAAGTAGTTCTCCGGGTTCCGGTTGAGCTCCATCACCCCCACCTCGACCAGCGGGTAGTCGGCGTGCGGCCACACCTTCGTGAGGTCGAACGGGTTGAACCGGTACGTCTTGGCGTCCTCATACGGCATGACCTGGACCGAGAGCGTCCAGCGCGGGAAGTCGCCCGACTCGATGTGCTCGTGCAGGTCGCGGATGTGGTGGTCGGAGTCCGACCCGGCGAGCTGCGACGCCTCGTCGGCGGAGAGGTTGTCGATGCCCTGCTGGGTCTTGAAGTGGTACTTGACCCAGAAGCGCTCGCCCGCCGCGTTGATCCACTGGTAGGTGTGCGAGCCGAACCCGTCCATGTGGCGCCAGCTCGACGGCAGGCCGCGGTCGCCCATGAGCCAGGTGACCTGGTGCGCCGACTCGGGCGACAGGCTCCAGAAGTCCCACTGCATGTCGTTGTCGCGCAGGTTCGAGCCGGGCAGGCGCTTCTGCGAGCGGATGAAGTCGGGGAACTTGATGCCGTCGCGCAGGAAGAACACGGGCGTGTTGTTGCCGACGAGGTCGTAGTTGCCCTCGGTCGTGTAGAACTTCAGCGCGAAGCCGCGGGGGTCGCGCCACGTGTCGGGCGAGCCCTGCTCGCCCGCGACGGAGGAGAAGCGCGCGAGCATCTCGGTCGTCGTGCCGGGCTGGAAGAGCGCCGCGCGCGTGAAGGCGCTGACGTCGTTCGTCACGGTGAACGTCCCGAAGGCCCCGCCGCCCTTGGCGTGCACGACGCGCTCGGGCACGCGCTCACGGTTGAACTGGGCGAGCTTCTCGACGAGATAGTGGTCGTGCAGGACGATCGGGCCGTCGGCGCCGACGGTCTGGGCGTGCGCGTCCGAGGCGACGGGTGCGCCGGCGTTCGTGGTGGTGAAGGGGGCGGTCATGGGTCTCCTTCCGTGGGCCGCGGTCGCGGCCCGTTGGGTGTTCTCATACCGGGATCTTCGTGAGAAAACGGGCGCTCTCCGGGTGCGCGGGGACACGGGGGGCGGGGTGGGGTGGTCAGTCCGCGCAGTCGGGGCAGAGGCCCCAGAACGTCACCTCGGCGGTGTCGATCTGGAACCCCGACGTGCTGGAGGGGGTCAGGCAGGGCGCGTGGCCGACCGTGCAGTCCACGTCGGCGACGGCGCCGCAGCTCCGGCACACCACGTGGTGGTGGTTGTCGCCGAGGCGGCGCTCGTAGCGTGCCGGGTGGCCCGCGGGCTCGATCCTGCGGACCAGCCCCTTGTCGGTGAGCGTGTGCAGGACGTCGTAGACCGCCTGGACCGAGACGGAGCCGAGCGACTCGCGCGCCGCCCGCAGGACGTCGTCGGCGTCGGCGTGCTGCTGGAGCTCGACCGCGTCGAGCACGGCGAGCCGGGCAGCGGTGACGCGCAGGCCGTGCTCGCGCAGCTCGCCCTCGTGGCGGGCGCGTCGTGGTCCGTCGTCGAGGCTCGTCCCCACGCCGGGCGTCGCTCCTGTCGTCATGGCACCACTCTAACCACGTAAACTGGAAGAGTTCCAATGATGGAGGCGATCCGGAGTTCGGTCTCTGGCCCGGTACGGGGGTCGGTCCGCCTCTGCTATCCTTGATGGCTGACCGACTCGTGCGCGTCTCCTCGTCCGGTTTCCGGGCGACGGGAAGAGTGCGAGTGCGCAAGTGGATCTCATCCCACCCGGGTCTCGACCGTCGACGAACGTCGCGACAGAGGCCGGGTCCTGGTCCGGGACGTACCCTTTCGGGGGCGTCCCGACGTGGTCGTCGCCTGGTGCGACGTCCCGACCTGATGGCCTCCGCCCTGCGCTCAGGGACGGAGGCCTTCTTCGTCCCGGGTGGTCTACCGACGACTTCCTAGGAGCATCACATCAGCGAGCCTCGCATCAACGATCGGATCCGCGTCCCCGAGGTCCGACTCATCGGTCCCGGCGGGGAGCAGGTCGGCGTCGTCCGCACCGAGGTTGCCCTGAGCCTTGCCCAGGACGCGGACCTCGACCTCGTCGAGGTCGCCCCGGACGCCCGGCCCCCCGTCGCCAAGCTCATGGACTTCGGCAAGTTCAAGTACGAGTCCGACATGAAGGCGCGTGAGGCGCGGCGCAACCAGGCGAACACGGTCCTCAAGGAGATCCGCTTCCGCCTGAAGATCGACCCGCACGACTACGGCACCAAGAAGGGCCACGTCGAGCGCTTCCTCGCCGCCGGCGACAAGGTCAAGGTCATGATCATGTTCCGCGGGCGCGAGCAGTCCCGCCCCGAGATGGGCGTGCGCCTGCTCCAGCGCCTCGCGGACGACGTCGCGGAGCTCGGCTTCGTGGAGTCGATGCCGAAGCAGGACGGCCGCAACATGACCATGGTGCTCGGCCCGGTGAAGAAGAAGGCCGACGCCAAGAGCGAGCAGCGCAAGCGGGCGCAGGAGGCCGAGCCTCGGCTGACGAAGTCCGCCCAGCGTGCCGCGGCGCGCACGGTCGACGGCGCGGAGGGCGAGGACGTCGACGCGCCCGAGGCCGTGGAGGTCGCCGAGGCACTGGCCGTCGAGGCCACCCCGGCCCCCGCCGAGGCGGCCGTGTCGGTCGAGGCGCCGGCCGAGGCGCCTGTCGAGGCTCCGGTCGAGGAGGCACCCGCGCCGAAGGCTGCTCCGGCGCCGAAGGCCGCACCCGCACCGAAGGCCGCGCCCGCACCGAAGGCTGCCGCCCCGCGCTCGGCGCCCGCGCCGCGTCCGGCCACGGCACCTCGTCCCGCTGCCCGGCCGGCGGCGGACTCGAAGCCCGCCGCGCCGCGTCCGGCCACCCCCCGTCCGGCACCGGCGGCTCCGTCCGCGCCGGCGTCCGGCGCCAAGCCGGCGGCCCCCAAGCCTGCCGCGCCCAAGCCGAGCGCCCCGCGCCCGGCGCCCAAGCCGGCACCGCGAGGCAAGGCCGGCTGACGGCCGGCAGCACAGACCGACCCTGCTCGGGGTCCGGGCCCACCGGCCAGGACCCGAACACGTCGGCCGCCGCGAGGCGGCTGACCGGACACAAGGAGAGACGGCAGTCATGCCGAAGAACAAGACGCACTCGGGTGCCAAGAAGCGCTTCCGCATCACGGGTACCGGCAAGGTCATGCGCGAGCAGGCCAACGCTCGACACCTGCTCGAGCACAAGGCCACCAAGCGCAAGCGCCGCCTCGCCCAGGACCAGGTGGTCTCGCCCGCCGACGTCAAGACCATCAAGAAGCTGCTCGGCAAGTGACCCGGCAGGTGGCGGTTCCCGCCACCGACCGGCTCACCCCTGAGCCCCGAACTGCAAGGAGCATCACGTGGCACGCGTGAAGCGGGCGGTCAACGCCCAGAAGAAGCGCCGTACGACCCTCGAGCGCGCCAGCGGCTACCGCGGCCAGCGCTCGCGCCTCTACCGCAAGGCGAAGGAGCAGGTCACCCACTCCCTCGTCTACTCGTACCGCGACCGCAAGGCGCGCAAGGGCGACTTCCGCAAGCTGTGGATCCAGCGCATCAACGCGGCGTCCCGCGCGCAGGGCCTGACGTACAACCGCCTCATCCAGGGCCTCAAGGCCGCGGGTGTCGAGGTCGACCGTCGCCTGCTCGCCGAGCTCGCGGTCAACGACGTGGCCGCGTTCAACGCGCTGGTCCAGGTCGCCAAGGACGCGCTCCCCGAGGACGTCAACGCGCCGAAGGCCGCAGCCTGACCAGCGCCTCTCGCGCCACGGACGCCCGGACGGCGCACGGCCCGCTCGACCCCACGCTGACGAACCCTCGCAGCGACCGGGTCAAGGCGGTCCGTGCGCTGGCCGGGCGTCCGGCGCGTTCCCGGCACGGACAGCTCCTCGTCGAAGGGCCGCAGGGCGTGCGCGAGGCCGTGCGGCTCGCGCCCGACCGGGTCCGCGACGTCTACGTGACGCCGGCGGCGGGCCAGCGCCACTCCGAGATCGTCGACGACGCCCGGGCTGCCGGGCTGCACGTCCACGTCGTGACGGCCGAGGTGCTGACCGCGATGAGCGCCGACGCGCAGGGCGTCCTCGCCGTCGTCCGCACGCACGAGCCGACGCTCGGGGACGTCGTGGCCACGCTCGCCGGCCCCGACCGCGAGCGGCCCGCCCTCGTCGCGGTGCTGGCGACGGTGCGCGACCCGGGGAACGCCGGGACCGTGATCCGGGCCGCCGACGCGGCCGGCGCGGACGCCGTCGTGCTCGCGGGCGAGAGCGTGGACGTGCACAACCCCAAGGTCGTCCGCTCCACCGCGGGCTCGTTGTTCCACCTTCCCGTCGTCACGGGCGTGAGCCTCGGGGACGCGGTGGCCGCGCTGCGCGACGCCGGGCTCACCGTGCTCGCCGCCGACGGTGCGGGCGACCTGGACCTGGACGACCTGCTCGACGTGGCTGGTCCCGCGGGCGCGGGGAGCACCGCGGACGGGCGGCGCGCGGTCGACCTCGCGGCCCCCACCGCGTGGGTCTTCGGGAACGAGGCCTGGGGCCTGCCCGAGCAGGACCGGGCGCTCGCCGACGCGGTCGTGCGCGTCCCGATCCGCGGGCTCGCCGAGTCGCTCAACCTCGCGACCGCCGCGACGGTGTGCCTCTACGCCTCCAGCCGGGCGCACCGGCCCGTCCGGCGTCCGGCTGCGGGCGGAGGGGCCGGCGCGTGAGCCTGTTCGCCGCGCTCCGACCGAGCGCAGCCGCGCTCGACCACCTCGCGCTCGCGCTCTCGGGTGCGCAGGCCCAGGAGGCGCGTCGGCCCGACGGCGCCCCGCTGGTGCGCTGGACCCCGCCCGAGCTCTGGCACGTGACCGTCTCGTTCTTCGGGTCGGTCCCGGACGGGTCGGTGCCCGACCTCGCTGCTGCGCTCGCCCCGGTCGCGCGCGAGACCCCGTCGCTGTCGTTGCGCCTGCGGGGCGCGGGCGTCTTCGACCGGCGCGTGCTGTGGGTCGGCGTCGGGGGCCCGGACGCCGACGCGCTCCCCGGTCTCAGCGTGGCCGTGGCCGAGGCCGCCGGCGAGGTCGGCGTGCGCGTCGACCGACGACCGCGGCAGCGCGCCCACCTGACCGTGGCGCGCGCCGCCGCCGGGGCACGGCAGGCTCGACGTCGTGCGCACGCGCGACGCTCCGGGGGAGGCGGCGCGGACGACCTCACCACCGGCGACCCGCTCGCCCGTCCGGCCGCGGCGCTGTCCGTCTACGCGGGCCCCGACTGGACCGCGCACGAGCTCCTGCTGCTCGAGTCGACGTCCGGCGACACGTCCGGCCGGCGCGTGTACCGCACGGTCGAGACCTTCCCGTTGGCGGGGTGACCGCGCGCGGCTGACGACCGCGTCGTGGGGAGCACGGCGAGAGCCCCCGTGCGAGCCGACCACCGCACGGGCAGCGCCCGGCACCCGCGCGACGGCTGTGCGAGGATGGCGGTCATGAGCATGCACGGTGGTCGTCGATTTCCCGGGCCCGTCACGGGCCCGCGCGACTGACGCGTGCACACCTCCCGCCCGAGGCGGGACGGACCGGGCCGGGACGGGCGCCCTAGAATGACCGCGACGCGCGCACGAGCGCGCGCCCGCGCGCGCCCCGTGCGTCGCGCCCCGCGAGGCGGCAGCCGTCCAGGCCACCCTTGAGGTTCCTGCCCTGGTCGTCGCCCGCTCCCGCAGTCCCGCCCTCGCCAGGAAGGCACGCATGTCCAGCCCTGACGCCGACGTCGTCACCCCCGTCACGGGGGACGGCGGCCCGGAGACCCCGACCGCTCCCTCCCCGCTCGACGCCGACGCGCTCCAGCGCGCGCTCGACGCCGCCCTCGCCGCGATCGCCGGGGCCGGCGACCTCGACGCGCTCAAGCTCGTGCGTACCGAGCACACGGGGGACCGCAGCGCCCTCGCGCTCGCGAACCGCCAGATCGGCTCGCTCGCGCCCGCCGACAAGAAGACCGCCGGCCAGCTCCTCGGTCCGCTCCGCGGTCGTGTGAACCAGGCGCTCGCGGCGCGGCAGGCCGAGCTCGAGGCCGAGCGCGACGAGCGCGTGCTCGTCGAGGAGGCGGTGGACGTCACGCTCCCGATCGACCGCGTGCCGTCGGGTGCGCGGCACCCGTTGGAGACGCTCCAGGAGCGCGTGGCCGACTTCTTCGTCGGCCTCGGCTGGGAGATCGCGGAGGGTCCCGAGGTCGAGGCGGAGTGGTTCAACTTCGACGCGCTGAACTTCGGCGTCGACCACCCGGCGCGGCAGATGCAGGACACGTTCTACGTGGCCGGTGCGGGCGGCTCCGAGGGTGCCGCGGCGCCGTCGAACCTCGTGCTGCGCACCCACACGTCGCCCGTCCAGGCGCGCTCGCTCCTCGAGCGTGGTGTGCCGCTGTACGTCGCGTGCCCGGGCAAGACGTTCCGCACCGACGCGCTCGACGCGACCCACACGCCCGTCTTCCACCAGGTCGAGGGCCTGGCGATCGACGAGGGCCTCACCATGGCGAACCTGTTGGGGACGCTCGACGCGTTCGCGCGCGCCATGTTCGGCCCCGAGGCGCGCACGCGCCTGCGCCCGAGCTACTTCCCGTTCACCGAGCCGAGCGCCGAGATGGACCTGTGGTTCCCGCAGAAGAAGGGCGGGCCGGGCTGGATCGAGTGGGGCGGCTGCGGCATGGTCAACCCGAACGTGCTGCGGTCCGTGGGGGTCGACCCCGACGTGTACTCGGGCTTCGCGTTCGGCATGGGCATCGAGCGCACGCTCATGCTGCGTCACGGGATCGCGGACATGCACGACATGGTGGAGGGCGACGCGCGCTTCTCCGCCCAGTTCGGAACGGAGATCTGATGCCCTACGTCGCCATCGACTGGCTGGGCGACCACGTCGAGCTGCCCGCGGGGCTCACCGCCGAGCGGCTCGCCGCCGACCTCGTCCGCGTCGGCCTGGAGGAGGAGGCGATCCATGGCGCGGCCGTGACGGGTCCCCTCGTCGTCGGGCGCGTCCTGGAGATGACGCCCGAGCCACAGAAGAACGGCAAGACCATCAACTGGTGCCTGGTCGACGTCGGTCCGGAGCACAACGTCGCCGAGATCAAGGGCGTGGACGCCGCCGACATGCCGGCCGGCGGTGCGCGCGGCATCGTGTGCGGCGCGCACAACTTCGCGCCGGGCGACCTCGTGGTCGTCGCGCTGCCGGGCTCCGTCCTGCCGGGTCCGTTCGCCATCGCGAGCCGCAAGACGTACGGGCACGTGTCCGACGGCATGATCTGCTCGCAGCGCGAGCTCGGGCTCGGCGAGGACCACGACGGCATCATCGTGCTGCCGCGGCTCGGGTACGCGGCCGAGGACCTGACCCCGGGCCAGGACGCCGTCGCGCTGCTCGGGCTCGGCGACGAGGTGCTCGAGATCAACGTGACGCCCGACCGCGGGTACGCGTTCTCCTACCGCGGCGTCGCGCGCGAGTTCTCGCACTCGACCGGCGCGCGCTTCACCGACCCCGGCCTGCCCGGTTCCCTGCCCACGCCCCCGCCCGCGGCGACGCCCGACGGCTTCCCCGTCGAGGTCGACGACGCGGCGCCGGTCCACGGCGTCGTCGGGTGCGACCGGTTCGTCACGCGCGTCGTGCGGGGGATCGACCCCGCCGCGCAGACGCCCGCGTGGATGCAGCGCCGCCTCACGGCGTCGGGCATGCGGCCGATCTCGCTCGCGGTCGACGTGACGAACTACGTCATGCTCGACCTCGGGCAGCCCCTGCACGCGTACGACCTCGAGCGGGTCGCAGCGCCGATCGTCGTGCGACGCGCGGCGGCGGGGGAGCGGCTCACGACGCTCGACGACGTCGACCGGGCCCTCGACCCCGAGGACCTGCTCATCACGGACAGCCCCGACGGTGCGCGCGCCTCACGCGTGCTCGGGCTCGCCGGCGTCATGGGCGGCGCCTCCTCGGAGGTCGGCCCGACGACGACGGCCGTCCTCGTCGAGGCCGCGCACTTCGACCCGGTGACGGTCGCGCGCACGTCGCGTCGCCACAAGCTGTCGAGCGAGGCGGCGAAGCGGTTCGAGCGCGGCGTCGACCCGCTGCTGCCCGCGGTCGCGGCGCAGCGCGTCGTCGACCTGCTCGTCGAGCTCGGCGGCGGGACCGCGGACCCGGCCGTGGGCGACCTCGACCGTGTCGCGGCACCCGCTGCGATCCGCCTCCCGGTCGGCGAGGCCGCGCGCCTCGTCGGCGTGCCGTACACGCTCGAGCAGGTCGTCGGCACGCTCGGGGCGATCGGCTGCACCGTGGAGGCGGGCGACGCGGACGCCACGGGCGTGCTCGTGGTCACCCCGCCGTCCTGGCGCCCGGACCTCACGGAGCCGGCCGAGCTCGTGGAGGAGGTGGCGCGCCTCGTCGGCTACGACGAGATCCCGTCCCTCCTGCCCGCCGCTCCCGGGGGCCGGGGGCTCACGCGCGAGCAGCGCGTGCGCCGCTCGGTCGCGCGGGCGCTCGCCGAGGACGGCTTCGTCGAGACGCTGAGCTACCCGTTCGTCGGCACCGCCGAGCTCGACGCGCTGCGCCTGCCCGCGGACGACGCACGGCGTCGGGCGCTGCGTCTGCTCAACCCGCTCGCCGACGACCGCCCGCTGATGCGGACCGACCTGCTGAGCACGCTGCTGGAGACCACGCGCCGCAACGTCGGCCGAGGGCTGGGCGACGTCGCGCTGTTCGAGATCGGCCTCGTCACGCACCCGCGGCCCGACGCGCCCGCCGCGCCCGCGCTGCCGGGCGGCGCCCGGCCGAGCGACGACGAGCTCGCGGCGATCGACGCCGCGCTGCCGTCGCAGCCGCGCCACGTGGCCGGCGTCCTCGTCGGGCGCCGCGAGCGTGCCGGCTGGTGGGGCCCCGGCCGCGCGGCCGACTGGACGGACGCGCTCAGCGCGGCCCGCCTCGTCGTGGAGCGCGTCGGGCTCCGGGTCGGCACGGACGTGCGCGTCGTGGCCGACACGGCTCGCGCGCCGTTCCACCCGGGACGCTGCGCGCGCCTCGAGCTCGCGGACGGGACGGTCGTCGGGCACGCGGGCGAGCTGCACCCCAAGGTGGTCGAGAACCTGGGCCTCCCCCCGCGCGCGGTGGCGTTCGAGGTCGACCTCACCGCGCTCGTGGCGGGCTCGTCCGACGCGCCGGTGCAGGCGACGCCCGTCTCGGGCTTCCCCGCGGCCAAGGAGGACCTCGCGTTCGTGGTGGACGCCGACGTGACCGCGCAGGCCCTGCGCGACGCGATCGTCGACGGCGCGGGCGACCTGGTCGAGGACGTCGCGCTGTTCGACGTCTTCACCGGCGAGCAGGTCGGCGCCGGGCGCAAGTCGCTCGCGTTCTCGCTGCGGCTGCGCGCCGCGGACCGCACGCTCACCGCGGACGACGTGGCACGTGTTCGCGAGGGCGCCGTGACGGTGGCACGCGAGCGCGTCGGCGCGGAGCTGCGGGCGTGAGCGCGGAGTCCGGTGCGGGCGCGGTGGAGGTCGCGCCCGCCCGCACGGCGCTCGTCACCGGCGCCTCGCGCGGCATCGGCCGTGCGATCGCCGTCGGTCTCGCCGCGGCCGGTCTCGACGTCGCGCTCCTCGCGCGCGACGCCGGCCGGCTCGCGGGCGTGGCGGACGAGATCGCGGCGCTCGACGGGAGCAATTCCGGGCGTGCGGTCGTCGTGACCGCGGACGTCACCGACGCCGAGGCCGTCGCGGCCGCCGTCGCCGAGGCGGAGTCCGCGCTCGGGGGCGTCGACCTCCTCGTCAACAACGCGGGTCGGGTCGACGCCGAGGTGCCGCTCTGGGAGGCCGACCCCGACGAGTGGTGGGCGATCGTCGAGACCAACGTGCGCGGCCCGTTCCTCCTCGCACGCGCCGTGGTGCCGGGGATGCTCGCGCGCGGCGGGGGCCGCGTCGTCGACCTCAACAGCGGCGCGGGCTCGCACGACATGGACGGTGCGAGCGCGTACAACGCGAGCAAGACGGCGCTCCTGCGGCTGGGAGCGAACCTCCACCGGTCCGGCCACGCGCGCGGGCTGCGCACGTTCGAGGTGTCCCCGGGTGTGGTGCAGACCGACATGACTGCGTCGATGGCCATGCACGAGGGCCGCACCGAGTGGACCCCGGTCGAGCGCACGGTCGAGATGGTCGTCGCGATCGCCCGGGGCGAGCTCGACGCGTTCTCGGGCGCGTTCGTCCGCGTGACCCACGACACGCCGGAGTCGCTGCGTGCCGCGGCGGACGAGGCCGCGGGCCGCGGGGACTCGCTGCCAGGGCCCGACGCGCGCCGGTTGCGCGTGACGCGCTGGGGCGCGGACGACCCGATGCCGGGAGAGCTCCCGGCTCGCTGACGTCGCGGCGACCGCCCTGTCGCCACCCGCCGCGTCGCAGGACCGTAGCGCCGCCCGACCTGTCCGGTCGGGCGGCGCTCGTGCGTTCGGGGCGGTCGTCCGAGGGCCGCGGCCAGAAGAAGCGAGGGGGAGATCACCCGCTACCTAGTTGAAACTTCATCCACTCATCGGGGATGCTGTCCTGGACACCTGACCAGTACCGGGCGGACACCGACGTCGCGGCTCGACGACGCCCGGGAGCGACGTATGACGACGGCACGCCCTGTCCGGCAGTGGAACGGCCTCACCGTTCCCGAGGCCGGCACCTACGCCCTCGACGAGGCGCACAAGCGCATCGGGTTCACCGGGATGCACATGATGGTGTCGCCCGTCCGGGGAGAGTTCACCCGGGCGAGCGCGACGATCCTGGTGGGCGAGGACCCGATCGCGTCGGCCGTGTCGGCGAGCATCGAGACGGCGAGCCTCACGACCCACCACGAGGAGCGCGACGCGCACCTGCGCAGCCCCGACTTCCTCGACGTCGACGCCTACCCGACGATCGAGTTCCGCAGCACCTCGATCGACTGGCAGGGTGAGCAGCAGGACCAGATCCTCGCGTGGGCGCGGCTGCGGAACCGCTCGCCCGAGCGCGCCGAGCTCGCGCAGGAGCGCGTCCAGCCCCGGGCCGCACAGGCGGGGCGGTTCCTCGTCAACGGGCTGCTCACCGTCCGCGGCGTCACCCACCGGACCGTGCTGTCGATGCAGTACGGGGGAGCGCGACGCGACCCGTACGGCCGGGACATCTTCGGCTTCCACGCCGCGGGCGAGATCGACCGCGAGAGCTTCGGCCTCGTCTGGAACGTGCTCCTCGAGACCGGCGGGTTCCTCGTGGGCAAGAAGATCGGCCTCGAGATCGCGGGCGAGGCGATCCACCAGGCCTGAGGCGTCCTCCGGGAGGGGTCGCGCACGCAGCCCGGTGCGGCGCGAGACCGAGCGCGGGTGTCCGGCACGCAGGACGTAGCATGGCGAGCGACACGGGGTGCCCCGACGAGGGCTGAGATGAGACCCGTCGAACCTGCTCTGGCTCGTACCAGCGAAGGGATGTCCGGCGATGACGCTCGCCCTGCCCCAGCACGACCCCGCACCCCGGCGCGACAGTGCCCCTCCGCCCGCGGCCGGCCGCACCCCCGGTCCCGACGTCGACCCCGACGTCCGGCCCTCGCGGCCGCGCGTGCTGTCGATCGCCGGGACCGACCCGACCGGGGGCGCGGGCATCCAGGCGGACCTCAAGTCCTTCGCCGCGCACGGCGCCTACGGCATGGCCGTCACGACGGCGCTCGTCGCGCAGAACACGCACGGCGTGCGGTCCGTGCACGTCCCGGGCCCCGCGTTCCTGCGTGAGCAGCTCGACGCGGTGTCCGACGACGTCGAGATCGACGCCGTGAAGATCGGCATGGTCGCCGACGAGGCGAACGCGCGCGAGATCGGGGCGTGGCTCGACGCGCTCGCCGCGGCCCGGTCCGACGGCGGGCTCCCGCGGCCCTGGGTCGTGCTCGACCCCGTCATGGTCGCCACGTCGGGGCACCGCCTGCTCGACCCGGGCGCGGAGCAGGCCGTGCGCGACCTCGCGGCACGGGCCGACGTCGTGACCCCCAACCTCCCCGAGCTCGCCGTCCTCGCGGGACGCGACGTCGCGACGACGTGGGACGACGCGCTGGCCCAGGCCGCTTCCTACGCGGCGGCGAGCGGCGCCGTCGTGCTGCTCAAGGGCGGCCACCTCACCGGTGCGACGTCACCGGACGCCCTCGTCGTGCCGGCCGGTCCGTCCCCGGACGACGCGCCGACCGTCACGACGTTCGACGCGGAGCGCGTGGACACGCCCCACACGCACGGCACCGGGTGCTCGCTCTCCGCCGCGCTCGCGGCCCTGCGCCCCCAGCGCCAGAGCTGGGAGGACGCGGCGCGCGAGGCCAAGGAGTGGCTCACCGGCGCGCTGCGCGGCGGGGCGGCGCTGCGCGTCGGGACGGGCCGGGGGCCGGTCGACCACCTGCACGCCTCGTCGCCGGTCGTGCCGCGCTGACCCACGGACCGGGCGCGAGCTGCGGTCACGTCGGTCAGGCGCGGGCCACGTCCTCCTCGGCCGTCGCGTAGACGCACTCGTAGCCCGGCGGGACCCAGCGCCACCGCGCGTCGACGTCACGGATCGCGACGCCGTCGGGGCGGTCGACCACGCACGCGTCCGCCTGCTGGCGCAGCCCGACCGTCACCCAGTACACGGCGAGCGCCGCGGCGAGCAGGACGGCGAGGACGGTCACGGCGCGGCGCAGGGCGGGGGACGGCCCGCCGTCGGACCCGTCCTCCTCGCCCGGCCGCGCGGGAACCCAGTCCCAGCTCACGCCGCGCCCGCGACCGTGCCGGGCGGGGTGCCCGCCGCGTCGCCGGGGACGAGGAGGACCTTGCCCGTGGTCGCGCGGCCCTCCAGCGCCCGGTGCGCGTCGGCGGCGCCGGCGAGCGGGAACGTGGCGCCCACGCGCACGTGCAGCGTGCCGCCCGCGACCGCGCCGAGCACCTCGGTCGCCCGCTCGACGAGCTCGGCGCGCGTCGCCGTGTGGTCGGCGAGCTTGGGCCGCGTGAGGAAGAGCGAACCGCCGGCGTTGAGCCGCTGCGGGTCGAACGGCGGGACCTGCCCGGACGAGCCGCCGTAGAGCACGAGCGTGCCCCGGCGGCGCAGCGCCGCGAGCGAGGCGTCGAACGTGTCCTTGCCCACCGAGTCGTACACCGCCGCGACGCCCTCGCCGCCCGTGAGCCCGCGCACGACCTCGGGCAGCTCGGCGGTGAGGTCCGCGAACGCCGTGTACTGGATCGCGTGCTCGGCGCCCGCGCCGCGGGACAGCTCCGCCTTCTCGGGGGTCGACACGGTCGAGATCACGTGCGCGCCCCGCGCCACGAGCATCTGGGTCAGGAGCAGCCCGACGCCGCCCGCGCCCGCGTGCACGAGGACGCGGTCGCCCGGCCGGACCGGGTAGGACGACGTGCACAGGTAGTGCGCGGTGAGGCCCTGGAGCGCGACGGCGGTCGCGTCCTCGAGCGAGACCGCGTCCGGCACGTGCAGCGCCTGCGCCGCATCCACGAGGACGAGGCCCGCGTACGACCCGGGCGCCTCGGTCCACACGACGCGGTCGCCAACGGCGAACCCGTCGATGCCCTCGCCCAGCTCGGCGACCACACCCGCACCCTCGCTGCCGACGACGTGCGGGTACTCCATCGCGTACACGCCGGAGCGCTTGTACGTGTCGATGAAGTTCACGCCCGCCACGGCGGACCGGACGAGGAGCTGCCCGGGACCCGGTGACGGGTCGGGGAGCTCGGTGTACTCCAGGACCTCGGGGCCGCCCGCCGCGCGGGCCACGATCGCGTGCATGGCCCCAGCCTAGGGTCGTGCGGGTGCCGGGGCCGCCGTCCGGGTGACCCCGGTGCCGGACGCCGTCCTGACGGCGACCGCGTCCTCCCCGACGAGGCGGGGCGGTCGCGCGTGCCCCGCCGTGGCATGCCAGCGCCCGAACCGACGCTCGACGTGCACCGGGTGGTCGAAGCAGCGCGTGACGTGCTCCGTGACGAGCACGTCCTCCGCGGCTCCCGCGACGACCGCGCGGCCGTGCGCGAGCAGGAGCGCGTGGCTCGTCGTGGTCGGCAGCTCCTCGAGGTGGTGCGTCACCAGCACCGAGGCGACGTGCGGCCGGGTCGCGCGCACGGCGTCGAGCGTCTCGAGGAGCTGCTCGCGCGCGGCGACGTCGAGCCCGGTGGACGGCTCGTCGAGCAGCAGGAGGGCGGGGTCGGGCAGGAGCGCGCGCGCCACGAGCGCCCGCCCCCGCTCGCCCTGGGAGAGCGTCGGCCAGGGGTCGTGCGCGCGGTGCGCGAGACCGAGGTCGGCGACCAGTCCCCGGGCGAGGGTGACCTCGTCCGGGGTCGGCTGCCAGCGCGGGCGCCAGTCGACGGTCCCCGTGAGGCCGGTCAGGGTCACCTCGAGCACGGTCAGCGGGGAGCGCAGGTCGTGACGCGGGTCGACGTGGCCGATGCGGCGGTGCAACGTCTGGATGTCCACGCGGCCGAGGCGCTCGCCGAGCACGTGGACCGTGCCCCGGGTCGGGTGACGGCGCGCCCCGCAGAGCCCGAGGATCGTGCTCTTGCCCGCGCCGTTCGGGCCGAGCAGCGCCCAGTGCTCGCCTGCCCGGACCACGAGGTCGACGCCGTCGAGGATCGCGCGGCCCTCGCGGACGAGGTCGACGCCGCGCAGGGACAGGACCTCCGTGCTCACCGGCCCTCACTCGCCGCGCCGGCGCCGCGCCCGGCGACCTTCGCGTGGACGGCCGCGAGGTGCTCGCGCGCCGCCGCGGACGCGCGCGGTACGTCGCGGTCGCGCACCGCCTCGAGGATCGCCTCGTGCGCGTCCTGGTCGTGCCGGTGCGCCTCGCCCGCGCGGTCGAGGTCGACCATCGCGACCATCGCGCGACGCAGGCGCGGGACGAAGGTCGCGAAGAGCTCGCCGAGCACGGCGTTGTGCGCGGCGTCCACGACCGCCCGGTGGAAGACCAGGTCCGCGTCCACGTACTCGGCGGCCGACGACTTCGACGGGACCTCCCCGCGACGGGAGAGCGCCGTCGTCATGGCGCGGAGGTCCGCGGGGGTGCGGCGCGCGGCGGCGAGGCCTGCGGCCTCGGCCTCGAGGGCGGCGCGGACCTCCAGCACGTCGACGATCTCCCCGCGGCGCAGCACCTCGTCCCAGTCGTCGGCGGTGTCGGTCGACACGACGTAGACGCCCGAACCCTGCCGGCTGTCGAGCACGCCCCGCCCCGCGAGCTGGCGGATCGCCTCGCGGACGGTGGAGCGCCCGACGCCGAGCTCGGTCGCGAGCGCCTGCTCGCCGGGCAGCCGGTGGTCGAGGGGCCAGACGCCGGAGCGCACGCGGTCGAGCAGGAGCTCGGCCGCCTGGTCCGCGAGGGGGCGCCGGTGCAGCGCGTTCATGGGAAACCTCTCAGGTTGTCTGAGGACTTGTTCGGCGCTAGCGTACCTGCCATGTCCTGGACGGCGCTCCTCCTTCGGCGCCACGGCGGGGTCTGACCGGACCGGCTCCCCGCCGTGGGGAACCGTCGCGCGCCGGTCGCCCACCGCCCCGTGCTCACGGGAGAGACCCGAAGGACTGACCATGACCGCTCCCACCACCGCCGCGTGCACCCCCGACGTCTCGATCGAGACCTCGACCGACGCCTCGACCGGCCTCTCGACCGACGCCTCGACCGGCCTCTCGACCGACGGGGGCGAGGCCGCGCCCTCCTGGAACCGCCAGCGCCCGTCGCGCATGCCCTCGTTCCGCTACGCCGACGTCCACGCGCGGGTCGAGGTACCCGACCTGCCCGACCGCCGGTGGCCGTCGCGTCGGCTCACCCAGGCGCCGCTGTGGGTCCCCGTCGACCTGCGCGACGGCAACCAGGCGCTCGCGGAGCCGATGGACCCCGCGCGCAAGCGCCGCTTCTTCGAGCTGCTCGTCGCCATGGGCTACACCGAGATCGAGGTGGGCTACCCGTCGGCGTCGCAGACCGACTTCGACTTCGTGCGCCTGCTCGCCGAGACCGACCTCGCGCCCGAGCACGTCACGGTCGTCGTGTTCACCGCCGCGCGCGCCGACCTCGTCGCGCGCACGTTCGAGGCCGTGCGCGGGCTGCGCAACCCGGTCGTCGTCCACGTGTACACCGCGACGGCACCCGTGTGGCGCGACGTCGTGCTCGGCCGCGACCGCGAGGACCTCGCGCGCCTCATCGCCGACGCCGGGACCGACGTGCTGCGCCACGCCGGCGACGACCCGCGCGTCCGCTTCGAGTTCTCGCCCGAGGTGTTCAACCTCACCGAGCCCGACTACGTGCTCGACGTGTGCGACCGCATGACGACGCTCTGGGACGCGACGCCCGAGCGCCCCGTGATCCTCAACCTGCCCGCGACCGTCGAGGTCGCAACGCCCAACGTCTACGCCGACCAGATCGAGTACATGGACCGCCACCTCGCGCGGCGCGACGGCGTGATCCTCTCCGTCCACCCGCACAACGACCGCGGGACCGGCGTCGCGTGCGCCGAGCTCGCCGTCCTCGCCGGGGCGCAGCGCGTCGAGGGGTGCCTCTTCGGCAACGGCGAGCGCACCGGGAACGTCGACCTCGTGACCCTGGGCCTCAACCTGCACGCCCAGGGCGTCGACCCGATGGTCGACTTCTCCGACCTCGACGGGATCCGCGACATCGTCGTCGCGTGCAACCGGATCGACGTGCACCCGCGCCACCCGTACGTGGGCGAGCTCGTCCACACCGCCTACTCCGGCACGCACCAGGACGCGATCCGCAAGGGCATGGAGCGCCACCGCGCCGACGCCGCGGCGTCGGGCCTCGACCCCGCGGTGGCGCCGTGGCGCGTGCCCTACCTGCCGGTCGACCCCGCCGACCTCGGGAGGACGTACGAGGCACTCGTCCGCGTGAACAGCCAGTCCGGCAAGGGCGGCGTCGCGTACGTGCTGCACTCCGCGCACGGCCTCGACCTGCCCCGCGGCCTCCAGGTCGACCTCGCGAGCCGCGTCCAGGAGCACGCCGACGCCACCGGCGCCGAGGTGACGCCCGACGCGCTCCTCGCACTGTTCGACGCGGCCTACGCGCGGCCCGGCGCCGTCGAGCCCGTCTCCTGGACGAGCCGACGCTCGAACGGCGGCACCGAGCGCCTCGACCTCGTGCTCGCCGTCGACGGCGCGCAGGTCACCGCGTCCGGGACCGGGGCCGGGGCGGTCGACGCCCTGGCCGACGCGCTCGCCCGCCTCGGCCGGCCCGTCGAGATCCTCGCGCTCGCCCAGCAGTCCGTCGGCACCGGCAGCGACGCGACCGCGGTCACCTACCTCGAGCACCGCGGCCCCGACGGCGCCCCGCGCTGGACCGTCGGCCGCGACGCGTCCGTCCTCGGCGCGAGCGTCCGCGCCGTCTGCGCGGCAGCGGTCTGAGACCGGCCAGACGACGTAGCACCGGGTCCGCGCGACGGCCCTGCGCCCGGACCGGGCGTGACCGCCGGACCCGGCCGCGGGTCGTGCGGTGACGGGCAGGACGAGCGGTGGGGTCGGACCGTGTGCGAAGGACGTCACAGGCGCACTCCTGGAACACCCGCCCGGAAGACCGAGGTGACGGTGCGCCAGTCCAAGCACACGGTCCGACCCCACCGCGGACCCGACCACGCGGGCAGGAGACCCGACCCGACCGCGGGCTCGACGACGCGTACCGTGGGCGGGACCTCCGACCCGACCGTTGCATAAGTATGTATAGTGATGCATATGACGATCAGAGTCGCGGTCGCGGGTGCGTCCGGGTACGCCGGCGGGGAGACGCTCCGCCTGCTCGCCGGGCACCCGGAGGTGGAGATCGGCGCCGTCACGGCGCACAGCAACGCGGGGTCGCTCCTCGGTGAGCACGAGCCGCACCTGCGATCCCTCGCCGACCGCGTGCTGCTGCCGACGAGCGTCGAGCACCTGCTGGGCCACGACGTCGTCGTGCTCGCGCTGCCGCACGGTGCGTCGGGCGAGATCGCGGCGCAGCTCCCGGACGACGTGCTCGTGCTGGACCTGGGCGCGGACCACCGGCTGGAGTCCGCGGCGGACTGGGCGTCGTTCTACGGGTCGGAGCACGCGGGCACGTGGCCGTACGGGCTGCCGGAGCTGCTGCTCACGCTCGCGCCGGGCGCTGCCGCGAGCGAGACGAAGCAGCGCGAGCGGCTCGCCGGCGTGCGCCGCATCGCGGTGCCGGGCTGCAACGTCACGGCGGTCACGCTGGGCATCCAGCCGGGCATCGCGTCCGGGCTCGTCGAGGGCCGTGACCTCGTCGCGGTGCTCGCCAACGGCTACTCGGGCGCGGGCAAGTCCCTCAAGCCGCACCTGCTCGCGTCGGAGGCGCTCGGCTCGGCCCAGCCGTACGCCGTCGGCGGGTCGCACCGGCACATCCCGGAGATCGCGCAGAACCTGCGGGCCGCGGGAGCGTCGGGCGTGAGCATCTCGTTCACGCCGACGCTCGTGCCGATGTCGCGCGGGATCCTCGCCACGGTCACGGCGCGCCTGTCCGACGACGCCGCGCGCCTCGACCGTGCGGAGCGCGACGCGCGCGTGCGCCGGGCCTGGGAGGACGCGTACGTCGGCGAGCCGTTCGTCCGCGTGCTGCCCGCGGGTCAGTGGCCCACGACGGCCATGACGCTCGGCGCCAACACGGCCCTCGTCCAGGTCGCGGTCGACCACGCGGCGGGCCGCGTCGTCACCGTCACGGCGATCGACAACCTCGTCAAGGGCACCGCGGGCGCCGCGGTGCAGTCCATGAACATCGCGCTCGGCCTGCCGCAGACGGCCGGCCTCACGACCGAAGGGGTCGCCCCGTGACCGTCACCACCCCGCAGGGCTTCCGGGCCGCCGGCGTCGCCGCCGGGCTCAAGTCCACGGGCGCCCGCGACGTCGCGCTCGTCGTCAACGACGGGCCGCTCGACGTCGCCGCCGCCGTCCTCACGACGAACCGCGTGTTCGCCGCGCCGGTCGCGTGGACCCGGCAGGCCGTGAGCGACGGGCGCGCGACCGCCGTCGTGCTCAACTCGGGCGGCGCCAACGCGTGCACGGGGCCGGAGGGCTTCGCCGACACGCACCGGACGGCGGAGCACGTCGCGGACGTGCTCGCGACGTCCGCCGGCGACGTGCTCGTCTGCTCGACGGGCCTCATCGGCGTGCGGCTGCCCCTGGAGAAGCTGCTCGCCGGGGTCGACGCCGCCGCGGCGGCGCTCGCCGACCCGGTCGCGACGGTCGACGGCGGCGGCGACGCCGCGCTCGCGATCATGACGACGGACACCGTGCCCAAGACGGTCTCCGTGGTCCGCGAGGTCACGGACGCGACCGCGACGGACGGTGCCGCGACGTGGACGGTCGGGGGCATGGCCAAGGGTGCGGGCATGCTCGCGCCGGGCCTCGCGACGATGCTGTGCGTGCTCACGACGGACGCCGTCGTCGACGCCGCGACGGCCGACGCCGCGCTGCGCGCCGCGACGCGCACGACGTTCGACCGCGTCGACTCCGACGGCTGCATGTCGACGAACGACACCGTGATCCTCCTGGCCTCCGGTGCGTCCGGGGTCGAGGTGACGCTCGACGAGCTCACGGACGCCGTGACCGAGGCCAGCGCGTCGCTCGCGCGCCAGCTCGTGGCCGACGCCGAGGGCGCGAGCCACGACGTCGCCGTCACCGTGGTGAACGCGTCGAGCGAGGACGCCGCCGTCGCGGTCGCGCGCGCGGTGACGCGCTCCAACCTCTTCAAGGCCGCGATCTTCGGCAACGACCCGAACTGGGGGCGCATCGTGTCGGCCGTCGGGACGGTCCCCGAGGACGTCGCGCCGTTCGACGCGCTCCTGCTCGACGTGACGGTCAACGACGTCCAGGTCTGCCGGGCCGGGGGAGTGGGCGAGCCGCGCGAGCTCGTCGACCTCGCCGTCGAGCGCGAGGTGCGCGTCGAGATCGACCTGCACGCCGGCTCCGCGACCGCGACGGTCTGGACCAACGACCTCACGCACGACTACGTCCACGAGAACAGCGCGTACTCCTCATGAGCGACCCGACCACGACCACGCCCCACCCGGACGACGCCGCGTTCGACACGCGCACCGACCTGCGCCCCGAGCAGAAGGCGGAGGTGCTCGTCGAGGCCCTGCCGTGGCTGGAGGAGTTCGCCGGCGCGCTCGTCGTCGTCAAGTACGGCGGCAACGCCATGGTCGACGACACGCTCAAGGCCGCGTTCGCCGAGGACATGGTGTTCCTGCGCCGGGTCGGGCTGCGCCCCGTCGTCGTGCACGGCGGGGGCCCGCAGATCTCGGCGATGCTCGACCGGCTCGGCATCGAGTCCGAGTTCCGCGGCGGCCTGCGCGTCACGACGCCCGAGGCGATGGACGTCGTGCGCATGGTGCTCACGGGCCAGGTGTCGCGCGAGCTCGTCGGCCTGATCAACGCGCACGGCCCGTACGCCGTCGGGCTCTCGGGCGAGGACGGCGGCCTGCTCCAGGCCCAGCGCCGGCACGCGACCGTGGACGGCGAGCCGGTCGACGTCGGGCTCGTCGGCGACGTCGTCGAGGTGCACCCGTCCGCGGTCCAGGACCTGCTCGACGCCGGCCGCATCCCCGTCGTCTCGACCATCGCGCCCGACCTCGAGGACCCGACGCAGGTGCTCAACGTCAACGCCGACACCGCCGCCGCGGCGCTCGCCGTCGCGCTCGGCGCGAAGAAGCTCGTCGTGCTGACCGACGTCGAGGGCCTGTACACGTCCTGGCCGGACAAGGACTCGCTCGTCGCGCAGATCACGCGCTCCGAGCTCGCGACGCTCCTGCCGTCCCTGTCCGCGGGCATGGTCCCCAAGATGGAGGCGTGCCTGCGCGCGGTCGAGGGCGGCGTCCCCGCGGCGACCGTGATCGACGGTCGCGTGCCGCACTCGACGCTGCTCGAGGTCTTCACCACCCAGGGCAACGGGACCATGGTCGTCCCCGACCCCGCGGGCGCGCCGGCGCCCGAGCCCGTCACGACCGCCGGAGGAGCCGCGTGAACGCCCTCGACCACCCGACCGGCGCGCCCGCGCCCGCACCGACGACCACCGTGACGGCCCCGGCCGACGGCTCCGTCGCGCAGTGGACCGACCGCTACACCCACGCGGTCATGGACACGTTCGGCCCGCCGCAGCGCGTCCTCGTGCGCGGCGAGGGCGCGTACGTGTGGGACGCCGACGGGAAGCGGTACCTCGACCTGCTCGCGGGCATCGCGGTCAACGCGCTCGGCCACGCCCACCCGACGCTCACGGCCGCCGTCTCGGCCCAGCTCGGCACGCTCGGGCACGTCTCGAACTTCTTCGGCACCCCGACGCAGATCGCGCTCGCGGAGCGCCTGCTCGCGCTCGCGGAGGCGCCCGAGGGGTCGCGCGTGTTCTTCACGAACTCGGGCACGGAGGCCAACGAGGCGGCGTTCAAGATGGCGCGCCGGACGGGCCGCACGCGGGTCCTCGCGCTCCAGGGCGGCTTCCACGGGCGGACCATGGGCGCGCTCGCGCTGACGTCGAAGGCCGCGTACCGCGAGCCGTTCGAACCGCTCCCGGGCGGCGTCGAGTTCGTCGCGTTCGACGACGTCGCCGCGCTCGAGGAGGCGTTCTCGCCCGCCGCGGTGGCGGCCCGCGGCGAGGTCGCCGCGCTCGTCGTCGAGCCCGTGCAGGGCGAGGCCGGCGTGCGCTCGCTCTCGCCGGGCTACCTCGTCGCCGCGCGCGAGCTCACGGCGCGCCACGGCGCGCTCCTCGTCCTCGACGAGGTGCAGACCGGCGTCGGGCGCACCGGCTCGTGGTTCGCGTACCAGCAGCCGGAGGTGGGCGGCGGCGTCGTGCCCGACGTCGTCACGCTCGCCAAGGGCCTCGGCGGCGGGTTCCCCGTGGGCGCGGTGGTCGCGTACGGCGAGCGCGCTGCGACGCTGCTCGGCCGCGGCCAGCACGGCACGACGTTCGGCGGCAACCCCGTGGCGGCCGCGGCGGCGCTCGCGACGCTCGGCGTCATCGAGCGCGACGGTCTGCTCGAGAACGTCCGGACCGTCGGCGGGCTCCTGCGCGACGGGATCTCCGCGGCGGGCAACCCGCTCGTCGCCGGGGTGCGCGGACGCGGTCTCCTGCTCGCCGTCCAGCTCACCCGGCCCGTCGCGGCCGACGTCGCGCGCGCGGCGCTCGACGCGGGGTTCGTCGTGAACGCCGTCGCGCCCGACGCGATCCGCCTCGCGCCGCCCCTGATCCTCACGCCCGACCAGGCGCGCGACGTCGTCGCGTTCTTCGCGTCGGTCACCGTCCCCGAGGACCCGGCCGCCGCGGCGGCCCGTACCGCGAACCCCGCACCCACGACCGAACCCACGACCGACCCGACGACGAGGAGCTCCTGATGGCCCCCCGGCACTTCCTGCGCGACGACGACCTCACGCCCGCCGAGCAGCGCCAGGTCCTCGAGATCGGCCTCGCGTTCCGCGACGACCGCACGTTCCGCCAGCCGCTCGCCGGCCCGCAGGGCGTGGCCGTGCTGTTCGACAAGCCGACGCTGCGCACCCAGCTCTCGTTCGCGACGGGCATCGCCGAGCTCGGCGGCTTCCCGGTCGTCGTCGACGGCCGGCTCGCCCAGGTCGGCGTGCGGGAGTCCGTCGCGGACGTCACGCGCGTGCTCGACCGGCAGGCGTCGGCGATCGTGTGGCGCACGTTCGGCCAGGACCGTCTCGAGGAGATGGCGGCGATCAGCCGCGTGCCGGTCGTCAACGCCCTGACCGACGACTTCCACCCGTGCCAGATCCTCGCGGACCTCCTCACGATCGCCCAGCTGCGTGGTGGCACGGGGGCGCTGGCGGGCCAGACGCTGGCGTACGTCGGCGACGGCGCCAACAACATGGCGCACTCCTACCTGCTCGGCGGCGCGACCGCCGGACTGCACGTGCGGGTCGGCACGCCGGACGGCTACCCGCCGCACCCCGTCTTCGTGGCCGACGCCGAGCGGATCGCCGCCGAGACCGGCGGCTCCGTGCTCGTCACGTCCGACCCGGTCGAGGCCGTCGCGGGCGCCGACGTCGTCGCGACCGACACGTGGGTGTCGATGGGCGACGAGGCGGAGGCCGAGGACCGCGCCCTGCCCTTCGTGCCGTACCAGGTGAACGACGACCTCCTCGCCCACGCGAAGGACGACGCGATCGTGCTCCACTGCCTGCCGGCCTACCGCGGCAAGGAGATCACCGCCGAGGTCATCGACGGCCCCCGCTCGGCCGTGTGGGACGAGGCAGAGAACCGCCTGCACGCGCAGAAGGCGCTGCTCACGTTCCTCCTGGAGCGGTCGTGACCGAGGCCCGCACGGCGACGACGAAGACGGCGCGCCACGCGCGCATCGCCGAGATCGTGCGCCGCACCGAGATCCACTCGCAGGCCGAGCTCGCGCGCGAGCTCGAGCGCGAGGGGCTCTCGGTGACGCAGGCGACGCTCTCGCGCGACCTCATCGAGCTGCGTGCAGAGAAGGTGCGCGGCGCCTCGGGCGCGCTCGTGTACGCCGTGCCGGGGGAGGGCGGTGACCGCAGCGTGCAGACGGCGGAGTCGCCCGAGTACCTCGCGGCCCGGCTCGCGCGCCTGTGCTCCGAGATGCTCGTCTCGGCCGAGGCGTCCGCGAACCTCGTCGTGCTGCGCACCCCGCCCGGCGCGGCGAACTACCTCGCGTCCGCGATCGACCACTCCGTGCTGCCGCACGTGCTCGGGTGCATCGCGGGCGACGACACGATCCTCGTCATCGCGCGCGACCCCGACGGCGGCGCCGACCTCGCGCGGCGCTTCCTCGAGCTCTCCGGGCCCCACGGCGGGCCCGTCCCCGGCACGCCGGACTGACCGCCGTCGGACCACGCCCCGCGCGGCGGACCGCCCTGCGAGACTGGACCCGGACCCCACCCGCACGTCACAGAAAGAGACCGTCATGACTGAACGCGTCGTGCTCGCCTACTCGGGCGGCCTGGACACGTCGGTGGCCATCGGCTGGATCGCCGAGGCCACGGGCGCCGAGGTCGTCGCCGTCGCGGTGGACGTCGGCCAGGGCGGGGAGGACCTCGAGGTCATCCGGCAGCGCGCCCTGGACTGCGGCGCCGTCGAGGCGTACGTCGCGGACGCGCGCGACGAGTTCGCGGCCGAGTACTGCATGCCCGCGCTGCGCGCGAACGGCCTCTACCTCGACCGGTACCCGCTGGTCTCGGCGATCTCCCGCCCGGTGATCGTCAAGCACCTCGTGCGCGCCGCGCGCCAGTTCGGCGCCACGACCGTCGCGCACGGCTGCACCGGCAAGGGCAACGACCAGGTGCGCTTCGAGGTCGCGACGACGTCGCTCGCGCCCGAGCTGAAGACCATCGCTCCCGTGCGCGACCTCGCGCTGACGCGTGAGAAGGCCATCGAGTACGCCGAGAAGCACTCGCTGCCCATCGCGACGACCAAGCACAACCCGTTCTCGATCGACCAGAACGTGTGGGGTCGCGCGGTCGAGACCGGCTTCCTCGAGGACATCTGGAACGCCCCGACCAAGGACGTCTACAACTACACCGACGACCCGACGTTCCCGCCCGTCGCGGACGAGGTCGTCGTCACGTTCGACCAGGGCGTCCCGGTCGCGCTCGACGGCGTCGCGGTGACTCCGCTGCAGGCGATCCAGGAGATGAACCGCCGCGCGGGCGCCCAGGGCGTCGGGCGCATCGACATCGTCGAGGACCGCCTCGTCGGCATCAAGTCGCGCGAGGTCTACGAGGCGCCGGGCGCCATCGCGCTCATCGCCGCGCACCAGGAGCTCGAGAACGTCACCCTGGAGCGCGAGCAGGCCCGCTTCAAGCGCGGCGTCGAGCAGCGCTGGACCGAGCTCGTCTACGACGGCATGTGGTTCAGCCCGCTCAAGCGCTCGCTCGACGTCTTCATCGACGACACGCAGCGGTACGTCTCCGGCGACGTGCGCCTCGTGCTGCACGGCGGGCGCGCGACCGTTACGGGCCGCCGCTCGGAGGCGAGCCTGTACGACTTCAACCTCGCGACGTACGACGAGGGCGACTCGTTCGACCAGTCGCAGGCCAAGGGATTCATCGAGATCTACGGTCTCACCGCGAAGCTCGCCGCCGCGCGCGACGAGAAGTTCGGCAACGGTGTGGACCTCGGGGCGGGAGCACTGTGAGCACGCACGACCAGCAGGGACCGGAGTCCGCCACGTCCGTCGAGGGCGGCGCGGCGGCAGCGGGGGCCACCGACGGGGGAGGGCGCGTGAGCCTGTGGGGCGGCCGCTTCGCCGGCGGTCCGGCCGACGCGCTCGCCGCGCTGAGCAAGTCGACGCACTTCGACTGGCGCCTCGCGGGCCAGGACGTCGCGGGGTCGAAGGCCCACGCGAAGGTCCTGCACGCGGCCGGCCTGCTCGACGACGACGAGCTCGACGGCATGCTCGCCGCGCTCGAGCGCCTGCGCGAGGACGTCGCGTCCGGCGCGTTCGTCGCGGCCGACGACGACGAGGACGTGCACACCGCGCTGGAGCGCGGGCTCATCGAGCGCGCCGGGCCGGAGCTCGGCGGCAAGCTGCGCGCGGGCCGGTCGCGCAACGACCAGATCGCGACGCTCACGCGCATGTACCTGCGCGACGAGGCGCGCACGATCGCGGGCCTGGTGCTCGACGTCGTCGACGCGCTGATCGAGCAGGCCGCCGCCCACCCCGGCGCCGCGATGCCCGGGCGCACGCACCTCCAGCACGCGCAGCCGGTGCTCCTCGCGCACCACCTGCTCGCCCACGCGTGGCCGCTGCTGCGCGACGTCGACCGGTTCATCGACTGGGACGTGCGGGCCGCGCGCTCGCCGTACGGCTCGGGGGCGCTCGCGGGCTCGTCGCTGGGTCTCGACCCGGCGGCCGTCGCCGCCGAGCTCGGGTTCGACGGCCCGGTCGAGAACTCGATCGACGGCACCGCGTCGCGCGACGTCGTCGCGGAGTTCGCGTTCGTCGCGGCGATGCTGGGCGTGGACCTCTCGCGCCTCGCGGAGGAGGTCATCCTCTGGGCGACCAAGGAGTTCGGCTTCGTGCGCCTGCACGACTCGTACTCCACGGGGTCGAGCATCATGCCGCAGAAGAAGAACCCCGACGTCGCGGAGCTCGCGCGCGGCAAGGCGGGGCGCCTCATCGGCGACCTCTCGGGCCTGCTCGCGACGCTCAAGGGCCTGCCGCTCGCGTACAACCGCGACCTCCAGGAGGACAAGGAGCCCGTGTTCGACCAGGTCGACACGCTCGAGGTGCTCCTGCCCGCGTTCTCCGGCATGGTCGCGACGCTCGAGTTCGACACCGAGCGCATGGCGTCGCTCGCCCCGCAGGGCTTCTCGCTCGCGACCGACGTCGCCGAGTGGCTCGTGCGCGAGGGCGTGCCGTTCCGCGTGGCGCACGAGGTCGCCGGCGCGTGCGTGCGCGTGTGCGAGGAGCGCGGGATCGAGCTGTGGGACCTCTCCGACGACGACCTCGTGTCGATCTCCGAGCACCTGACGCCGGGCGTGCGCGACGTGCTGAGCGTCGAGGGCTCGCTCGCGTCGCGCGACGCCGTGGGCGGCACGGCCCCCGTCCGGGTCGCCGAGCAGCTCGACGCGGCGAAGGAGCGCTCGGCCGAGTACCGCTTCTGGGCGCAGGGCTGACGACCCTCGTGCCGACGGTGCCCGCGCCGGGGGTACGCGCGTGAGCGTCGAGCAGCACGTCCTCGCGGACCTCGTGCGGCGCGTGCGCGACGCCGTCCCGCGCCTCGGCCCGTCGCCCCGCCCGGGCGACGGGCCGGCGGGAGGCGGCGCGGCGCCGTCGGGCACGCGGCTCGTGGTGGTCGACGGGCCGGCGGGCTCGGGCAAGACGACGCTCGCCGCCCAGCTCGGCGAGGCGCTGCCCGCGCAGGTGCTCCACATGGACGACCTGTACGAGGGCTGGCGCGGGCTCGAACCGGCGTGGGACCGCCTCGCGGAGTGGGTCCTCGCCCCTCTCGCGACGGGGCGCGCGGGGCGGTACCGCCGGTTCGACTGGGCGCTCGACCGCTTCGCCGAGTGGCACGACGTCGCCCCGGCCCCCTTCCTGGTCGTCGAGGGCTGCGGAGCCGGTCGCCGCGAGGCGGACGGCGTCGCGGCGCTGCGCGTCTGGGTCGAGGCCCCGGACGACGTGCGGCTGCGCCGGGGGCTCGACCGTGACGGCGAGGACCAGCGCGAGCACTGGCTCGCCTGGATGGCCGACGAGCGCGAGCACTACGCGCGCAACGCGTCGCGCGAGCGGGCCGACGTCGTGCTGGACGGCTGGGGGAGCGTCGTGCGGGCGAGCGAGCCGCCGTCGCGCCGAGGCTCGCGTGACGGTGGCGAGGCGTAGATTGCCCACGACGGAAGGTGGTGCGATGTCGACGGACGCCGCGACGCAGATGACGGGGAGCGGGGAGTCCCGCGCCGTCGGACCGTGGGACGTCCCGGCCCGTGCTTGGTATGCGCGCGACGTCCACGAGGTCGCCCGCGACCTGCTCGGGTCGTTCCTCACCCGACGCAGCGACGACGGTGACGTCACCCTGCGGATCACCGAGGTCGAGGCGTACGACGGCGAGCGCGACCCGGGCTCTCACGCCTTCCGCGGACGGACGGAGCGCAACCGCGCGATGTTCGGCGAGGCCGGTCGGCTGTACGTGTACCGGCACCTGGGCCTGCACCACTGCGTCAACGTGGTCTGCGGGCCGGTCGGCCGCGCGTCCGCCGTCCTGCTGCGCGCCGGCGAGGTGACCGACGGCGTCGACCTCGCGCGGTCGCGCCGGCTCGCCGTCGGGAGCTGCGACTCCGACCGCCAGGTCGCGCGGGGTCCCGCTCGGCTCGCGGTCGCGCTCGACCTCGACCTGCGCCAGTACGGCGCCGAGCTGACGGACCCCGAGGGTGCGCTCGTGCTGCACCGTGCCACCGCCACGACGCTGCGCCCGGCGATCGCGACGGGCCCGCGCGTCGGCGTCTCCGGCGACGGGGGAGACGGTGACCTGTACCCGTGGCGCTCCTGGCTCGCGGGGGACCCGACGGTCTCGGCCTACCGCCGCGTGAGCGCCAGGGCGCGATGAGTCGCACCGCCGGGTTGCGGGGTGCGGCTGCGACGGCGTCGCGGCGTGCCTGACGAGCCGGCCGTCCCGTGACCGATGGCCGACGGCGGCCGCGCGGCACGGCAGACTAGGACCCGCCGCCCGCACGGGCGGCGACGCACGTGCCCGGACCGTGGGCACTCGACGAAGGAGCAGAAGTGAGCGACGTTCTCGACGAGCTGCAATGGCGGGGCCTGGTGGCGCAGTCCACCGACGAGGCCGCGCTGCGCGCCGCGCTGGCCGAGGGCCCGATCACGTATTACTGCGGGTTCGACCCGACGGCTCCGAGCCTGCACCACGGCCACCTCGTGCAGCTCGTCGTGCTGCGTCACCTCCAGCTCGCGGGCCACCGCGCCGTGGCGCTCGTGGGCGGGGCGACGGGCATGATCGGCGACCCGCGCCAGTCGGGCGAGCGCGTGCTCAACACCAAGGAGACCGTCGCGGAGTGGACCGAGCGGCTGAAGTCGCAGGTGTCCCGGTTCCTCGACTTCGAGGGCGACAACCCCGCCCGGCTCGTGAACAACCTCGACTGGATCTCCGAGCTGTCCGCGATCGACTTCCTGCGAGACGTCGGCAAGCACTACCGGCTCGGCACGATGCTCGCGAAGGACACCGTCGCGCGCCGCCTGCGCTCCGAGGAGGGCATCAGCTTCACCGAGTTCAGCTACCAGATCCTCCAGGGCATTGACTTCCTCGAGCTGTACCGCCGGCACGGCGTGTCCCTCCAGACGGGGGGCAACGACCAGTGGGGCAACCTGCTGTCGGGCGTCGAGCTGATCCGCAAGACCGAGGGCGCGGCCGTGCACGTGCTCACGACGCCCCTCATCACCAAGGCCGACGGCACCAAGTTCGGCAAGACGGAGGGCGGGGCGGTCTGGCTCGCGCCCGACATGATGAGCCCGTACGCCTTCTACCAGTACTGGCTCAACGCCGCGGACGAGGACGTGGTGGGCTGGCTGAAGATCTTCACGTTCCGCACGCGGGACGAGATCGCCGAGCTCGAGGTTGCGGTGCGCGAGCGGCCCGGGGCACGCGAGGCGCAGCGCGCGCTCGCCTCGGACGTCACGACGCTCGTGCATGGGGCTGAGGCGACAGCGTCCGTGATCGCCGCAAGTCAGGCGCTCTTCGGGCGGGGCGAGCTCGCCGGCCTGGACGCGGGGACCCTGGGCGCGGCGGTCGCCGAGCTGCCGCGCACGACGGCGCACGTGGGCGACGCGGTCGTCGACCTGTTCGCGGCGTCGGGCCTCGTCGCCTCGAAGGCGGCCGCACGTCGCGCGGTGGCCGAGGGCGGGGCGTACGTCAACAACGTCAAGGTCACGAGCGAGGACGCCGTCCTCGCGGCAGAGGACCTGCTGCACGGGCAGTTCGCCCTCCTCCGCCGGGGGAAGAAGACGCTCGGCGTCGCCGTCGCGGACGGTGCCGCCGGCTGAGCAGCCGCGTCGCCTCGAGGCCGAAGGGGCCGGACCGCAACCGAGCGGGACCGGCCCCTTCGGCGTCTCGTCAGGATCGCGCGACCCACCCGTCCCATCCCGCGAACCGAACGTCGGACGGCGCGAGCGCGCGGGTCTGGGGGAGCGCATCGCACGGATTTGGCACCCGGACGGAGCGCGTGTAGTGTTCTCGACGTTCGCCCGGCAGGGAGGAACGGACACCGGGTCTCGATCGCACGAGACGGTGGCTGGTCCCCCGGGCGGTCCCCTCGAGAAAGACACGGAGCCTCGCGCGCCGTGACATGATCGAGGCCGCTGGTTCCCCGGCTCCATCCGCTCGGATCACCGAGTTGGAGGGGGCGCAGAGGATCTGGTAGATTAGAGAAGTTGCCCCAAGCGAGGTTCTGCCCGGTCGGGTGGTGCTGAGTTGGTGTGTGTCGGTTGTTTGAGAACTCAACAGTGTGCTTGTTAGTCAATGCCAATTTTTTGTCCCTGTGGCATGGCTGATCGTCTCGCCCGTCGGGTGGGGTGGTTGGTTGTGTCTGGGATTCCTTTGGTTGATTTCGGAAGATGATGTC
>NZ_JBHVMH010000006.1:0-205490 GCF_042797035.1 Cellulosimicrobium sp. NPDC057862
GACCTCCGTTGGTGCGAGCCGGGTTCCTAGACAGCTCCCACTCGACCCGGAGGTCTCTCGCTACGTCAACAACCTGCTGGGTCAGTACACCTAGGGCGCGTCCCACCGGTCGCCCGCGCTCGTAGGCTCGTCCCGTGAGCCCCCTCCCCTCCCCCGGCCCGACCACCCCGCCGGATGCACCCGCCGCGTCGACCCGGGAGCACCAGGCCGTGACGGTGCGACCCGCCACCGCGGGCGACCTCGGGCGTGTCGCCGAGATCGCCGCCCCGTTCGTCCGCGACACGTGCGTGACGTTCGAGGAGGAGGTCTGGGACGTCCCGGCGTGGCAGCGCAAGCTCGACGACGTCACCGCGCGCGGCCTGCCGTTCCTCGTCGCGGAGGTCGACGTCCCGACGGAACCCGGAACCGCGGGAGGCCCGCTGGTCGCGGGCTACGCCTACGCGTCCGCGTGGCGGCCGAAGCCCGCCTACCGGCACACCGCCGAGGACACGATCTACCTCGACCCGGCCCACGCCGGTCGCGGGATCGGCTCCACCCTGCTGAGCGCGCTCCTGGACGCGTGCGCCGTCGCCGGGGTCCGCCAGGTCGTCTCGGTCGTCGCCGACGTGCCCGAGGCGGCAGGCTCGCTCCCCCTGCACCGCCGGTTCGGCTTCGTCGAGACGGGCCGCCTCACCGCCGTCGGCTTCAAGCACGGCCGCTGGGTCGACACGATCCTCCTCCAGCGCTCCCTCTGAGCCGGGCGGGGCGAGAACGAGCCTGGCACCGCGGGCGGCCACCTGGGGTGCGCGACGACCAGGGCGAGGCGGAGCACTGACCAGGGTTCTGTCCCTGCGGCGAGGCTCAGGCGACGAGGCCGCGGCGGAGGTCGGTCGTACGCTGCTCGACCGTGCGCCAGGCGTGGCGGCTGACGCCGGGGTGGGCGTCGCGGTCGACGTCCGCGAGCGCCGCGAGGAGTCCGTCGAGGGTCTGGGCGACGGCGCGCTGGGCGCGGCGTCGGGGCAGGCCCCAGGTGGTGCCTTCGGTGACGAGGTGCTCGGCGGTGAGGCGGTCCATGTCGCGTTCTCCGGAGACGTCCATGGCGAAGACGCGGGAGGCGTGGTCGTGGTGCAGGTGCATGGAGACGTCGTAGGCGGGGGCGAGCCGTACGGTGCCGTCGGCGTGGCGCAGGACGGAGATGTTCTTGGCGTGGGCGTCGGTGTTGCCGATGGCGAGGTTGAAGGTGGTGAGGGCGAGGAGGGGGTCGGGGCGGGTGCCGTCGTCGCGGAGGGTGCGGGCGATGGCGGCGAGGGAGGGGAAGCGGCGTCCGTGCTGGAACTTGCGTTCGGGGTCGCGGGTGTTGATGCCGAGGGCCTGTGCGGTGTCCTCCTGGTGGAGGCGTGCGGTGCCGCTTGGCTCGGTGGGGTCGGGGACGCGGTCGTAGCGGGTGACGACGATGGCGCGTTCGCCGTCGAATTCGGTGACGTGGGCGTCGATCGTGGTGAGGCCGGTGCGGCGGGCGAGGTCGAGGGCGGCGGCCTCGGTGTTGACGAGGTCGGCGGTGGGTGAGTCGGAGGGGCGGGCGACCTTGAGGATGTGGGTGGTGGGTGCGGTGCCGTGGGGGCGGGCCCAGCCGTGCTCGTCGTGCAGGAGGGTGATCTTGGGTTCCATGCCCGGCAGGGAGCTGGTGAGGTGGTCGGTGCGTCCTTCGCCCCCGCTGCGTGCGACGGCGGCGCGCAGGAGGAGCGCGACGGCGGCGTCGTCGAGTCGTTCGGGTGTGCCGGGGGTGCGCAGGGGGTGCCCTTCGGGCGTGAGGAGGACGGCGCCTGCGGTGTCGTGGCCGTAGTGGACGAGGAAGGCGAGGGCGTCGTCGGGGTCGATGCCGGCGTCGATGGCCATGGCGTCGCGGGTGCGGCCTTCGGGGAGGAGTCCGTCGAGCCAGGCGGCGACGCGCGCGGGGTGGGGCGAGGACTCGTCGGGCGGGGTGATGGGGAGCAGGTGGGACAGGACACGGGCGTCGTGTCCCCAGCGGTCGAGGGCGTCGGTGGTCCAGGTGAGGGTGACGCGGGGGGTGCCGTCGGTGGTGCGCGTGCTGGCGGGTGCGAGGGTCGCGACGGGGGTGCCGTAGAGCCAGGCGGTGACGGTGGTCATGGGCGTTCCTGGAGTCGCAGGTCGACGTCGAGGGTGTCGAGGAGCTCGAAGAGTCGTTGGACCCAGAGGTTCTCGACGCCGTTCTCGAGCTCGGAGAGGTACTGGCGGGTGATGCCGAGCTCGTCGGCGACCTGGGCCTGCGTGAGCCCGCGGGTCCGGCGGACGCGGCTGAGGTAGGCGCCGAGGTCGCGGGGGCTTCGGGGGGTGGTCCAGGTGTCGGCCATGCTCGCTCTCCTGCCGTCGGTGCGCGGGCTCGTGCTGCGGCGTCAGGATTATCCGACACGCGTCGACGTCAGGTTACTCCGACACGCTCGGGATGTCGAGATATGCCGACGCCCCACGAGGGCCGCCCCCTCACACCGTCCGGCACAGGAGCGTCAGGTGCATCGCGTCGGTGCCGTGGACGTGCGGCCAGAGCTGGACGTCCTGGCGGTCGCCGAGCTCGATCGTGTCGCGCGCCTCGGAGCGCACGACGTCGCGCACGACCGCCGGGGCGTCGAGGAGCTCGACGTCGTCGCGGCGGCGCAGCACGTCGGCGACGACGACCTGGGTCTCGGCGAGGTGGGGCGAGCACGTGACGTAGCCGACCACTCCCCCGGGCCGGACGGCGTCGAGCGCGGAGTCGAGGAGCTCGCGCTGGAGCCCGGTGAGGGTCGCGAGGTCGGCGGGCGTGCGCCGCCAGCGGGACTCGGGACGGCGGCGCAGCGCACCCAGGCCCGTGCAGGGGGCGTCGAGGAGCACGCGGTCGTAGGCGCCCGGCTCGTCCTGCCCGACGGCGCGCCCGTCGCCCGTGCGCACGGCCTCCACCGCGTCGGCCGGGACGGCGGCGAGGGCCTTCTCCACGAGCCGCGCGCGGTGCGGCTGGACCTCGTTGGCGACGAGACGCGCACCCCGCCCGGCCGCGAGCGCCGCGAGGAGCGCGGCCTTGCCCCCGGGTCCGGCGCACAGGTCGAGCCAGCGCGTGTCGGGGCCGGTCAGCGGTGCTGCGGCGAGGGCGAGGGCGACGAGCTGGCTGCCCTCGTCCTGGACACCGGCGCGACCGTCGCGGACGGCGCCGAACGCGGCGGGGTCGCCGCCCTCGAGGCGCAGCGCGGTGGGTGCCCACCGGGAGGGGGTCACGCGGTCGTCGCCGTCGGAGAGCTCGTCCGGGTCGGCGAGGCCGGGGCGGGCGACGAGCGTGACGCGCGGGGCGTCGTTGTCGGCGGCGAGGAGCGCGTCGAGCTCGGCGACGGGGCGGCCGTTGCCCGCGAGGGCGTCGCGCAGGGCGCGGGCGATCCACACGGGGTGGCTCTGGGTGGCCGCGAGCGCCGCGAGGTCGTCGGGGGCGTCGTCGGCGATCGTGGTGAGCCAGTCGTCGAGGGGGGTGCGGGCGACGCGGCGCAGGACGGCGTTGACGAGCTGAGCGCTGCCGGCGCCGGTGCGCTCGCGCGCGAGCCCGACCGTCTCGGACACGGCAGCGTGCTGGGGCACGCGCATGCCGAGGAGCTGGTGGGCGCCGAGGCGCAGGACGTCGAGCACGGGCGGGTCGAGGCGGTCGAGGGGCCGGTCGAGGCACAGCGCGAGGACGGCGTCGTAGCGGCCGCGCAGGCGCAGGGTGCCGTAGGCGAGCTCGGTGGCGAACCCGGCGTCGCGGCCGCGGATGCCGCGCTCGCGCAGGAGGGGCGGCAGGACGAGGTTGGCGTAGGCGTCGGAGCCGTCGACCTGGCGCAGGACGTCGTAGGCGACGGCGCGGGCCGGGTCGGTGCCCTTGCGACGCTGGGAGGGCGCGTGCGCGCTGCGGGACGTCTCGCCGCGGGAGCGAGCGGCGCCGCGCTGGCGGCCGCGTGCGTCGCGGCGCTCCTGCCCGCCGTCCGAGCCGTTCGAACGGACGTTCGAGCCGGTGTTACCCCCCGTTCTGCGCGCACTCGAACGCGCGTTCGAGTCGCGCCCGCTCCGCTCGGATCCGCCCGACCGATCGTTCGAACGTGCGTTCGATCCGCTGGTCGGGGCCCGGCGGCCCGTGTCGTCGCGGTCCCGGTCCGCGGGCGTGCCGCCGCTCATCGGACGACCTCCGCGCCGAGCACGAGATCCTCGGGAAGGCGGGCGCCTCGCGCCCAGTCGGCGGCAGGCATCTGCTTCTTGCCCACGGGCGAGACGTCCCCGAGCTGGACGGCGTGCGTCGCGGTGCCGACGAGGACCTCCTTCTTCGCGGCCCGCACCTGCCCGGGGGCGAGGTCGGTGACGTCGGGGCGCGGCGTCACCGGGCCGAGCCCGAGGCGAGCGGGCGCGCCGTCGGGACCGGGGACGGTGGTCCAGGAGCCCGGCGCCGGGGTGCAGCCGCGCACGAGGCGGTCGACCGCGAGCGCCGGGTGGTCCCACCGGACCTCCGCGTCGGCGGGCGTGAGCTTCGCGGCGTGGGAGACGCCGTCGGCGGGCTGGGGCTGCGGGCGCAAGGTCCCGTCCTCGAGCGCGTCGAGCGTCGCGACGAGCAGGCCCGCGCCGGAGACGGCGAGGCGGCCCAGGAGGTCCCCGGCGGTGTCCCGGGGACGGATGGTCTCGGTCGTCGTGCCGAGCGTGGGGCCGGAGTCCAGGCCCTGCTCGATGAGGAACGTCGTGGCGCCGGTGACCTCGTCCCCGGCGATGATCGCGCGCTGCACGGGGGCGGCGCCGCGCCAGGCCGGCAGGACGGAGAAGTGCAGGTTCACCCACCCGTGGCGCGGCACGGCGAGCACGTCGGGGCGCAGGATCTCCCCGTACGCGACGACGGGGGCGGCGTCGACGTCGAGCTCGGCCAGGCGCGCGAGGAAGTCCTCGCCGCGGGGGCGGTCGGTGATCACGGGGATCCCGGCCTCCTCGGCGCGCACGCGCACGGGGCTCGGGGTCAGGCGCCGTCCCCGGCCCGACGGCGCGTCGGCGCGCGTGAGGACGGCGACGACGTCGTGGCGGGAGTCGAGGAGGGCGTCGAGGGACGGGACCGCGGTATCCGGGGTCCCGGCGAACAGCAGGCGCATGGGCCCGATTCTAGGTGCCACCCCGCTCTCGCCCCACAGACCGTCGCGGGAGACGGTCGCCGCGCTACCCGAGGTCGGGGGTCTGCTCGAGCCCCGGTCCGTCCACCCTTCGCGCACCCAGCGGCGCGTCCAGAGAGACCTCCACGCGGCGCGAGATCGCTGCCTCGGGGCACACCGACCCCTCCTGCGGCTCCTGCACGACCACCCGCACCGTGATCTCGACCGTGTCGTCGCTCTCGACGACGTCGACACCCGCGTGCTCCTCGCAGGAGGCGCCGTGCTCGACCACGATCGGCAGCACGTCCTCCGTGCGGTCCGCGTCCGGAACGACGCGCCACCGGGTGGTCACGGTCGACGCGCGGTCGGAGCAGGCCGCGAGCGCCGCGACCAGGACCAGTGCCGGGACCGTGAGGGCCGGCCGCCCTCCCCGGACCGTGGCGCCCCTCTCACCAGACCTCGGGGACACGCCGAAGGGTCCGTTCCCGTCGGCCCTGGACCCCGATCGAGACCGAACCGTTCGGTGCGCGACGTGCCACCGGACCGCGGTCACCGTCACCCGGAGAGAGGAACCCCGAGGGCGCGCAGCGCGGCACGCAGGCCGGGCGTGCCGTCGAAGAGATGGGTGCGCAGACCGAGCCGGGCCGCCGCGTCGATGTTCGCGGCGCTGTCGTCGGTGAAGAGCGTGCGCGCCGGGTCGAGACCGAACCGCTCGACCGCGAGCGCGAAGATCGCGGGGTCCGGCTTGGCCAGGCCCTCACGGCCCGAGACGAGCACGTCGTCCATGAGCGTCGTCGCGGGAGCGGCCGGTCCCGCGTGCGGGTACAGCTCGGCGGACCAGTTCGTCAGCCCGTACAGGCGCAGGCCGAGGTCGCGCAGCTCGCGCACGAGCTCCTCGGAGCCCTCCACGGGGCCGGTGAGCGTCGCGGGGAACTCCGCGACGTACCGGTCCAGGAGCGCGACGTGATGCGGGTGGGAGGCCTCGACGGCGGCGCGCGCGTCGGCCCACGTGGCCCCGGCGTCGCGCTCGTGGTTGAGGACGCGGAAGTCGACGTCGGCGAAGAACGCGTCGACGACCTCGCGGTCCAGCCCGGCGTAGGCGCCGTACGGGTCCCAGCCGACCAGGACGTTGCCGAAGTCGTACAGGACGGCGTCGATCGCGCGCGCGGGGGCACCTCCAGGGGTGCCGTCGGCCGTCGCGGGGTGGTGCGTCACAAGATCTCCTTCGGGTCGAGCTCCACCCGCACGCTACCCGGCTCGCGCCGCGCCGAGCGCACCGCGAGCGACGCGGCGAGCTCGCGCGCGAGCCGCCGGCCGTCGCGCACGGGCACGCGCACGACGGCGCGCACCGGTGGGGCGTCCAGCAGCCCCGGCCCTGCGCCGTCGCCGGCCCCAGCGACCTTCGCCGTGCCCGGCGACGACCCGGGCCCCGTGCCGGGCGCACGCCCGCGCGGCGGAGGTGCGGGCACCTCCACGGGTCCGAGGACGGCGTCGGGCCGCGCCAGCTCGACCCGCCCCAGCAGCGCCGCGACCGCCGGGCGGTCCCCCGTCACCGCCGCCACCCGCACGGCGGGCGGCAACGACAGCTCGGCCCGCTCGTCGAGCTCGCGGTCCGCGAGGAGCGCCGGGTCCCAGCGCACGAGCGCGTTCGTCGGGGCCGGGGCGGCGTCGCCGACGAGCAGCACCTGCCCTCCGGCCGTCGCCGGACGCACGAGCGCCGCCGCGGTGAGCCAGCGCGCGAGCGCGTCCTGCGCGACGTCCAGCCCGACGTGCGCGGTGCTCACCGCGGCGTCGAGCAGCAGCGCGGCCGCGTACCCGCCCTCGGCGACTGGCTCCGCGCCCGGCGTCGCGACGACAAGCGCCGGGCGCGACGAGACCGCCCCGAGCACCCCGCCGGCCGCGGCCGCGCCCGAGACCTGGACGGGCACGCCCGCGAACGCGCGTCCGAGCTCCTCCGCCGTGCGCTGCGACCCCACGCGGACCGACCGCAGCCCCGTCCAGCGGCACTCCGCGCACGACCAGCCGCCCGCGAGCGCCCCGCACCACGCGCACTGCGGCGTGGCGCCCGCGCCTGACAGCGCGAGCGGGCCGTGGCACACGGTGCAGCGCGCGGGCGTGCGGCAGCGCCCGCACGCGACGACGGGCACGTACCCGGAGCGGGGCACCTGCACCAGCACGGGCCCGTGCTCGAGCGCGGAGCGTGCCGCGCGCCACGCCGCGGTCGGGATGCGCGCCGCGGCGCCCGGCCCCTCGGCCGCGAGCTCCACCGACGTCAGGGCCCGCACGCGCGGTGCGCGCGCCCGCACGACGTCGCGCGGCGCGGCCAGGTCGTGCGCCCAGCCCCGCGCCACGAGCGCGTGCGCCGCGACCGTGCGGCCGTGCGACCCGAGGAGGAACGCGGCCCCCTCCTGGTCGCTGCGCAGCGCCAGCACCTCGCGCGCGTGCGGGTACGGGGCACGCGGCTCGGCGAGCGTGTCCTCGCCGTCGTTCCAGCACACCACCAGTCCGAGGTCCGCGACCGGGGCGAACGCCGCCGCCCGGGTCCCCACGACGACGCGCGCCCGCCCGTGCAGCACCGCGAGGAACCCGCGGTAGCGGGGCGCCGGCCCCTCGTCCGCGGTGAGACGCACCACCTCGCCTCCCGTGGCCGCGTCCCAGGCGGGCAGTCCCGCGGCGTCCAGGGCGGCGCAGACCTGGTCGACGTCCCGCGCGTCCGGCACGACGACGAGCGCCCCTCTGCCGCCCGAGCGCGCGGCGCGCACCGCCTCCGCGACCGCGGCGGCCCAGTGCGTCACGGGCAGCGGGTCCGCGCCCCGGCGGGCCCGCCCGGCGCCCCGCCCGTGCTCGACGGATGCGGGGGCGGGCTCCGAGCCCGACGCCGGGGCCGCCGGGGCGAGCCCGGGTAGCGCGGTCCACACGGCCCGCGGGGCGCCCCCGGCCGCGACGTGCGCGAGGAACGCCGCGCCGGCGCGGTAGGGGGCCCACACGGAGCCGACGGACGCTGCCCCGGACCCTCCGGCCTGGGGCGCGAGGTGCGCCTCGCCGGTCCCGACCCCGCCCACCGGCGCCGTGGCCCCCGTGGCGTCGCCCTCGGCGGCCGCGAGCGCCTGCTCGGCGCGCGCGTGCCGCGGCGGGACGGCGAGGCGGAGCACGTCCGACAGGGTGCCGGCGTAGTGGTCGGCGACGGAGCGCGCGAGCCGCGCCACGGCGGGCGAGAGCACCGGCTCGGGCGAGACGACGCGGCGCAGCGGCAGCAGTCGGCCGTCGTGGTCGGACCGCTCGGCGCGCTCCAGGACGTACCCGTCCACGTCGCGGCCGGCGAACCGCACCTTGACCCGCACACCGGGCCGCGCGTCGTCGGACATGGTGGCGGGCACGAGGTAGTCGAACGCGCGGTCCAGGTGCGGGGGCGCCAGGTCGAGCGCGAGGCGCGCGACGGGCAGGTGCGGGGCGACCTCCTGGGACGCCGCCGCGGGGCGCCGCGGCGCGGGGGCCGCGGAGACACCAGGCAGCGTGTCCTGCACCGCCTGCGACGTGTCCTCGGGCTCGCTCACGACGTCATCGAACCACGCGCCGCCGTCACGACCGGGCGGGCGGGCGGCACCTCGACGAGCACGCGGACCAGCAGGCGGACCAGCACAGCCGCGCGAGGCCCCACCGGGCTCGTCACACCTGGGACTGCAGGTCCGCGACGCGGTCCGTGCGCTCCCACGTGAACTGCTCGAGCTCGCGCCCGAAGTGCCCGTACGCGGCCGTCGCGGCGTAGATGGGGCGCAGCAGGTCCAGGTCACGGATGATCGCCGCGGGACGCAGGTCGAACACCTCGCGGATCGCGGCCGTGATGCGCTCGACCGGCACCTTCTCCGTGCCGAACGTCTCGACGTACAGGCCCACGGGGTGCGCCTTGCCGATCGCGTACGCGACCTGCACCTCGCAGCGACGCGCGAGGCCCGCCGCCACCACGTTCTTCGCGACCCAGCGCGTCGCGTAGGCGGCGGAACGGTCCACCTTCGACGGGTCCTTGCCGGAGAAGGCGCCGCCGCCGTGCCGGGCCATGCCGCCGTAGGTGTCGACGATGATCTTGCGGCCCGTCAGGCCGGCGTCGCCCTGCGGCCCGCCGACGACGAACGTCCCGGTGGGGTTGACGAACAGGCGGGTCTCGCGCGTGTCCAGGTCCACGCCCGCGGCCTCCAGGACCGGCGCGACGACGTCGTCCGCGACGAGCCGGTGCAGCGCGTCCTGGCGCACGTCCGGGTCGTGCTGCGTGGACAGGACCACCGTGTCGAGCGTGACCGCGCGGTCGCCGTCGTACCCGATGGTGACCTGCGTCTTGCCGTCCGGGCGCAGCCCCGGCACCGTCCCGTCGCGGCGCACGAGCGCGAGGCGCTCCGCGAGACGGTGCGCGAGCCAGACCGGCAGCGGCATGAGGCTCGGGGTGTCGTCGCTCGCGTACCCGAACATCAGGCCCTGGTCGCCCGCGCCCTGCGCGTCGAGCGGATCGTGGTCGCGCTGGTCGTCGCGCTCCTCGAGGCTCTTGTCGACGCCCTGCGCGATGTCGGGCGACTGCTGCCCGATCGACACCGAGATGCCGCACGAGTCCGCGTCGAACCCGATCGCGGACGACGTGTACCCGATGCGGCGCACGACGTCGCGCACGATCTGCGGGATCTCGACGTACGCGTCGGTCGTCACCTCGCCCGCGACGTGCACGAGGCCCGTGGTGACCATGCTCTCGACCGCCACGCGGGACGTCGGGTCCTGCGTCAGCAGCGCGTCGAGGATGGAGTCGGAGATCTGGTCGCAGACCTTGTCCGGGTGTCCCTCGGTGACGGACTCGGACGTGAACAGACGCAGCTCAGCCATGGCGCACAGCCTACTGTCCCGAGGCGTGGGCGTCGGCATCCGCCACGCGAGACGAGACGCGGGTCACTCGGACGGGACGGCTCCCGCGTCCGCGCGGTCCGCCGCGGCGCGCCCGGCGACGTCCCACACCGCGTCCGCCACCTCTCGCTTCGTGCCGCTCGCCGTCGCGACCACCTCGCCGGACCCGTCGACGACGGTCACGTCGTTCGCGTCGACGCCGAACCCACGCCCCTCACCCACGGCGTTGACGACGAGCAGGTCGGCGCCCTTGCGGCGCGCCTTGGCGCGGCCGTGGTCGAGCACCGAGCCGTCCGCGTCCCCCGTCTCGGCCGCGAAACCCACCACGACCTGGCCGACGCGCAGCCGGTCGTGCGCGAGCTCGGCGAGCACGTCCGGGTTCTCGACGAGAGCGATCGGCTCGGGACCGCGGCCCGGCACCTTCTTGATCTTCGCCCCGGGCGCGTGCGCCGGTCGGAAGTCCGCGACCGCCGCGGCCATCACGACGACGTCCGCCGACGCCGCCGCGGCGCGCACCGCGTCACGCAGCTGGGCCGTCGTCTCGACCGCGACGACGTCGTCGAGGCCGGCGCCCTGCACCAGTGCAGCGACGTCCGGCGCGAGGTTCGCCGCGACGAGCGTCACGTGGGCGCCCCGCGCCCTAGCCGCCCGCGCGAGCTCGACCCCTTGCCGCCCGCTGGAACGGTTGCCGATGAAGCGGACCGGGTCGATCGGCTCCCGCGTGCCGCCGGCCGACACCACGACCCGGCGGCCGACGAGGTCGCGGGCCTGCCCCGCCACGGCGGTCGGGGACGCCGCCCCGTCGGAGCCGCGCACGACGGCCAGCGCGACACGCGCGATCTCGTCGGGCTCGGGCAGGCGGCCCGGACCCGTGTCGGCGCCCGTCAGGCGGCCCGATGCCGGCTCGATCACGTGCACGCCGCGCTCGCGCAGCGTCGCCACGTTCGCCTGCGTGGCCGCGTGCTCCCACATCTCGGTGTGCATCGCGGGCGCCATCACGACCGGGCAGCGCGCGGTCAGCAGCGTGGAGGTCAGCAGGTCGTCCGCCCGGCCCGACGCCGCCCGCGCGAGCAGGTCCGCGGTCGCGGGCGCCACGACGACGAGGTCCGCGCCCTGGCCCAGCGCGACGTGCGGCACGTGCTCGACGTCCTCGAACACCTGGTCCGTCGCCGGCTCGCCCGACAACGCCTCCCACGTGGGCGCGCCCACGAACCGCAGGGCCGACGCCGTGGGCACCACGCGCACCCGATGACCCTGCTCGCGCAGCAGCCGCAGCAGCAGCACGGCCTTGTACGCCGCGACCCCGCCGCTCACCCCGAGCACGATCCGCATGTCGCTCCTCCCGCCGGTCCCGCTCTTCTCCGCGCCCACCGGGGTGGACGGCCGTGGACGCACGAACGCCGCGCCCTCCTGCGGAGGTGCGCGGCGTACGGGCTCAGGCCTCGTCGGCCTCGTCGGGCTCGGCCTCGATCGTCAGCAGGCCCGCGTTGATCTCCCGCATCGCGATCGACAGCGGCTTCTCCTGGTTGCGCGTCTCGAGCAGCGGCCCGACGTTCTCCAGCAGACCCTCGCTGAGCTGCGAGTAGTACGCGTTGATCTGGCGCGCACGCTTGGCCGAGTAGATGACGAGCGCGTACTTCGAGTCGACGTGCTCCAGCAGGTCGTCGATCGGCGGGTCGGTGATGCCCTCGGGGGCGGCGACGGTTCCGGACACAGTTCGCTCCGTGGGTTCAAGGGTCTGTGGCCGGGGCCACAGCTGGTCGATGGCGGCGGCGCGCCGACCGCTCCGTCCGGGGCCGGGCGGGCGCGGCCCCGAGCAGTCGCCGGGTCCGCGGACCGGGTCTGCGGCCCTCCGGGGAGCGGGCCCGCGCGCGGGCACCGCAGGACAGTCTACTCGCTGTGCTGCTCGGTGTGCTGCTCCGTGTGCTGCTCCGTGTGCCCGGACGGCGCGGGATCCGCCGCTCGCGCGGGGTCGCCGGTCGCGCCCTCGACGGGCCGGGGCTCGAGCCCCATGACGCGCACGAGCTCGTCCGTCGCGCGGTGCACCTCGTCGTTGACGATCACGTGGTCGAACTCCGACTCCGCCGCGAGCTCGACCCGCGCCGTCGTGAGCCGACGCTCGCGCTCCTCCGCGTCCTCCGTGCCGCGGCCCACGAGCCGGCGCACCAGCTCGTCCCAGCTCGGCGGGGCGAGGAACACGAACCGCGCCTCGGGCATCGACGCGCGGACCTGGCGCGCCCCCTGGAGGTCGATCTCGAGGAGGGCCGGCACGCCCGCGGCGAGCTTCTCCTCGACCGCGCGCCGGGGCGTGCCGTAGCTGTTGCGACCGTGCACCACTGCCCACTCGAGCAGCTCGCGCTCCGCGACCATGCGGGCGAACTCGTCCGTCCCGACGAACAGGTAGTGCACCCCGTCCACCTCGCCCGGCCGCGGGTCGCGCGTCGTCGCCGACACGGACAGCCACACCTCGGGGTACCGGGCGCGGATGTCGGCCGACACCGTCCCCTTCCCGACGGCGGTCGGTCCGGCCAGGACGGTCAGACGGGCGGGGCTGGGTGAGACCACCGGCGCCGTCGCCCCCGCGGCGGGGACGGACGGCGTCGGCTCGGACGGGTGCGCGGAAATGTCAGCCAAACCTCTCGATGAGGGCCGCGGACTGGTGAGGACCGAGGCCGCGGACACGACGTGTCTCGGCGATCCCGATCTCCTCCATGATCGCCCGAGCCTTCACCTTACCCACGCCGGGCAGGGACTCCAGCAACGAGACCACCTTGAGCTTGCCGATCATGTCGTCCGTCTGCCCGCGCTCGATGACCTCCTTCAGGGAGCCCTGGGAGTACTTGAGCCTGTTCTTCACCTCGGCGCGCACGCGTCGGGCCTCTGCGGCCTTCTCGAGCGCCGCCGCGCGCTGTTCTGGGGTCAGGGGTGGAAGTGCCACGCAAGTCACCTACTCGTCGTCAGGCGGATGGGCCCACACAGTCGTCCCGGCGTGCCCCGACGAGGAGCCCTAATCGGGTGAATCACCCGGGCGACCTGCGCCGACGCACGGAGCCGACCCCTCGAAAGTAGCGAGCCTCGACCGATCGGGCAACGACTGGGCAGGGCGCGTCGCGCGCCGTCGGCGCGGCGAGGGGCGCCCTGAGGTGACCGAAGTGGACCCTCAGGACGCCACGAGGCGCGCGACGAGCCCGTCGCGCACGGCCGTCGTCACCCCGCACGCGACGAGGTAGCCGTCCACGCTCCCGTGCTCGCGGGCGGCGAGCTCCCACGCGCCCTCGAGGTACTCCGGCTCCACCGTGAGGACCGGTGCCAGGGCGTCCGGGGACAGACCCGGGATGGGCGGCACGAGCGCGGCGAGGCCCCCCACGGCCGAGCGGCTCGCGAGGTACTCCGCCAGGCGGTCCTCCTCCCCGACGCCCGCGACGTACTGGGCCAGGGCGACCACCCATCCCGTGCGGTCCTTGCCCGCCGAGCAGTGCACGACCGCGGCGCCCTCCGACGACGCGACCTCGCCGAGCACGCGCCCGACCGTCGCGCGGATGCCCGGGTCCTGGACGAACGTCGCGTACACGCCGTGCATCATCCGGCGCGCGACCGCCGTCGGGTCGTCCGCCGCCAGCAGGCCCGCGATCAGCGCCGCGGGGTCGGCCGACGCTCCCCCGCCGTCGCCGCCCCCGGCCTGCAGGCCCCGCGCGGGATCCATGCCGCGGCGCAGCACCCGGACGCCGCCCGGCACCGCGTCCGCGCCGTCGCGCTCGAGCTCGTCGTCACCGCGCAGGTCCAGCACGGTCGTCACCCCCAGCTCGGAGAGCGCCGCCTGGCCCGCCGGGGTCAGGCGCGACAGGCTCGCCGTCCGCAGCAGCACGCCGGTGCGCAGGGGCTCGTCGTGACCGGCCGGGACCGCCCGGCCTCCGACGTCGCGCGCGTTCCACGTGCCCGGGACGTCCAGCCCGCCCGGCACCGCACCGCCGTCAAGTGCGGGGGCGGCGGCCGCCGCCTCCGTGGGCGTGCCGGAGGCGTTCGGGTCCGCGTCGCGGGAGGTGTCGTGGGAGGTCATGGGCGCAGTCTCGCACGGCACGACGGCGCCCAGCGCGCCCGGACCCTGGCCGATCACGCACCCCGAACGACGACGGGGCCGGCACCCGCAGGTGCCGGCCCCGTCGCCCGGGCGGGTGCCTCAGCCGCGCAGGGCCTGCGCGGCCTCGTCCGTGGCCGCGCGCGCCGCGGCGCGCAGGGCGTCGACGTCCGGCCCCGTGCGCAGGACGCCGCGCGAGGAGGACGCGAGCACCTGGCGGCGCGCGTCCCCGAACACGGCGGCGAGCTCGGCCGCTCCCGCGCCCTGCGCCCCCACGCCGGGGGCCAGGAGCGGGCCCTGCACCGCCGCGAGGTCCGTGCCGGTGCGGGCCGCGGCATCGGCGATGGTCGCGCCGACGACGAGGCCGACCGGGCCCAGCGCGTCGCCCGACTCCACGACGGGCGCGTTGACGCGCGCGGCCTCGCGCGCCACGTGCGCCGCCACCGACTCCACGTCGGCCCCGGCGCCGCGGCGCGCGTGCTGCACCTCGGCCCCCTCGGGGTTCGAGGTGAGGCAGAGCACGAACAGCCCGCGCCCGGTCTCCAGCGCGGCGTCCACCGCGGGCTGGAGCGAGCCGAAGCCGAGGTACGGCGAGACGGTCAGAGCATCCGCGGCGAGCGGGGAGCCGTCGCGCAGGTACGCGTCGGCGTACGCCGCCATCGTCGAGCCGATGTCGCCGCGCTTCGCGTCCATGACCGCGAGCGTGCCCGCCGCGCGGGCCGCCGCGAGGACCTCCTCGAGGGCCGCGACGCCGCGCGACCCGTGCCGCTCGAAGAACGCCGACTGCGGCTTCACCGCCGCCACGCGCCCCCCGACCGCCTCGACGACCCGCAGCCCGAACTCGCGCAGCCCGGAGGCGTCGTCGGCCAGGCCCCAGTCCGCGAGCAGTCCGGGGTGCGGGTCGATGCCCACGCACAGGGGACCGTGGTCGTCCAGGGCGGCCGCGAGACGCGCGCCGAATCCCGCGCTCACGCGCCGACCCGCTCGGCCGGGAGGACGACCCCCGCCGTCAGGCCCTCGCCCGCCATGTGCTCCTGGAGGCTCGCGACCGCGAACGGTCCCGCCAGGACCGCCTCGATGCCCTGCACCGCCGCGGCGAGCTGGTCGACCGTCGTCGCGATCGGCTTGTCGGCCGCCGTCGTCGCCGCGCGGATCTCGTAGCCGTCAGCCCGCGCGCCCTGCCCGGACGGGGTGTTGATGACCATGTCCACCTCGCCGGCGGTGATGAGGTCGACGATCGTGGGCTCGCCGTCGGCGCCGCGGCCCGCGGAGAACTTGCGCACGACCCGCGACGCGATGCCGTTGCGGCGCAGCACGCTCGACGTGCCGTCCGTCGCGAGGATCTCGAACCCGAGCTCCGCGAGGCGCTTGACCGGGAAGACGATCGAGCGCTTGTCACGGTCCGCGACGGAGACGAACACGCGGCCCGACGTCGGCAGCCCGCCGAACGCGGCGGCCTGCGACTTGGCGAACGCGTGCGGGAAGTCGCGGTCGAAGCCCATGACCTCGCCCGTGGAGCGCATCTCCGGGCCGAGCACCGTGTCCACGACCACCCCGTCCGCGGTGCGGAAGCGCTTGAACGGCAGGACCGCCTCCTTGACCGCGATCGGCGCGTCGAGCGGGAGGGTCCCGCCGTCGCCCTCGGCGGGCAGGACGCCCGCCGCACGCAGCTCGGCGATCGACTCGCCCGCCATGACGCGCGCCGCCGCCTTCGCGAGCGACGTTCCCGTCGCCTTGGAGACGAACGGCACCGTGCGCGACGCGCGCGGGTTGGCCTCCAGGACGTAGAGCACGTCGGAGACGAGCGCGTACTGCACGTTGAGCAGGCCGCGCACCCCGACGCCCTTCGCGATGGCCTCGGTCGAGCGGCGGATGCGCTCGATCTCCTGCTCCGAGAGCGACACGGGCGGCAGGACGCACGCCGAGTCGCCGGAGTGGATGCCGGCCTCCTCGATGTGCTCCATCACGCCGCCGAGGAACAGCTCGGTGCCGTCGTAGAGCGCGTCGACGTCGATCTCCATCGCGTCGTCGAGGAACCGGTCGATGAGCAGCGGCGCGGGCAGCGTGCCGACCGTGCGGTCCTCGGCGGCGGCCGCCGCGAGCGCGCGCTCGACGTAGCCCGTGAGCTGCTCGGCCGAGTACACGATCTCCATCCCGCGACCACCGAGCACGTAGGACGGGCGGACGAGCACCGGGTAGCCGATGCCGGCCGCGACGTCCGTGGCCTCCTCGAGCGAGCGCGCGGTGCCGAACGCCGGGGCGGGCAGGCCCGCCTCGACGAGCACGCGGCCGAACTCGCCGCGGTCCTCCGCGGCGTCGATGGCCTCGGGGCTCGTGCCGAGGATCGGCAGGCCCGCGTCCGCGAGGCGCTGCGCGAGCGCGAGCGGCGTCTGGCCGCCGAGCTGGACGATGATGCCCTTCACCGGTCCCGCGGCGAGCTCGGCCTGGTAGACCTCGAGCACGTCCTCGAACGTCAGCGGCTCGAAGTACAGCCGGTCGGACGTGTCGTAGTCGGTCGAGACCGTCTCCGGGTTGCAGTTGACCATGATCGTCTCGTAGCGCTCGCGCAGCGTGAGCGCCGCGTGCACGCACGAGTAGTCGAACTCGATGCCCTGGCCGATGCGGTTGGGGCCCGAGCCGAGGATGATCACGGCCTCGCGCTCGCGCGGGGCGACCTCGGTCTCGAGGTCGTAGGACGAGTAGTGGTACGGCGTGCGGGCCGCGAACTCGGCCGCGCACGTGTCGACCGTCTTGTAGACGGGGCGCACGCCGAGCGCGTAGCGGACCTCGCGCACGGTCGCCTCGCCCGCCGGGCCCATGCCGCGCAGGCGTGCGACCTGCGCGTCGGACAGGCCGTGCTTCTTCGCCTCGCGCAGCACGTCCTCGGTGAGCGCGGGCGCGTCGGCGACGGCCGCCGCGACCTCGTTGACCAGCTGGATCTGGTCGAGGTACCACGGGTCGATCTTCGTGGCCTCGAAGACCTGCTCGACGCTCGCGCCGGCGCGCAGCGCCTGCTGGACGCCGATGATGCGGTTCTCCGTGGGGCGCGCGATGCGCACGAGCAGCTCGTCGAGGTCCGCGCCGGAGACCGGCTCGCCGTCCCAGTGGAACACCGAGCCGCCCTTGTCGATCGAGCGCAGCGCCTTGCCGAGCGCCTCGGTGAAGTTGCGCCCGAGCGCCATCGCCTCGCCGACCGACTTCATGGTCGTCGTGAGCGTCGGGTCCGCGGCCGGGAACTTCTCGAACGCGAAGCGCGGCACCTTGACGACGACGTAGTCGAGCGTGGGCTCGAACGAGGCCGGGGTGACCTGCGTGATGTCGTTGGGGATCTCGTCGAGCGTGTAGCCGACGGCGAGCTTCGCGGCGATCTTGGCGATGGGGAACCCGGTCGCCTTGGACGCGAGCGCGGACGAGCGCGAGACGCGGGGGTTCATCTCGATGACGATGACGCGGCCCGTGTCCGGGTCGACGGCGAACTGGATGTTGCAGCCGCCCGTGTCGACGCCGACCTCGCGGATCACGGCGATGCCGATGTCGCGCAGCTTCTGGTACTCGCGGTCCGTGAGCGTCAGCGACGGCGCGACCGTGATCGAGTCGCCCGTGTGCACGCCGACGGGGTCGACGTTCTCGATCGAGCACACGACCACGACGTTGTCGTGCTTGTCGCGCATGAGCTCGAGCTCGTACTCCTTCCAGCCGAGGATCGACTCCTCGAGGAGCACCTCCGTCACCGGGGAATAGTGCAGGCCCTGCCCGACGATGCGGCGCAGCTCCTCCTCGTCGTACGCGAAGCCCGAGCCGAGGCCGCCCATCGTGAACGACGGGCGCACGACCATCGGGTAGCCGAGGTCGCCCGCGGCCGCGATCGCCTCGTCGACCGTGTGCACGATGACCGAGCGCGCCGACTCGCCGCCGCACTTCTCGACGACGTCCTTGAACTGCTGGCGGTCCTCGCCCTTCTGGATCGCCTCGATGTTCGCGCCGATGAGCTCGACCCCGTACTCGGCGAGGACGCCCGCCTCGTCGAGCGCGATCGCCGCGTTGAGCGCGGTCTGCCCGCCCAGGGTGGGCAGGAGCGCGTCGGGGCGCTCCTTGGCGATGATCGAGGTGAGCACCTCGGTCGTGATGGGCTCGACGTAGGTCGCGTCGGCGAACTCGGGGTCGGTCATGATCGTGGCCGGGTTCGAGTTCACGAGGACGACCCGCAGGCCCTCCTCCTTGAGCACGCGGCACGCCTGGGTGCCGGAGTAGTCGAACTCGCACGCCTGGCCGATGACGATCGGGCCGGACCCGATGACCAGGACGCTGGAGATGTCGGTTCTGCGAGGCACGGTCAGCTCTCCTTGGTGTTCTGGTCGGCGGCCTCGGAGCCCTGGGCGGCGCGACGGGACGCCATGAGCTCGACGAAGCGGTCGAAGAGGTACGCGGCGTCGTGGGGGCCGGCCGCGGCCTCGGGGTGGTACTGGACGGAGAAGGCGGGCAGGTCGAGGCACTCGAGCCCCTCGACCACCTGGTCGTTGAGCCCGACGTGGGACACGACGACGCGCCCGTAGCGGCCGCCGTCGTGCGGGGCGACGGACTCGCCGTCGAGCGGCGCGTCCACGGCGAACCCGTGGTTGTGCGCGGTGACCTCGACCTTGCCGGTGCGGCGGTCCATGACGGGCTGGTTGATGCCGCGGTGGCCGTACGCGAGCTTGTACGTGCCGTACCCGAGGGCGCGCCCGAGGATCTGGTTGCCGAAGCAGATCCCGAAGAACGGGGTGCCGCGGTCCAGGACGGCGCGCAGCAGCTCGACCTCGTGCGTCGCGGCGCCCGGGTCGCCGGGGCCGTTGGAGAAGAACACGCCGTCGGGCGCGTACGCCTCGAGGTCCTCGATTGTCGAGGCGGCGGGAACCACGTGCACGCGCACGCCGCGCTGGGCGAGGCGCTGCGGCGTCATGGACTTGATGCCGAGGTCGACGGCGACGACCGTCGCGACGGGCGCGCCGTCCGGCGTCGTGCCCTCGAAGGGCTCGACGACGTACGCCTCGTCGGTGCTCACCTCGCGCGCGAGGTCGGCGCCGGCCATCGCGGGCGCGGCCTGCACCTCGGCGACGAGGTCCTCGACGGTGCGCGGGTAGCCGTCGCGCACGAGCGCGTCGCCCGAGAAGATGCCGGCGCGCATCACGCCGAGCTCGCGCAGGTGGCGCGTCAGGGCGCGCGTGTCGACGTCGCTGATGCCGACGATCCCCTGCGCGGCGAGCTCCTCGTCCAGGGTGCGCTGCGCGCGCCAGCTCGAGGCCCGGCGAGCGGCGTCGCGCACGACGTACCCGGCGACCCAGATCTTGCCGGACTCCGGGTCCTCGTCGTTGACGCCCGTGTTCCCGATGTGGGGGGCCGTCATGACGACGATCTGGCGGTGGTAGGAGGGGTCGGTGAGCGTCTCCTGGTAGCCGGTCATGCCGGTGTTGAAGACGATCTCGCCGACCGTCGTGCCACGCGCGCCGTAGGCACGCCCGGTCTGCACGGTGCCGTCCTCGAGGACGATCAGGGCCCGGTCGGCGGGCGGTGCGGTGGCGGAGACCTGGGTGGTCGCTGTGTTCACTGAGGCGGTCACGGTGCTTCCTCGTCGTTCTCGTCGGTGCCGGGTGTCGCGCTCTCGCGCGTCGGCGCCGGGTCTGCGGGGTCTGCGGGGGCGGCGCTCGGCGCCCCGGGTCGTCGCTCGTGCATGTCGTCGGCGGCGTCTCGGTCGCGGTCGTCGTCGGCTCGACCCGCGAGACCCTGGACGGCCTCCAGGAGCCGTGCGACGTCGTGGTCGTGACGGGGCAGGAGGCCGGTGTCGAGCCGGACCTCAGGGTTCGTCGGAGCCTCGGGCGCGTCGGCAGGGACGGGCTCCGCAGGCACGGTCCACGTCACGACGACGATGGCCTCCTTGCCGACGAACTTGCCGGCCATGCCGGGCGTGAGGGCGGCGCCCCCGACCGCCGCGGCGGGCACCCAGACGTCCGGGGCGCCGTTGCGCGCGACGTGCAGGCCGCCGTCGTGCACGGTGACCTGGGCCTGGGACCGGTCGCCGAGCCCGTGGGCACCGACGCGGGCGAGCCAGTCGCCCGCGAGCGTGCTGGACACGTAGAGCGCGTCGAGCGGCCCGAGCACCACGGCTCCCCGCGCTGCCTCGGCGGGCGGCGCCGGCGGCGTCGGGACGACGCCGGCCGAACGCCGCACGAGGCGGCGGCGGCCGACGAGGACGAGCGTCAGGAGGACGACGCCGAGGACGACCCAGATGCCGACCGCGACGGGCTGGGGCAGGTTCACGCCCGCACCCCCTGCGTGCCGGCGCCCACCGGGACGGGCGTGCCGTCGAGCACCGTGGCGCGCCCGCGCAGGAACGTCGCGACGACCGCGCCGGGCAGCTCGCGGCCCTGGAACGGCGTGTTGGTGCTCGCCGTGAACTGGCCCGCGCCGTCGACGACGCGCCGCGCGGCCGGGTCGACGAGCGTGACGTTCGCGGGCTCGCCGACCTCGAGCGGGCGCCCCTGGGCGCGCTCGCCGGTGTTGATGCGGCCGATGCGCGCGGGCGCGCTCGACAGCACGCGCGCGACGTCGACCCACGTCAGGCGACCCGTGTCGACCATGGTCTGCTGCACGACGCTCAGCGCCGTCTCCAGGCCGGTCATGCCGAACGCGGCCGCGGCCCACTCGCAGTCCTTGTCCTCGCGGGCATGGGGCGCGTGGTCGGTCGCGACGATGTCGATCGTGCCGTCCGCGAGGCCCTCGCGCACCGCCTCGACGTCCGCGGCGGTGCGCAGCGGCGGGTTGACCTTGAAGGTCGGGTCGTAGCCGCGCGCGAGGTCGTCGGTGAGGACGAGGTGGTGGGGCGTGACCTCGGCGGTCACGTCGATGCCGCGGCCCTTGGCCCAGCGCACGATCTCGACCGAGCCCGCGGTCGAGAGGTGGCACACGTGCAGGCGCGACCCGACGTGCTCGGCCAGGAGCACGTCGCGCGCGATGATCGCCTCCTCGGCGACCGCGGGCCAGCCCGCGAGGCCGAGCTCGGCCGAGACGACGCCCTCGTTCATCTGGGCGCCCTCGGTGAGGCGCGGCTCCTGCGCGTGCTGGGCGACGACGCCGTCGAACGCCTTGACGTACTCGAGGGCCCGGCGCATGAGGATCGGGTCGTCGACGCACTTGCCGTCGTCGGAGAACACGCGCACGCGCGCCGCCGAGTCGGCCATGGCCCCGAGCTCGGCGAGCTGCTGGCCCGCGAGACCGACGGAGACCGCCCCGACCGGGTGCACGTCGACCCAGCCGGCGTCGCGCCCGAGGCGCCACACCTGCTCGACGACACCGGCCGTGTCCGCGACGGGCGTCGTGTTGGCCATGGCGTGGACGGCCGTGAAACCGCCCGCCGCGGCGGCGCGCGTGCCGGACTCGATCGTCTCGGCGTCCTCGCGGCCGGGCTCGCGCAGGTGGGTGTGCAGGTCGACCAGGCCGGGGAGCGCCACGAGGCCGGTCGCGTCGACGACGACGGTCTCGCCGTCCCCGGACCCGGTACGCGCGGCGCCGACCGGCGCGATCTCGGCGATGACGCCGCCGGAGAGGACGAGGTCGACGGGTTCGCCGCCCAGCGGGCGCGCGCCGCGCAGGACGTACGTGGTGGTTGCGGCGCTGCTCACGAGGCGGGGACCCTTTCGACGGCGGGGACGGGCTGGGCGGGCGACAGCGGCGCGGCAGCCGCCGGGGCGGCGTCGGTCTCGTCGCTGCCCGCGAGGAGGAGGTAGAGCACGGCCATGCGCACGGCGACGCCGTTCGCGACCTGCTCGACGATGACGGCGCGCGGCGAGTCCGCCGCCTGCGCGGAGATCTCGAGCCCGCGGTTCATCGGGCCGGGGTGCATGACGATCGCGTGCTCGGCGAGGAGGCCGAGCCGCCGCGCGTCGAGCCCGTACTTGCGGCTGTACTCGAGCGGGTTGGGGAAGAACGCTCCCCCGCCCGCACCCGAGCCGCTCATGCGCTCGCGCTGCACGCGCAGCATCATCACGGCGTCGGGGCCGCCGTGCGCGGTGTCGCCCGCGAGGGCCGCGTCGAGGTCGTAGGAGACCTCGCACGGCCACGTCTGGACGCCGACCGGCAGGAGCGTGGGCGGCGCGACGAGCGTCACGCGCGCGCCGAGCGTGTGCAGCAGGTGCACGTTCGAGCGCGCGACGCGCGAGTGCAGCACGTCGCCGACGATCGCCACGTGCCGCCCGTCGAGGCCTGCGCCGCGCGCGGCCGCGTCGTCCGGCCCGCTCGCGCCGGGGGCGGTGAGCCCCGTCCCGGAGAGGTGGCGGCGCAGCGTGTACGCGTCGAGCAGCGCCTGGGTGGGGTGCTGGTGGGTGCCGTCGCCGGCGTTGAGGACCGCGGCGTCGAGCCAGCCCGCGTGGGCGAGCAGGTGCGGGGCCCCGGACGCCTGGTGCCGCACGACGACCGCGTCCGCGCCCATGGCCTGGAGCGTGAGGGCGGTGTCCTTGAGCGACTCGCCCTTGGACACGCTCGAGCCCTTGGCGGAGAAGTTGATGACGTCCGCCGACAAGCGCTTGGCGGCCGTCTCGAAGGAGATGCGGGTACGCGTCGAGTCCTCGTAGAAGAGGTTGACGACCGTGCGGCCGCGCAGCGTGGGGAGCTTCTTGATCTCGCGTGCCTGCGTCGCGGCCATCTGCGCGGCCGTGTCGAGGATGCGCACGGCGTCGGTGCGCGCAAGATCCTGGGTGGACAGCAGGTGCCTCATGCGCGGGCCTCCGTCCCGCCGGCGGCGGAGCGGATGACGACCGCGTCCGCCGGGGCGTCCGCGTCCGCGGGCACGCCGTCGACCTCGGCGAGGCGCACGCTGACGCGCTCGGACGTCGAGGTCGGCAGGTTCTTGCCCACGAAGTCGGGGCGGATCGGCAGCTCGCGGTGGCCGCGGTCGACGAGCGCGGCGAGCTGCACGGCGCGCGGGCGGCCGAGGTCGCTGATCGCGTCGAGCGCGGCGCGGATGGTGCGCCCGGAGTACAGGACGTCGTCGACGAGGACTACGACCTTGCCGTCGATGCCCGACGCGGGCAGGCGCGTCGCACCGATGGTGCGCGTCGGGTGCCGGTGGAGGTCGTCGCGGTACATCGTCACGTCGAGCTCGCCGACGATCGCGTGGGGGTCAGGTGCGCCGTCGGCGGGCGACCCCTCGATCGCAGCGAGGCGCTCGGCGAGCCGCGTCGCGAGCGGGACGCCGCGCGTCGGGATCCCGAGGAGGACGAGGTCGTGGGCCCCCTTGTTGCGCTCCACGATCTCGTGGGCGATGCGCGTCAGCGCGCGGGAGATGTCGGCGGCCGTCAGGACGACGGTCCCGGCCTCGGGCGTCGTCTCAGGGGTCGATGGGGATGGTGTGGGCACAGCAGCGCCAGAGCTCATGTCCGGCGACCTCCTTCCCCGCCTCACGGGACGGGCCTTAAAGGATGTCTGACGGTCACCCACCCTACCGCCGCGCATCACGGCGGCGGGTACGCGTCCCGCCGGATAAGACGCGGCGTCGGTCACACCCGTGACCGACGCCGCGTCGAGGGGTCGTGCCGGCCCGCTGCGGGGCCGTGGAGCGCTCAGGCCGTGATCGTCGGCTTCATCTCGACGATGCGTGCGAGCAGCCCGTTGACGAACGACGGCGAGTCGTCGGTCGACAGGGAGCGCGCGAGGTCGACGGCCTCGTCGATCGCGACGACGTCCGGGACGTCGTCGTTGAAGAGGATCTCCCACCCGCCGATGCGCAGCAGGGCCCGGTCGACCGCCGGCATCCGCTCGAGCGTCCACCCGTGGGAGTACGTCTCGATCAGCTCGTCGATGCGGTCGCGGTGCGCGAGCACGCCCTCGACGATGTCGACCGCGTACTGCGGCAGGGCGGTCTGCGCGGTGCCGGGGTCGGCGACGCGCTCCGCGAGGAGGGTCGTCGGGTCCACCTGACGCTGCTCCGCCTCGAAGAGGACGTCGAGCGCGCGCTTGCGCGCCTTGGTGCGTGCGGCCATGGTGATCGGCTGTCTCTCGTTGCTCTCGGCGGCTCTGCGGGTACCTGGTCAGTCGTTCACGCGGCCGAGGTACGAGCCGTCGCGCGTGTCGACCTTGACCTTGGTGCCCTGCTCGAGGAAGAGCGGGACCTGGATCTGCGCGCCCGTCTCGAGCGTCGCCGGCTTGGTGCCGCCCGTGGAGCGGTCACCCTGGAGGCCCGGCTCGGTGTACGTGATCTCGAGGACGACCGAGGCCGGGAGCTCGATGTAGAGCGGCTGACCGTCGTTGGACGCGATGAGCACGTTCTGGTTCTCGAGCATGTAGTCCTTGGCGTCGCCCACGATCTCGGGCGAGACCGTGATCTGGTCGTACGTCGAGGTGTCCATGAACACGTAGTCCGCGCCGTCCTGGTACAGGTACTGGAAGTCGCGGCGGTCGACGTTGGCCGTCTCGATCTTGAGGCCGGCGTTGAACGTCTTGTCGATCGTCTTGCCCGTCATGACGTTCTTGATCTTGGTGCGGACGAACGCGCCACCCTTGCCGGGCTTGACGTGCTGGAACTCGATCACGGTCCACAGCTGGCCGTCGAGTCGCAGCACGGTGCCGTTCTTGATGTCGTTGGTGGTCGCCACGTTCGTCTTCCTGTCGGAGGGTCTACGGGCTCCGCGGCACCGGGCGACGCGAGTCGACCGGGCGCACGAGGGCGGAGCGGGAAATGGGCCTTGACGATCTTACCGGAGCGTCCTACCCCAGCGCGACGAGGACGGCGTTCGCCGCGACGCCGACCGTAGCCGCCCAGCACATCGAGGCGAGGGTCCCGATGACGAAGCGCTCGGACGCGACGGGGTGCTCGCGCAGCTCCGGGTAGCGTCCCAGGCCCTTGATCGCGACGACGAAGGCGATCCCGCCGGGCTCGCCGGCGAGCAGGCAGCCGGTGATCGCGAACCGCTCGAGGATCCCGATCCACGTGCCGCCGCGCAGCGCCTTCACGGCCTCGGTGCCGATGGGCCCGGTCGCGGGGGGCGGTGGCGGGGGGACGGGGACCGCGGCCGGGTCCGTCGCAGCAGCCCGAGCCCTCGTGCGCCCCGCACGACCGGAGCCCGCACGGGCCGGGTCGCCAGAACGAGCCGCGGCACGCAGCACCCACTGCGTCACGGGCCCTCCGCCGAGCACGCTCGCGGCGAGCGCGACGACCCACACCAGCACGACCAGCACGACCGACACCGGGTCCGTCATCTTCCGCCCTCCCGCAGATCCTCCGCCGGCTCACGCCGACGGCTCGCCCCGAGCTCGTCCAGCAGCCTCGCCACCACGGGCCGCACCGCCGCCTCCTCGGGCCACAGCGCGACGCGCAGCCGCTGGCTGACCGCCTGCTCGGACACCCCGAGCGCTCGGGCCACATCCTTCTGGGTACCGCCCACACGCGCGAGCGTGTCGACCGCCTCCCACCCCGGCGCGGTCCGCCGGTCCACGACCGCGGCGAGCAGGCGCAGGAGCGCCTCGACCTCGGCGGCGCGCGACGGCGGCTCGCCGCGGACGGCGACGGGCGCCGTGGCCGCGCGCGACTTGGCCTGCTCGACCGCCTCGCGCGCCCGCACGAACGCCTCCCCCGACGCCTCGCGCGAGACCGCGGGCAGCGGCTCGTCGACGGCTCCCGCGCCGACCCCGACGCTCCAGCCGCCGTCGCGCAGCAGGTCCAGCACGACCTCGACCACGGTGCCGGCGTCGTCGAGCACGCCCTGCACCTCGTCGCCCACCGTCCGGTCGAACGGGACCACGAGCCCGGGCCGGTCGGCCAGGAGCACCTCGAGGCGCGCGAGCACCTCGGGCACGCGGTCGCGGTGACCGGTGCTCCCCCGCTGGTCGACGGTGAGGACGAACATGCGATCCAGGCTAATCCCTTGAGAGGGGCATATCAAGCATGAGGACTTGATGAAAGGCGATCAAGGGTGCGGCGGCGGCGTGCGCAGACGACCGGTCAGCCGCGCAGTCGAGCCGCGAGCGCCTCGAGCGCGAGCCGGTACGAGTCGAACCCGAACCCCGCGATCGTGCCGGTCGCGACCGCCCCGACCACGGAGTGGCTGCGGAACGCCTCGCGCGCCGCGGGGTTGCTCAGGTGCACCTCGACGAGGAGGAGGCCGGAGGTCGTGACCTGCGCCGCGGCGTCGCGCACCGCGTAGGAGTAGTGGGTGAACGCGGCCGGGTTGAGCACCACGTGGGCGCGGGCGTCGACGGCCTCGTGGAGCCAGCCCACGAGCTCGGACTCGTCGTCGGTCTGCCGCACGTCGACCGTGAGGTCGAGCGCGCCGCCCCACGCGAGGGCGGACTCCTGGAGGTCGGCCATCGAGGCGGAGCCGTAGATCTCCGGCTCGCGCACACCGAGCCGGCCGAGGTTGGGTCCGTTGAGGACCAGCACGCGTTCCATGGCGCCCGAGCCTAGCGGCGCCGCCTCCGTCCGTGCCGCGCGGGCTCTCCCCGTGACCGGAACCACGGGGTGGGTACGGCTCGACGCGCGTCGGGCGTCGCCGTCGTGCACGCTGGCCGGGTGAGCCTCTCCGCCGTCCTCCGCGCCCGCCGGGTCTGGCATGTGCCCACCGAGGGGCGGCAGCCGCTCGGGCTCCCGGTGCGGCGCCCGGGCGGCATCGCCGGCGTCAGCGGGCTCGTCGACCGCGCCGCCCGGGGGCCGGCGTGAGCGCCCCGACGAGCCACGCCGGCAGCGGCTACCTGGAGGCGCCGTTCGTCGCGCTCGCGCACCGCGGGTTCTCGCGCGAGGGCCTGGAGAACTCGATGGCGGCGTTCGCCGCCGCTCGCGACCTCGGGCTGCGGTACGTCGAGACGGACGCCCACGCGACGTCGGACGGCGTGGCCGTCGCGCTCCACGACGCGTCGCTGGACCGCACGACGGACGCGCACGGGCTCGTGGCCGACCTCCCGTGGCGCACCGTGCGCGCGGCGCGGATCGGCGGGACGGAGCGGGTGCCGTCGCTCGAGGACGTGCTGGGCACGTGGCCGGACCTGCGGGTGAACGTCGACGTGAAGTCGGCGGCGGCCGCCGAACCGGTCGCGCGGGCGATCGAGCGCACGCGCGCGCACGACCGCGTGTGCGTCGCGTCGTTCGCGGCGTCGCGCCGGGAGGCGACGGTGGCACGGCTGTCGCGCCCTGTGACGGTCTCGGGCGCGCGCGGGGCGGTGGTCGGCATGCTCCTCGCCGGCCGTGCGCGGGCCGACGCGCTGGCCCGCCGCGCGGCCCGGTCGGTGGACTGCCTGCAGGTCCCCGTGCGCGGGGGCTGGGTGCGCGTCGTCGACTCGGGGTTCGTCCGGGCCGCGCACCGGGCGGGTGTCGCGGTGCACGCGTGGACGGTGAACGACCGCGCGACGATGCACGGGCTGCTCGACCTCGGGGTCGACGGGATCGTCACCGACCGCGCCGACCTGCTGCGCGACGTGCTCCGCGCGCGGGGGCTGTGGACGTGACCGGACCGGCCCGCGCCGACCGGGGCGCGGACGCAGCGCGTCAGAGCGCGACGGGGCCGCGTCCCACCGGGGCGTCGGCCGCGATCTCGGCGTAGGCCGCCGCGAGGAGCGTCGGGTCCGGGCCCTCGAGGCGGGTGGGCCGCGCGACGTCGTCGAGCACGACGAACCGCAGGAGGTCGCCGCGCGACTTCTTGTCGCGCCGCATGGCGGACAGGAGCTGCTCCCAGCGGTCGCCGCGGTACGTGAGCGGCAGGCCGAGCGAGCCGAGGATCGCGCGGTGCCGCTCGACGACGGCGTCGTCGAGCTTCCCGGCGAGGCGCGACAGCTCGGCCGCGAACACCATGCCGACGGACACGGCCGCGCCGTGGCGCCACTGGTAGCGCTCCGTGAGCTCGACCGCGTGGCCCAGCGTGTGCCCGTAGTTGAGGATCTCGCGCAGGCCCGCCTCTTTGAGGTCCTCCCCCACGACGCGTGCCTTGACCGCGATCGAGCGCTCCACGAGCTCGGCGACGACGGCCCAGGTCTCGTCCGTCGTCGGGCGGGTGCCCCACGCGGCGAGCGCGTCCGCGTGCTCCTCGACGAGCTCGAGGATGCGCTCGTCGGCGATGAAGCCCGTCTTCACGACCTCCGCCATGCCGGCGACGAAGTCCCAGCGCCCGAGAGACTCGAGCGCTGCGAGGTCGCACAGCACGCCCGCGGGCGGGTGGAAGGACCCGACGAGGTTCTTGCCCTCGGCGGTGTTGATGCCCGTCTTGCCGCCGACAGCCGCGTCGACCATCGCGAGCAGCGTCGTCGGCACGTGAACCACGCGGATGCCGCGCAGCCAGGTGGCCGCGACGAACCCGCCCAGGTCGGTCGTCGCGCCGCCGCCGACCGTGACGACCGCGTCCGTGCGCGTGAAGTCCAGCTGGCCGAGCACGCCCCACAGGAACGCCGCGACCTGCGCGGTCTTGGCCTCCTCGGCGTCGGGGACCTCCGCGACGTACGCCTCGTAGCCCGACGCCTTGAGGTCCTCGTGGACGACCTCGGCCGTCGCGGCGAGGGCCGCGGGGTGGACCACGAGCACGCGGCGCACCCGGTCGCCGAGCATGGTGGGGAGCTCGCCGAGCAGGTGCCGGCCCACGACGACGTCGTAGGGCTGGTCCCCGGCGACCCGCACGCGCGTCGGCGCGGGGCGCTCGTCGGTCGGCCCGGCGACGGGCTCGGTGTCCGGGGCGGGGGTCGTGTCGCTCACGCGTTCTCCTGTTCGGCCGGGGTGTCGGCGGGGGCGGGCGCCGCGGCACGGTCCGCCGCGCTGTCCGCGAGGTGTGCCCGGATCTCCTGGGCGACCTGTGCGGGCGTGCGCGCGTCGGTGACGACGTGCAGCGTCGCGACCCGCTCGTAGACGGGACGCCGCGCCTCCATGAGCGCGGCCCACCGTGCCCGCGGGTTGCCCAGCAGGAGCGGGCGCGACTGGTTGAGCCCGACCCGCGGCGCCGCGTGCGCGAGGCTCACGTCGAGGAACACGACGGCGCCGCCCGCCGCGACGTAGGCCGCGAGGGCGGTCTGGGTGTGCTCGTCGAGGACGGCGCCGCCGCCTAGGGCGAGCACGCCGTCGTGGGTGGCGAGCGCCGTCGTCACGGCCTCGCGCTCGAGCTCGCGGAAGTGCGGCTCGCCGTGGTCGACGAAGATGTCGGCGACCGGCTTGCCCGCCGCGGTCTCGACGTCGGAGTCGGTGTCGCGCTGCGCGAGACCCAGCAGGTCGGCGAGGTGCCGCGAGACCGTCGACTTGCCGCTGCCGGGCGGGCCGACGAGGACGACGACCGGGCGCGTGCCCGGGGGGACGGGCGTCATCAGCGCTGGAGCTCCGGGATCGCGGCGAGGTAGGCCTCGGCGTTGCGGCGGACCTCCGCGACGGAGTCGCCGCCGAACTTCTCGAGTGCCTGCTCCGCGAGCACGAGCGCGACCATCGCCTCGGCGACGACCGCCGCCGGCGGGACGGCGCACACGTCGGAGCGCTGGTGCTGGGCCTTGGCGACCTCGCCCGTCACGACGTCGACCGTCGCGAGCGCGCGCGGCACCGTCGAGATCGGCTTCATCGCGGCGCGCACACGCACGACCTCGCCGTTCGACATCCCGCCCTCGACGCCGCCGGCCCGGTTGCTCAGGCGGTGGATGCGCCCGTCGGTCCCGCGCTCGATCTCGTCGTGCGCGGCGGACCCGCGGCGGCGCGCGGTACGGAAGCCATCGCCGACCTCGACACCCTTGATGGCCTGGATGCCCATGAGCACGGCGGCGAGCCGCGCGTCCAGGCGCCGGTCGCTCTGCGCGTAGGTGCCGAGGCCCGAGGGGACGCCGTAGGCGAGCACCTCGACCACGCCGCCGAGCGTGTCGCCCGCCTTCTGGCACTCGTCGATCTCGGCGACCATCGCCGCGGACGTCGCGGCGTCGAAGCAGCGCACCGGGTCGGCGTCGAGCGCGGCGACGTCGTCGGGCCCGGGCACCGCGGCGTCCTCGGGCACCTCGACGGGGCCGATGCCCACGACGTGCGACACGAGCCGGACGCCGAGCGCCTGCTCGAGGAACTTCGCCGCAGCGGCGCCGAGGGCGACGCGTGTCGCCGTCTCGCGCGCCGACGCCCGCTCCAGCACGGGCCGGGCGTCGTCGAACCCGTACTTGCGCATGCCCACGAGGTCGGCGTGGCCGGGGCGCGGGCGCGTGAGGGGCCGGTTGCGCGCGATCTCGCGCACGTCGCCCGTGCCGGCGTCGACCTGGAGAGCCTCGGGCGGCACCGGGTCCGCGGACATGACGTCGACCCACTTGGGCCACTCGGAGTTCGCGATCTCGAGCGCGAGCGGACCGCCCTGGGTCACGCCGTGGCGTAGCCCGCCCAGGACGCGCAGCACGTCCTGCTCGAACTTCTGGCGCGAGCCGCGCCCGTACCCGAGGCGACGGCGCGCGAGCGCGGCCTTCACGTCGTCCGTCGTGAGCTCGACGCCCGCGGGCAGCCCGTCGAGGATCCCGACCAGCGCCTCACCGTGCGACTCACCCGATGTCAACCAACGCAGCATGATCGCCATCCTCCCATGTCGGCGAACACGTCCCGGCGGGCGCCCGCAGTGCGGACCGGCGGGTTGTGGACGACGGCGGCGCGCGCGGGGCGGGAGCGCTACGGTGCCGCACATGGTCCAGCAGGGGGACGGGACGAGGACGAAAGGCACGCCGGCTCGGGGCGCCACACCGGTGGCGGTCGAGCGGGGAGAAGCCGACGACGAGCGCCGCTGGGGGCGACGCCGGGGCGACGACCTGGTCCGCGAGCTCCGGCTCTCCGGGACGCTCGGAGCCGCCCTCGCGGTGGTCGCCGCGGCCGGCACGGCCTGGTGGTCGGGTGCGTCGTGGGCCACGCCGGCCCTCGTGCTCGTGGCCGCGGCGGGAGCGCTCGTCGCCGTGGTCGACTCGCGCACGCACCGGCTGCCCGACGTGATCGTCCTGCCGACGTGGTTTGGAGCCGTGCTCCTGCTCGGCGTCGCCGCGGTCGGCACCGGTGACGGCGCCGCCCTCGGCCGCGCCCTCGCCGGCGGCTTCCTGGGCTTCGGTGCGTACGCCGCGCTGCGGATCGCGTACCCGCCAGGCCTCGGCTTCGGCGACGTGAAGCTCGCCGGGATGCTCGGCACGCCGCTCGCCTGGCTCGGGTGGGGCGAGCTCGTCGCCGGTCTCGTCCTGCCGTTCGTGCTCGGCGGCGTGTGGGCGCTCGCGCTCGTCGTCACGCGGCGCGCGCGCCGTGACACCGCGGTCCCCTTCGGCCCGTTCATGGTCGCCGCGGCGGGGATCGCCGCCGTGCTCGGCGACGCGGCGCTCCGGGCGTACGCGATCGCCTGACAGCGGCGTCCGGCCCGCGGTCCTGACCGACGGTCTCCGACCGGCCGTCAGGCCGCGACGCCGAGGGCAGCCTCGAGCGCCTGGTCCATCGCGGCGAGCGGGGCGACCTTGCCCGTCATGAGGCGCACCTGCTCGGCCGCCTGGTGCAGGAGCATGCGCTCGCCGCCCACGACGGTGCCGCCCGCGGTGGCCCACGCCGCAGAGAGCGCCGTGGGCCGGGGGTCGTAGACGACGTCGAGCAGCACGCCCGTCGCGCGCGCGGCCGCCTGCGCCAGCGCGTCGCCCACCGGATCGGCCGCGCGCGACGGAAGGGTCGCGACGACCGCGTCGGCCTGGCCGAGGCGGGCCACGAGCGCGGGCGTCGACGGGTCGAGGATCTCGAAACGCGGCTCGACGCCCATGCGGTGCGCCGCACGCTGGAGCGTGCCGGTGCGCCCGAGCGAGCGCACCAGGACCGTCGGCGCGGTGCAGCCGAGCTCGGCGAGGGCGGCCAGCGTGGACGCGGCGGTCGCCCCCGCTCCGAGCACGACGGCCGTCCGCGCGTCCCGCTCCCCCAGGCCTTCCCGGAGCGCGGCGACGAGCCCGTGCACGTCGGTGTTCGTCCCGACGAACGTCGGCCGCCGGCCGCCCGTGGGCTGCACGACGAGCGTGTTCACGGCGCCGACGACGTTCGCGAGCGGGTCGACGTGGTCGAGCAGCGGGATCACCGCGTGCTTGAGCGGCATGGTCAGGCTGAGGCCCGCCCACGACGCGTCGAGACCGTTGACCAGCGCCGGGAGCTGCTCCTCGGTCGTGTCGATCGCCTCGTACGTCCAGCCGTCGAGACCGAGCGCCTCGTACGCGGCGCGGTGGAGCACCGGGGACAGCGAGTGGGCGACGGGGTGACCGAGGACGGCCGCCCGTCGCGGCGCACGCCTCGCGCTCACCCGCCGTTCTCCGCGATCCACTGCCGGTACTCCTGCTTGAACTGCTCGAACTCCGCGTACTTGTCCGTGAACTTCGTCTCGCCGGTCTCCAGGTTGACCGTGACGTACCAGAGCCACGGGCCGGCGGGGGCGTTCATGACCGCCTCCACGCTCTCGCGGCTGGGGCTCCCGATCGGGGTCGGGGGCAGGCCCTGGTGGACGCGCGACGCGTAGGGCAGGTCGGGGTTCTGGAACTCTTCGGTCGTGATCTCGTTCGCCGGCTTGCCGAGCCCGTAGACGTCGATCGCGTCCATGCCGAGCGGCATGCCGTCCGCGACACGGTTGTAGATCACGCGCGCGACCATCCCACGCTGCTCCGCGTTCTTGCCCTCCCACTCGACGATCGACGCCATCGTGAGCACCTCCTGGAAGCGCTCCGGAGGGACACCGAGGTCGGCGAGCTCGCTCGTGGTCTGGCTGACCATGCCCTGGATGATGCCCGTGGCGTTGACGTCTCCCGGCTCGAGGACGTACGTCGTGGGGTACAGCCAGCCCTCGTAGTTGCCGTTCGCCTCCGCGGGCAGGCCAGTGGCCGCGGTGTCGGCCATCGCGGCCTCGAAGTCGGCGACGGGGATGTCCGTCACTGAGGACGCCTTCTCGAGGATCTGCTTGACCGTGTAGCCCTCGGGGATCGTGATCTTCGTCTCGACGCGCGAGTCGTTCGCCACGAGGCGCGCGACGGCGTCCTTGGCCGGCATGCCGAGGAGCAGGGTGTGGGTGCCCGGCTGGATCTTCCCCGCGTTCGGGTTCTCCTCGAACGCCTTGGCGAACGCCGCCGAGCTGGCGACGACGCCCGCCTCGGTGAGCACCGCGCCCATGTCGCGGCCGGTCGAGCCCGGCTCGATCGTGACGTCGACGGGGTCGGTTCCCGGGCCCTCGTAGTCCTTGGCCTCGAGCGGGTTGTCGAACCCGAAGAGGTCGGAGGCGTTGTTGAGCAGCAGGTACCCCGCGCCACCCACCACGAGGAGAGAGACGAGCAGCACCACGAGGGCGCGACGACGCCGGCGCTGGCGTCGCTTCTTCGCCGCCCGGCGGGCGCGCTGCTCCGAGCGCGACGAGCGCGCGGGCTGCTGCTCGCCCTGGACGGCGGGCCGTTCGAACAGGTCGGTCACGGTCGGTGGTCTCCTGTCGGGTCTACAGGTTCTCCGGCGCGCACCCCCGCGCCCCGCTCGGCGTCGAGAGCGGATTGCAGAATGATAACGGCGGCGGCCTGGTCGACGACGCTGCGGTGCTTCTTGCCGGCGCGCCCCGACGCGTGCAGCGCCTGGTGGGCGCTGACGGTCGACATCCGCTCGTCGACGAGGTGCACCGGCACCGGTGCGACGACGCGTGCCACCAGCCCAGCGTACGCCCGCGCACCCTGGGCGGCGGCACCCTCGCTCCCGGAGAGGTGACGAGGGAGACCCACGTAGACCACGCGGGCCCCGCGCTCCTCGGCCTCGGCCGCGATCCGCGCGATGTCCGAAGGGACGGCAGCGCCGGTGCGCGTGTCGCGCGCGAGCGTCTCGACCGGGGTCGCCACGAGCCCGTCGGGGTCGCTCGCCGCGAGCCCGACACGCACGCTGCCGACGTCGACGGCGAGGCGCGCCCCCCGAGCGAGGGGGGCACGCTCGTCGTCACCGGGCAGCGGAGGGACGCCCGTCACGCGGCGACCGCGGCGCCGTCACGCACGCCCTGGAGGGCGGCCGGCAGCGCGGACGCGTCCGTGCCGCCGCCCTGGGCCATGTCGTCCTTGCCGCCGCCACCGCCGCCCAGCGTCTGGGCGGCGGCCTTGGCGAGCACGCCGGCACGCAGGCCCGCGGCACGGGCCGACGCGTTGGTCACGACGACCACCTGCGGGCGGCCCTTCGCGACGCCGCCGACGGCGACGACAGCGGGCTCGGACTCGCCGAGGCGGCCGCGCACGTCGAGCGCGAGAGCGCGGAGGTCGTCCGCGGAGGCGACCTCGCCGGCATCGTGCACGACGACGCGCGTGCCGCCCGCGAGCTCCGCGCCCGCGGCGAGCGTGCCGGCCACCGCGAGGAGCTGCGACTGCCGGAGCTGCGCGAGCTCCTTCTCCGCGTCGCGCAGGCGCGACACGAGCGCGCCCACGCGGTCCGGCAGCTCCTCGGTCCGCACGTTGAGCAGGCCGGTGAGCTGGCCCACGAGCGCGTGCTCCTTGGCCTGGAACCCGTACGCGCCGTCGCCGACGAGCGCGTCGACGCGGCGCACGCCCGAGCCGATCGACGACTCGCCGAGCAGCGTCACGAGGCCGAGCTGGCCCGTCTGCTGCACGTGCGTCCCGGCGCACAGCTCGCGCGACCAGTCGCCACCGATCGACACCACGCGCACGACGTCGCCGTACTTCTCGCCGAACAGCGCCATGGCGCCGAGCGCCCGCGCCTCGGTGATCGGCATGAGCTGGTCCGTGACCTCGAGGTTCTCCTGGAGCTGGGTGTTGACCCGCTCCTCGATCTCCGACAGCGCGCCCGCGGGCACGGCCGACGAGCGACGGAAGTCGAACCGGATCCGGCTCGGCGCGTTCTCCGAACCGGCCTGGGTCGACTCCTTGCCGAGCGACTCCTGGAGCGCCTTGTGGATCATGTGGGTCGCCGAGTGAGCACGGCTGATCGCCTTGCGGCGGTCGCGGTCGATCGTCGCGGTGCCCGGGTCGCCGAGCGCCGCGGTCCCCTCGACGAGACGGCCGCGGTGCACGGACAGGCCCTTGATCGGGCGCTGGACGTCGTCGACCTCGATGGTCGCGCCGCCGTCGAGCACGATCGTGCCGTGGTCGGCGAGCTGGCCGCCGGCCTCCGCGTAGAACGGCGTGCGGTCGAGCACGACCTCGACGTCGGCGGGCGCGGTCGCGGCGGGCGCGGGCACGCCGTCGACGAGCAGCCCGGCCACGCGCACGGCGGCCGAGGACTCCGTGTACCCGAGGAACTCCACCGGCGCCGAGAGCTCGCCCGCGAGCGACTCGTAGGCGGCGGTGTCCACGCCGCCCGAGCGCTTGGCGAGCGCGTCGGCGCGGGCGCGCTGGCGCTGCTCGGTCATGAGCGCGCGGAACGCCTTCTCGTCGACCTGGACGCCCTGCTCGGCGGCCATCTCGAGCGTGAGGTCGATCGGGAAGCCGTAGGTGTCGTGCAGCGCGAACGCCTGGTCGCCCCCGAGCACCGGCACCCCGCCGGTCCCCGCAGCCGTCTTGGCCCTCGACACGGCCGTGTCGAGGATCGTCGTCCCCGAGGTGAGGGTGCGGCGGAACGCGTCCTCCTCGGTGTAGGCGACGGTCGAGATGCGCTCGAAGTCGGTCGCGACCTCCGGGTACGACGGCGCCATGGCGTCGCGGCTCACCGGGAGCAGCGCCGGCATCGCGCGGTCCTCCACGCCCAGCAGGCGCATCGCGCGCACGGAGCGGCGCAGCAGGCGGCGCAGCACGTAGCCGCGGCCCTCGTTCGACGGGCGCACGCCGTCGCTCATGATCATGAGCGCCGAGCGGACGTGGTCGGCCACCACGCGCATGCGCACGTCGTCCTCCCGGTTCGCGCCGTAGCGCCGGCCCGAGAGCGCCTCGGCGGCCGCGATGACGGGGAAGACCTCGTCGATCTCGTAGAGGTTGTCCTTGCCCTGGAGCAGGTACGCGACCCGCTCCAGGCCCATGCCCGTGTCGATGTTCTTGCGCGCGAGCTCCGAGACGATCCGGAACTCCTCCTTCGACCTCACGTCGTCGATCGCGTACTGCATGAACACGAGGTTCCAGATCTCGAGGTAGCGGTCCTCGTCGACGACGGGGCCACCCTCCTGACCGAACTCCGGGCCGCGGTCGATGTAGATCTCGGAGCACGGGCCGGCGGGGCCGGGCTGGCCCGTGGACCAATAGTTGTCCTTCTTGCCGCGCGCCTGGATGCGCTCGTCGGGCAGGCCGGCGATGCGCTTCCAGAGCTGCCGCGCCTCGTCGTCGTCGTGGTAGACGGTCACCCAGACCGTCTCCGGGTCGAACCCGTACTTGCCCTCCTCGCGCGAGCCCGTGACGAGGTCCCAGGCGTAGGTGATCGCGCCTTCCTTGAAGTAGTCCCCGAAGGAGAAGTTGCCGTTCATCTGGAAGAACGTGCCGTGACGGGTCGTCTTGCCGACCTCGTCGATGTCGAGCGTGCGCACGCACTTCTGGACGCTGGTCGCACGGTCCCACGGCGGGGTCTGCTCGCCCGTCATGTACGGGATGAACGGGACCATGCCCGCGATGGTGAAGAGCGTGGACGGGTCCGGGGAGACGAGCGACGCCGAGGGCACGACGGTGTGGTCGCGGTCGGCGAAGTAGTCGAGCCAGCGCTTGCGGATCTCGGCGGTGCGCATGATGTCCTTCGGGGCAGTCGGTGGGTCGTGCGGGGTGCGTGCTGTGGGTCGGGGCGGCCTGGCCGCGTCCTAGAAGGAGTAACCGAGGAGGTCCTCGACGTCGTCCGTGTCGTCGAACGGGCTGGGGTCTCCCGCGGCCGGGCGCGTGTGGCGGCCGGCCGCGCGGCGCGCTCGGACGACGTCCGGGTCCTCCTGGCCCTCGGCGAGGAGCGCCGCCATGAGCTCCTGCTCGCGCGCGTCGCGCGCGAGCGTGAACTCGGTGCGGAAGTCGCGGGCGATCTCCACGACCTTCTCGCCCAGGCCGTTGACCTGCTCCGTCGCCTGGTCCACGAGCGACGCGGGCGCGTACCGAGCGAGGATCTTCTTGCCGCGGACGACGACCACGACCGTGATCGCGACCCCGACGCCGATCCAGAAGACGCGGCGCATCAGCGCGACCCCCCGGCAGGTCCGGCGCCGTCCGACGAGCGGCGACCGCCGAACGAGCGGGCGGCGGCCTGGCGCACGCCGTAGGTGAACGCGGCGACCTTGACCAGCGGGGCGCCGAACGTCGCGGCGTACAGCCCCGTGAGCGCCGAGACGTTCTCGCTCACCTGGGCCGCCGACGTCGTGATCGTGTCGACCTTGACGAGCTGGCTGTTGGTCGTGGCGACGGTCGTCGCGGCCTCGTCGAGGATCGGGACCGAGTGGTCCGTGACCTCCTTGATGCTCGCGCGCGCCTCGTCCAGCACGCGGCCGAGCTTGAGGAGCGGCACCGCGAGCAGCCCGACGAGCAGCACGAACGCGATGGCTGCGATGAGGCCGGCCACGTCTCCCAGGGACATTCTTCCTCCAGTGCCAGTCACGGTGCCTTGTGCACGGACGTCGCGCGTGGTGCGCGGGACGGTCCACCTCGTCGCGGGGTCCTCGCGGACGTCCCCACGACTCCGCGAAACACTACCCGCACCAGGGCGGGGACCGCCGTCGGGCACGACACGACGACGGCGTCGCTGCGGTGCGGCGTGCGCACACGTCCGGACGCACGAACGCCTCGCTCGCCGACGAAGCGGTGAGCGAGGCGTCCGGAGCGAAGGTCAGCGAGCGTAGTACTCGACGACGAGCTGGACCTCGCACTGCACGGGGACCTCGGCGCGCTTCGGGCGACGCGTGAGGATCGCGCTCAGCTTCTCGAGCTGGACGTCCAGGTAGCCCGGGACGGCCGGGAGGACGTCGCGGTGCGCGCCCGCGGCGGCGACCTGGAACGGCGTCGTCGCCTGGCTCTTCGGCTTGACCTGGAGGGTCTGGCCGGGCTTCACGCGGAACGACGGGCGGTCCACGATCTTGCCGTCGACGAGGATGTGGCGGTGCGTGACCGCCTGGCGCGCCTGCAGGATGGTGCGGGCGAAGCCGGCGCGCAGCACGAGCGCATCGAGGCGGGTCTCGAGGTTCTCGACGAGCGCCTCACCGGTCAGACCCTTGTCCTTGCGGGCCTCCTCGTACGCACGCGCGAGCTGCTTCTCGCGGAGCATGTACTGGGCGCGCAGACGCTGCTTCTCGCGGAGACGGACTGCGTAGTCCGACTCGGTGCGGCGGCGGGCGCGGCCGTGCTCACCCGGGGGGTAGGGGCGCTTCTCGAAGTGCTTGACGGCCTTCGGGGTGAGGGCGATGCCCAGGGCGCGGCTCAGGCGGACCTGGCGGCGCGAGCGCTTGACAGACGTCACAGCGGTATCTCATTCCTGTCGTGTATGAACTGACGTCACACCTGGTCCCGAGGAGTCGGGTCCGGGTGCGGGACCAGCCGATGGACCACGTGCCTCTCCGAGGGAGAGACGGTGGGTCGGGGCCGAGGTCCCAGGTGGTCGCCGTGAAGGCAACCTGAGAAGTCTACCGCACCACCGAGGGCGGCGATCCCCGGCAGGTCAGCGCGCCGGCTCGTCCTGCGCCAGGATGTCCCGGATCCGCCCGAGGCGGTCGGAGACCTGGCGCTCGTAGCCGCGGTCGGTCGGCGTGTAGTACCGCGACCCGACGAGCGTGTCGGGCAGGTACTGCTGCGCCGCGACGCCGTGGGGCGCGTCGTGCGCGTACCGGTACCCGGTGCCGTGCCCGAGCTGCTTCGCGCCCGGGTAGTGCGCGTCGCGCAGGTGCGTCGGGACGGACCCGGCCTTCCCGGCGCGCACGTCCGCGAGCGCCGCGTCGATCCCGAGGTAGGCGGCGTTGGACTTGGGCGCAGTCGCGAGGTGCACGACGGCCTCCGCGAGGACGATCCGTCCCTCGGGCATGCCGATGAGCTGGACGGCCTGGGCGGCGGCGACGGCGGTCTGGAGCGCGGACGGGTCGGCCATGCCGACGTCCTCCGCGGCGGCGATGACGATGCGCCGGGCGATGAAGCGCGGGTCCTCCCCCGCCGCGATCATGCGCGCGAGGTAGTGCAGGGAGGCGTCGACGTCGGAGCCGCGCATCGACTTGATGAACGCGGACACGACGTCGTAGTGCTGGTCGCCGTCGCGGTCGTAGCGCACGGCGGCGACGTCGACGGCGCGCTCGACGGCGTCGAGGTCCACGCTCACGGGACCGACCGAGGCACGGTCCGTCCCGGGCTCGCCGTCCCCGTCGGCCGCCACGTCCTCCGAGGCCGCTGCGGGCACCGGGACCGGGGCGCCCGAGAGCGCGGCGCCGGCCGCGGCCTCGAGCACGGTGAGCGCCTTGCGCGCGTCACCGCCCGCGAGGCGCACCAGGTGGCCCTCCGCCTCGTCGGTGAGCGCGACGAGGCCGCCGAGCCCCCGGTCGTCGGCGACGGCGCGGCGCACGAGGGCGCGGACGTCGTCGTCCCCCAGCGGCTGGAGCGTGAGCAGCAGCGAGCGGGAGAGCAGGGGCGAGTTCACGGAGAAGCTCGGGTTCTCGGTGGTCGCCGCGACGAGCGTGACCCAGCGGTTCTCGACGCTCGGCAGGAGCGCGTCCTGCTGGGACTTGGAGAAGCGGTGCACCTCGTCGATGAACAGGACGGTCTCCTCGCCGCCGGTCGCGAGGCGGCGGCGCGCGTCCTCGACGACGGCGCGCACGTCCTTGACCCCGGCGGTGACGGCGGACAGCTCGACGAAGCGCCGGCCGGACGCGGTCGCGATGAGGTACGCGAGGGTCGTCTTGCCCGTTCCGGGCGGGCCCCAGAGGATGACCGAGCCGGGCGCGGCCCGGCCGCCGGACGCGTCCGACTCGATGAGCCGCCGCAGGGGCGAGCCGGGCACGAGCAGGTGCGCCTGGCCCGCGACCTCGTCGAGGGCGGCGGGACGCATGCGCACGGCGAGCGGGGCCCCCGGTCCGGGTCGCGGCGTGCCCTGCGCGCCGGAGGTGGCGGCACCGAAGAGGTCGCCGCCGAACAGATCACCGGTGGACATGCCCCGAGCCTACGCACCGCCGCCCACGCTCCCGGACGCCGCCGGTGTGGGGAGGTCGGGTGAACGTCGTCCACAGCGTCGCGAGGGATCTGACACGCGGCGCGGGTGGATGGGATGCTGGCGCTCGTGTTCTCGAGCCTCGGTCGTCGTGTCGCCCGTCATCCCCGCCTCACGGTCGTCGTGTGGGTCGTCCTCACCGGGCTCGGGTTCGCGCTCGCGCTGTTCGGCGTGCACGGCGAGAGCGTGTTCGACCGGGTGACCACGGGGGCGCCCTCCATCCCCGGCTCGGACAGCGAGCGCGCGACCGAGGTCCTCGCCGAGAACGACGAGGGCGGTCCGGAGATCACGCTGCTGGTGAGCGAGGTCGACCCCGCGGACGCGCAGGTCGTGGAGGCCATGACCGCGGTGAACGCGGACCTCGTGGCGATCGAGGGCGTGGACACGGTCATCAACCCGTACGTGATCCCCGGTGGGGTCGAGGACCCGGCCGCGCAGTCGCTCGTCGCGAGCGACGGGGACGGGTTCCTCACCGTGGTGACGCTGCGCACCGACCTCGACGCCGAGCGCACGGACGCCGTGGCCGACCGCGTCGTCGAGCAGCTCGAGGCGGTGCCCGGCGTCCTCGCGGAGGCCGCGCCGGACGCGGCCGGGGACGCGACCGGCCTCGTGGGCTCGAACGCGCTCATCGTCGACGCCATCACGGGGCAGGTCGAGGAGGACCTGACGACGGGCGAGAAGGTCGCGCTGCCGGTCGCGCTGCTCATCATGGTGCTCGTCTTCGGCGGATTCCTCGCCGCCGCGATGCCGATGGCCGGGGCCGTCGCGTCCATCGGGACGGGGCTCGGGGTGCTGCTGGGCCTCACGTACGTGCTCGACGTCGACGCGTCCGTGGTCAACGTCGTCACCCTGCTCGGGCTGGGGCTCTCGATCGACTACGGGCTGCTCGTCGTGTCGCGGTTCCGGGAGGAGCTGCACCGCCTCATCGAGGCCGGCGACGACCCGGCGCTGCGGCGACGGCGCGGCGACGGCGTGGTCCACGCGGCGCTGATCCGGACGATGGAGACGGCGGGCCGCACCGTCGCGTTCTCGGCCCTCGTCGTCGCGATCTCGATCGCCGGGCTCATGGTGTTCCGCCCGGACATCCTGCGGTCCGTCGGCGCGGGCGGTCTCGGGGTCGTCCTCGTCGCCGTGGCGACGGCGCTCACGCTCGTGCCCGCGCTGCTCGCGTTCTCTGGCCGCCGCCTCGCGAAGCCCGGCCTCCTCGGCCGGATCCCCGGCCTGCGCCGCGTGCTCGCCCGGACGGCGGACGTGCAGTCCGACGAGGGCGCGTTCTCCCGGCTCACGGCGCGCGTGCAGCGCCACCCCGTGTGGGTGCTGCTCACGACGGTCGTCGTGCTCGTCGTCCTCGCTCTGCCCGTCCTCGGCCTGCACATGCGCAACTCCGGCATCGAGCTGCTCCCCCAGGGCTCCCCGCAGCGCGAGTTCGTCGACGAGCTCGCCGCGCAGTACCCGTCGAGCGAGAGCGCCCAGGTCGTGGCCGTGGTGGACGCGAGCGTCGAGGAGGCGCAGGCGTGGGCCGACGAGGTCGCCGGGCTGGACGGCGTCGCGAGCGTCGACCCCGCGGCACCGCTCGGCGACTACGCCGTCGTCGGCGTGCACGTCGACGCGGACGACGCCGGCGGGCCGGAGGCGGTGTCGGTCGTGCGCGAGGTGCGGGCGACCGACAGCGCCTTCGACGTGTGGGTCACCGGGCAGGCGGCCGGGCAGGTCGACTTCCTCGACGCGCTGGGCGAGCACGTGTGGTGGGCCGTCGGGATCGTCGTCGGCGCGACGCTCGTCCTGCTGTTCCTCATGACGGGCTCGGTCGTGGTGCCGGTCAAGGCGCTCCTCACGAACGCGCTCTCGCTCGCGGCCTCGCTCGGCGTGCTCGTCTGGGTCTTCCAGGACGGGCACCTGGAGGGCCTGCTCGACTTCTCCTCGGTCGGGGGGATCGAGACGTACGTGGTCGCGCTCGTCGTCGCGTTCGCGTTCGGCCTCGCCATGGACTACGAGGTGTTCCTGCTCGCGCGCGTCAAGGAGCTCTACGACGCCGGGCACCCCAACGACGAGGCGGTGCGCCTGGGGCTCCAGCGCTCCGGCCGGATCATCACGTCCGCGGCGGCGATCATCATCGTCGTCTTCGCGGGCTTCGTCTTCGGCGACCTCCTCGTCATCAAGGAGGTCGGGTTCGCGCTCGCGGTCGCCGTGCTCATCGACGCGACGATCGTCCGCCTGCTCCTGGTGCCCGCGACGATGACGCTGCTCGGCCGCTTCAACTGGTGGGCGCCCCGCCCGCTGCGCTGGGTGCACCGCAAGCTCGCGATCACGCACTGACGGGCACGCGTCCCTGCGAGCAGGCCGGCCGCCCGTTACCGTGGCAGCGGCAAGGACCGGTCGTCGCGAGGGGGACGCATGACGGACGAGGCCCGCACCGCGGTGATCGTGGAGGACGACGCGGACATCCGCGACCTGCTGCAGACGGTCCTCGGCCAGGCCGGTTTCACCACGTCGGCGGCCGCGACCGGGGTCGAGGGCGTCGAGCTCGTGCGGCGGACCGACCCTGTCGTCACGACGCTGGACCTCAGCCTGCCGGACATCGACGGGTTCGAGGTCTGCCGGCGGATCCGGCAGTTCTCCGACACGTACGTCGTCATGCTGACCGCCCGCGCGGACGAGATCGACACCCTGATGGGGCTCGAGGCCGGCGCGGACGACTACCAGACGAAGCCGTTCCGTCCGCGCGAGCTGCGGGCCCGGGTCGAGGCGCTGCTGCGCCGCCCGCGACGCGAGCCCCCCGGCACAGTCGCTCCTCCCCCGAGCAACAGCCCGGGCACGCGGCCCGGCGCCCTCGGCGCGAGCGGGCTCTTCCTGGACGTGCCGCGCCGCACCCTCACCGTGGACGGCGCCGAGGTCCATCTCACGCGGAGCGAGTACGACCTGGTCGTCGCGCTCGTCGAGGCGGCGGGCCGCGTCGTGAGCAAGAACGACCTCGTGCGGGTCTTGTGGGGCGACGAGTACGACGCGGGGACGTTCGTCACCGACGCCGACCGCCGCAGCGTGGAGGTCCACGTCGCGAACCTCCGCAAGAAGCTCGGGGACGACCCGGCCGCACCCCGGTGGTTCCGCACGGTGCGGGGCGTGGGCTACCGGTTCGACCCGCCGGCCTGAGCGGCGCGGGTCGCCGGGGGCGACGCCAGGAGCCCCGAGACACGGGTCCGTGTCCCGCTCGCCGCGTCGCCCAGCGCGCGGAGCGCTCGCGAGGCGACCTGCGGCGGTGCGGCGACCGGCAGCGCCAGCATCCGGTCGGCCGCCGCAGCGAGGTCCTCTGCACCCGCCATGACGGACGTGCAGCGCAGCGCGAGCAGGGCGGTGCGGGCCCCGCGGTCGTCACCACGGTCCACGGCACGGGCCACGGCCTCCACGCGCGGCCCGACGAGCGAGAGGTACGTCGCGTAGAAGCGCCGGACGGCCTCGGTGTCGCCGTCGAGCTCCGCAGCCATCGACGTCCACGCCGTGCGCAGCGCGCTCACGCGCGCAGGCCGTGGTGACGCCGCACGAGGCGCCGGAGCATGAACAGCGTCTGCACGACGGTGACGACCCCGAGGACGGGCCAGCCGACGGCGAGGACCACGGACCGCGCGTCCAGCGGGAGCGTCGTCCACATCCAGGCGACCGCCGCGAGGCCCACCACGGCGACGACCAGCGGGCTCAGGTAGGCCCAGCCGCTGCCACGCTCGGCCTTCGCCTGCGCCGCCCAGTTGTCCGTGCGGGACCGGGAGAGGAACTTCGACCACGCCCGCACGAAGTGCCCGACGCGGATCCACATGTAGAGCTCGGCGGGGACGAGGGTCGCCGCGAACAGCACGTCCCGCCAGGTGCGGTCCCGCATCGACGCCGCGATGCGCACGTTGAGCGCCATCGCGACCACCGGCGGCACGAGCCAGATCGGCGAGAACTCGAACGCGTGGATGCTCAGGGCGCCGGCGAGGAGAAGGCCGAAGAGGATCCGCGTCGTCGCGTTGACGAGCATGCCGATGTTCTCCATCCACCGCAGACGCAGGTTCGGGTGGAAGGGCTGACCGCGCGTGTCGCCGCGCTGCCCGGGCCACATGAGGTCGATCGCCCCGTAGTTCCACTTCACCTGCTGGCCGTCGAGGGCCCGGAGCGTCGTCATGCCGCCGACCGTGGCGCGGGCCGTGGCGGAGATCTTGGTCGAGTATCCGAGCGACTTGATCTGGAGGCTGAGCAGCGAGTCCTCGACCTCGGAGTCCGAGACCCACGGGTCGCGCTGGTGGTGCGCGAGCATCACGGCCTCCAGGGCCGACATCCGGAACAGCGACGCCTGGCCGCCCAGCACGGCCATGTTCCGCCCGCGCAGGAGGTTCTGCATGTTGAACGCCGCGAACTGGGCGCGCTGGCCCGTGAGCAGGAACCGGCGGAGCGGGCCGCGCGGCGTCACGTTGTCGACGGTGTAGATCGCGGAGATCCCGCCGATGCGCGGGTCGGACGACATCTCCGCCTCGAGCCGCTCGACGGCGTCCTTGGCGAGCACCGTGTCGCCGTCGACGCCCAGGAAGTAGTCCGCGCCGCGCACCAGGCGGAAGCCATAGTTGAGCGCGCCGACCTTCTTCTCCGCGAGCGCCCCCAGGTCGTGCACGTAGACGCGCGTCGTCTGCTCGACGCCGCGACGGACGACGCGGTGCTCGCCGGCGAGCTTGGACGCCTTCGCGAACGTCCTGTCGCTCGTGTTGTTCACGACGACGTGGACGACGTCGGGCAGGCGCGTCTGGCGCAGCAGCCCCTTGAGCACCGCCTTGATGGTCCCGGCCTCGTTGTACGCCGGGATGACGGCCCCGATCGTCGAGCGCCGCACGGGCTCGTGGACGACGATCTCGTCCGCCGTGAACTCGTAGCGGTCGAGCTCCGTGCCGAAGGGCACGGCCGAGGGGACGGTGGTCGGTGCGGTGTCGATGAGCAGTGCGGTCATGAGGGCCCCCGTCGAGATAGTTACGGATTCAACGAGATCGATCCTGCGGGGCGACCCGCGTCGGGGGCTCGGGCTCCCCGCAGGGGAACCTCAAGGTCTGCTCAAGATCCCCGGGCGACGTCGTCGCCGTGCTGCGCGGCCTCGTCCGTGCTCCCCCGTGCGGTCGCCCGGGCACGCTCCACGGTCGCCCAGAGCTCCGCCGGCGCACCCGACGCCACGCCCTCGCCCACGTCGAGCCCGAGCACCTCGCCGCCCAGCGCGAACGGCCGGTCCACGAGCCGCCCGCGCAGCGTGCGGAGCCACAGTCCACGGACGACCTCGTCGTCCTCCGCGAGCACGACGACGACGCCGGGCTCGCGGCCGTCGGTCGCGACGAGCGCGCCGACGGGCGCGGTCTCGAGCGCGACGTCAGCGAGGTGCCGACGCGCCCGCTCCGGGCCCGGCGGACCGTAGGCGTCGCGGAGCGCCCGGACGTCACGGAGCTCCAGGGCGACGACGACCAGCTCCCACCGACCCGCTCCACCGTGCTCCGTCGCACGCACCGCCACCGCGCGCTCCAGACCAGCACGGGTCCGGGCGCCGCTGCTCGGGTCGAACTGGGCATCCCCCAGCTCCGCCGTCTCACGGGTGCGCAGCGCGATCATCGCGAACGCGCCGACGACGATGAGCACGAGGTTGACGAGGGTCGTCGTCGCCGTCCCGAACCACCGGACGAACGGCTCCGACGTCGGGCCGCCCACCGCGTACACCACGGCGCGCACCGCGTAGTACGAGCCGGCCACGGCGCACGCGGCCCCGAGCGCCCTGGCCTCACGCGCGCCGGCGCTCCCCGGGCCGAGCAGGGCGACCGCCGCGAGCACGGACCAGGCCGCGACCCCCACGAGGTAGGCGAGCGCGCCGGCCCACGGTCCGGCGTCGGGACCGGCGACGATCGCGGCCAGCGCCACGAGGCCCGCGGAGGCCCCGACGACGCCGAGCGCCGGGTCGTGCCCCGATCGCGCGCGGGCGCCGGACCAGATCGATCCGAGGGAGACCACGAACGCGGCGTTCCCGAGCGGTACGGCCCACCACAGGGCGGGGCTGCTCGCCGCGAGGTAGGCGAACGTCGTGACGACGGCGGCGACGAAGGTCAGCGTCCAGCACCGGTCGACGACGTCGGTCCGGTCCCGTCGCCACATCTCGAGGACGAAGAGGCTGCCCACGACCACGATGACGACCGGCGACACGACGAGCACCGTCGTCGGGTCCAGCCCTGTCACGGTGCGGTCCCCACGACAGGGAGCCGGACGCGCGCGACGGTGCCCTGCCCCGGCGAGCTGAGCAGCTCGATCGACCCGCCGTGGGACTGCACGATCTGCTGCGAGATGTGCAGGCCGAGCCCCGTCCCGTGGCGCGGCCCGTTCCGCACGGCGCCCGCACGGTAGAACCGGGTGAAGACGTGGCCGAGGTCGGCCTCGTCGATCCCGAGGCCGTCGTCCGCGACGGTGAGCACGAGCTCGCGGCCGACGGGCTCGACGGCGACCCGGACGCGCCCGCCCGCGTCCGAGTACTTCACGGCGTTCGAGAGAAGGTTGTCGACCACCTGGCGCAGCCGCGCCCGGTCGCCGACGACGGCGGGTGCGGGGTGCTCGCCGGTCAGGCCCGGGTCGGCGTCCACGGACACCTTCGCACCGCTCGCGATCGGACCGATCGCACGCACCGCGTCCAGCACCACGGCGCCGAGGTCGACCGGGGCGCGCTCGAGCACGAGCTCCCCGGCTCGGGTGGAGGCCGCGGTGAGCAGGTCGTCGACGAGCACCAGGAGGCGGTCCGCGTTGCGCTCGGCCACGACGAGGCGTTCGCGCACGACGTCGGGGAGCGCAGGGTCGTCGACCGCGAGCTCGAGATGGCCGACGATCGAGGTCAGCGGGGTGCGCAGCTCGTGCGAGGCCGCCGCCACGAAGTCCTCCTTGAGGTCGAGCGCGGAGACCTGTTCCGTGAGGTCCTCGAACGTGACGACCGCCAGCCGCCCCGAGCCGCCCGTCTGGTGTCCCTGGAGCTGGACGACCGACACGCGCAGCGCCCGGCGGCCGGTGGGCAGCGGCCACCAGCCGACCTGGCCGCGGACCTCCTCACCGGCGATCGCGCGGTCGAGCGCACCGGGGACGATCGGCTCGCCGTCGAGCGTCGTCGGCCGGACGTCAGGCAGGGCCGCCCGGGTGGCGCCGGCATGGAGGGCGCCGTCCGTGGCCTCGACGACCAGCCGGTTCGCGAGCACCACCGTCCCGTGCTCGTCGAGCAGGACGATGCCCACCCCGACCGTGCCCACGACCGCCTCGAGGAGCCTCCGCTCGGCGCTGAGGTCGTCCGCGGCGCTGCGCAGGAGCCGCCCCTGACGCTGCAGGAGGAGGCTGCGCGCGTCCGAGCGTCGCTGGATGGCGCCGACGGACAGCGCGACCGCCGTGAGGACCACCGGGACGAGGACGACCCGCGCCGCCTGGCTGCTCGTCATCGTCGGCAGGGTGAGCGCGGACGGTATCCAGGCGACCGCGAACCCGCCGACGACGCCGAGCACGACACCGGTGCGCCCGTGGCGCTGCGCGAGCCAGAGCACGGGGAACACGGCGAGGAGCGTGAGCGGGGCCCCCGCTCCGACGAACAGGCCGGTGACCAGGAGGTCCAGCACCGCGACGGCCAGCTCGCACCGCGGGGGAAGCCGTTGCCACGGCACGAGGAGCGTGAGGGCGACCGTCCCGGCGAGCACCACCACCGCCAGGACGAAGGGGGTCGAGAGCACGACGGTGCGGTCGTACACCGTCAGCGCCACCGTCGCGAGACCGGACGTCGCGACGAACGGCAGGTTCACGACGAAGAGCGCGCCGACGGGGCGACCATCCGAGCGCGAAGAGCCCCCCGCCATCCCCCCTGCGTGCATGCGCCGAGACTAACGACGCCGCCGGAAGGTCGCCCGTCCTCACGCCCGTCCTCGCGTGTCGACGGCGCAGGGCGCCTCGCCCGGAACGGGTGAGGCGCCCTGCGTGACGTGCTGGGAGCGGGCTACGCCTCGCCCTCGGCGTCGTCCTGCGGCGCGGCGGGCGTCGCGTCGACGCCCGCCTCCTTGCGCTGCTCGGGCGTGATCGGCGCGGGGGCCTGCGTGAGCGGGTCGAACCCGCCGCCCGACTTCGGGAAGGCGATGACGTCGCGGATCGAGTCCGACTTCGTCAGCAGCGCGACGATGCGGTCCCAGCCGAACGCGATCCCGCCGTGCGGCGGCGCGCCGAACTTGAACGCGTCGAGGAGGAAGCCGAACTTCTCCTGCGCCTCCTCGGGCCCGATGCCCATGACCTCGAACACGCGCTCCTGCACGTCACGGCGGTGGATACGGATCGAGCCGCCACCGATCTCGTTGCCGTTGCACACGATGTCGTACGCGTAGGCGAGCGCCTCGCCCGGGTTCTGCTCGAACGTGTCGACCCAGTCGGGGGTGGGCGACGTGAACGCGTGGTGCACGGCGGTCCAGGCGGAGTGGCCCAGGTCGACGTCGTCGTCCTCGCCCGTGGGCTTGAACAGCGGCGCGTCGACGATCCAGACGAACGCCCACGCGTCCTCGTCGATGGCCCCCGTGCGCTTGGCGATCTCCTGGCGCGCGGCGCCGAGCAGCGCGCGCGAGTCCGAGGTCTTGCCCGCGGCGAAGAACACCGCGTCGCCCGGCTGCGCGCCGGTCGCGTCGCGCAGACCCTCGCGCTCGGCGTCGGACAGGTTCTTGGCGACCGGACCGGCGAGCGTCCCGTCCTCCTGGAACGTGACGTACGCGAGCCCGCGGGCGCCGCGCTGCTTGGCCCACTCCTGCCACGCGTCGAACTGGCGGCGCGGCTGCGAGGCCCCGCCCGCCATGACGACGGCGCCCACGTACTCCGCCTGGAACACGCGGAACGGCGTGTCCTTGAAGTAGTCCGTGAGCTCGACGAGGGGGTTGCCGAAGCGCAGGTCGGGCTTGTCCGAGCCGTAGAGGCGCATGGCGTCGTGGAACGTCATGCGCGGGATCGGCGTCGGGATCGTGTAGCCGATCAGCTCCCACAGCGCGGCGAGGATCTTCTCCGCGAGGGCGATGACGTCGTCCTGCTCGACGAAGCTCATCTCGACGTCGAGCTGCGTGAACTCGGGCTGGCGGTCGGCGCGGAAGTCCTCGTCGCGGTAGCAGCGCGCGATCTGGTAGTAGCGCTCCATGCCTGCGACCATGAGCAGCTGCTTGAAGAGCTGCGGCGACTGCGGCAGCGCGTACCAGGAGCCGGGCGCGAGGCGCGCGGGTACGAGGAAGTCGCGCGCGCCCTCGGGCGTCGAGCGCGTGAGCGTCGGCGTCTCGATCTCGACGAACTCCTCGGCGTCGAGCACGCGGCGCGCGGCCTGGTTGACCTTGGCGCGCAGGCGCAGCGCGTGCGCGGGCGCGGGCCGCCGCAGGTCGAGGTAGCGGTGCTTGAGGCGCGCCTCCTCGCCGATCGTCTCGGTGTCCGCAAGCGCCGTGGAGACCTGGAACGGCAGCGCCTCGGACGTGTTGAGCACGACGACGTCGCTCGCCACGACCTCGATCTCGCCCGTCGGCAGGGACGGGTTCTCGTTGCCGTCGGGGCGGCGCGAGACCTCGCCGGTCACCTGGAGGACGAACTCGTTGCGCAGCGGGTGCGCGACGGCCTCGTCGCGGATGACGACCTGGGCGATCCCGGAGGCGTCCCGCAGATCGATGAAGGCGACGCCGCCGTGATCGCGCCGACGGTCGACCCAGCCCGTGAGGGTGACGGTCTGACCGGTGTGCTCGGCCCGCAGTGAGCCGGCCGTTCGGGTGCGCAGCACGGAGGGTTCCTTCCAGGTGGGCGGTGGGGGTCGCGCTCCCGGGGGCGGTCGCGCGTCCGGACGAGTCTAGTGCGGGCGGGCGGGCGGCTCGACCGGATACCGTGGCGGTGCCGCCGCGCCCCCAGGGCGCCGCCCGCGTCGCGCGTCCGGAGCTCGCGTCCGGGCCGGCGGCACCGGCGTGCGCCGACCGGCCCGCTGTCCGCACGAGTGAGGGGTGACCCCGTGGCACGCACCATCGCGACGAACCGGCGCGTCGAGCGCGACGAGCTCGAGCAGTTCCTGCGCTCCCGCCACGACGGCGTGCTGGTCACCACCCGCGCCGACGGCCGGCCCCAGCTCAGCCCGGTGACGTACGGGGTCGACGACGCGGGCCGGATCGTGGTGTCGACCTACCCGGAGCGTGCGAAGGCGGTCAACGTGCGCCGCGACCCGCGCGCGTCGCTGCTCTCGCTGGGCGAGCGCTTCTCCGACCCGTGGGTGCAGGTCGACGGTGAGGCCGAGGTGATCGACCTGCCGGACTCGGTCGAGCCGCTCGTCGACTACTACCGCTCCATCAGCGGCGAGCACCCGGACTGGGACGAGTACCGCGAGGCCATGGTCGCGCAGGGCAAGTCGCTCGTCCGCCTGACGATCACGCGCTGGGGTCCGGTCGCGACGGGCGGCTTCCCGGCGCGCCTCGCGGACGGCTGACGGTCCCGGCTGCGCGGCGGCGTAGCGTGCCGACCATGCCGATCACGCTGTGCGTCCTGCTGTGGCCCACCGAGGGCAGTGCCGACCTGCTGAGCCGGTACGAGGACGACGTCCTCGCGCTGGTGCCGGTCCACGGCGGCCGGCTGCTGTCGCGCGTGCGGGCGCTGCCCGGCCAGGACGCGGCGCTGCCGACCGAGGTCCAGGTCATCGAGATGCCCGACGACGACGCGCTCGCCGCGTACATGGCCGACCCCGCCCGCGTGGCGCTGGCCGACGTCCGGGACCGCGCCGTGGCGCGCACGGACATCGTCCGGGTCGTAGCCGTGCCGGATCGCGACACGTCCACCTGACTCGCCCGCCGGACGCGACGCGGACCGCTGGCGCGGCTTCGCCGGGCCCGCGTCGACCAGGTCGGCGTCGCCCCGACCCCGTGTCACCCCGGTCAGAACAGGACCTGCTCCGCTCCCCCGCCCACGACGTCCAGACCCCCGCCGTCGACCGGCATGCCCGCGAGGGCGCCGGCGTGACCGCGCCCGTCGGGCTCCGGAGGCAACCCGGCGAGGCTCCCGGTCGGGTAGGCGCCGTCCGTCGGCGGTCCCGCGTCGTGGTGACGGTCACCGAGACCGCCGAGCTCGCCCCGGCGGTACCGGCCCTCGACGCCCGTGGGCCCGCGGTGCCCGGAGACGGCGAAGCCGCGCGCCTCGAGCATCGGGCGCACGCGGTCCCACAGCCACGACCGGTAGGCCTTCGAGGCGTACGTGCCGCGCGCGTAGACGCGCTCGTACCCGGGCACGAGCTGCGGGTGCTCGCGCGCGAGCCAGCCCATGTACCACTCGCGCGTGCCGGGCTTGAGGTGCAGGGGCAGGACGGTGACACCCGTCGCGCCCGCGTCCTTCACCGCGTCGAGCAGGTCGGTGAGCGCGCGGGTCGAGTCGGTCAGCCAGGGCAGGACGGGAGCGACCATGACGCCGCACGGCAGCCCGGCCTCGCGGACCGCCCGGATCAGGTCGAGCCGGGCGCGGGGCGACGGCGTGCCGGGCTCGACGCTCGCCTGGAGCGCCGGGTCCAGCAGCGCGAGCGAGACGCCGATCCCGACCTCGACGCGCGAGGCGGCGTCGGCGAGCAGCGGCAGGTCGCGGCGCAGGAGCGTCCCCTTGGTGAGGACGGACAGCGGCGTGCCGGACCCGGCGAGGGCGTCGATGATGCCGGGCATGAGCCGGTAGCGGCCCTCGGCCCGCTGGTAGGGGTCGGTGTTGGTCCCGAGCGCGACCGCCTCGCGGCCCCACGACCGCCGAGCGAGCTCGGCGCGCAGCACGTCGTCGACGTTGACCTTGACCACGACCTCACGGTCGAAGTCCTCGCCCGCGTCCAGGTCCAGGTACTCGTGCGTGGGCCGCGCGAAGCAGTTGTGGCTCACGACCCCCGCCGCGACGAAGTCGCGCGTGCCGGTCGTGATGTCGACGAGGTCGGTCTCCTCTCCCGGACCGTCGAGGGCCTCGAGGGAGTCCACGCGCAGCGCGTCGCCGCCGGTCACGTCGCGCCCCTCGAGCGCGACCGCGCCGTCCGCGAGCGCCGCGGCGCCCGGGCCGACGAGCACGTCGCCGAGGGCGAGGTGGGCGCGGCGGCCCCCGCCGCCGACGACGTGGCGCCAGCCGCGTTCCGTGAGGAACCGGTGGTCGCCGCTCGCGACGAGCCGTGTGCCGTCGGCGAGCGTCACGCGGTAGGCGCGCTTGCGGGTGGTCCAGCGGTCGAGCACACGCGTACGCACGTACCGCCGGTAGGCGCCGTGCGGCGCGGTCCCCATGATCTCGTCGCCGACGCGCAGCTCGCCGATCGGGCGCTGGGTGCCGTCAGCCAGGAGCACCGGCGTGGTGGGAGCCAGGCAGTAGGAGCACGCGTGGCTGCACCCCCGGTACGGGTTGACCGTCCAGCGGAACGGCATGCGCGACATGGCCGGCACCTTGGACAACGCGCTCTTGGCGGTCACCTCGTGGAAGGTGATGCCGGCGAACTCCGGCGTGCGCACGCTGCGCACGAGGCCGACGCGCTCCAACCCCGGGAGCGCTCCGTCGTCCGCGCCGATCGCCTGTCCGTCCCACCGCACGAGAGCATTCGAACAGGTGTTCGATTGCGTGTCAAGGTCGCTCGGACGTGGCGCGTTCCCCGCGAGGTCCACCGCCTCACACGGGGCCGCACCGGCCTGTCCGCTACCCGCTCCGTGCTGTCACGGCGCCGTCACGGCGCGTCCTCCGCAGCCCACGCCATGAGCAGGCCCAGGTTCGCGAGCGGGACGTGGTGGCCGATCCGCGGGTGGTCGAGCGTCACGCCCACGACGCCGGCCGCGCCGAACGACGCGACGTAGTCGATCGCGTCCGGCACCGGCACCGCGAGCAGCGGTACCGCTGCGCCCTCGCCGACGACGCCCAGCGCGACCGCGGCCTCCCGCGCCCGGTCGGCGCTGCTGTAGAGGCAGACCATCGGCCCCTGTGCCGCGCCCACGGCGTACGGACGGGGCCGGTCCTCGGGTCCCCGCGCGATGAAGAACCAGGTGTCGAGCCGCGTCGTCTGCCGCCACAGCGCGATCTGCGCCGTCGTGTCTCCGGCGGGCGCGGACCGGACCGCCTCGTCGAGACGGTCCAGCTCCGCGACCGCGGCGGGGTCGTTGTCCCTCGTCATGCCGCCACGCTCTCACGCCCTGCCACGCCGTCCCGCGGGCTGAGACGCCGGGATTGTCGAGAGCGCACGAAGGCCCTAGGGTCGGGCCCGAACGCCCCCGGGGAGCGCACGAGCGCTGAGAGTGCAGGCCGGACACCCGTCCCCCCTGCAGACCCGTGGAACCTGATCTGGTTCGTACCAGCGAAGGGAGCAGGGCCGACGTCACCGTCCCCTGCGCGCTCGTGCCCGCGCGCCCCGCGCCCGGCCGTGCGCGCGGGCCGAGGCGGTGACGCGCCGTCGTGCACCCCTCGCCCCGGGGGCCCGACGGAGGGAACCGCATGGCCGAGCCCCGCACCACCCCGCAGCAGACGACCCCGGGCGCCGCCCCTGGCGCTGTCGTCGGGACGACCGACGACCCGACCACCGGGACCGCAGGCCACGTGCTCCCCGCGACGCCCCCGCCTGCCGCGCGCCGGCGGGGCCTGACCCTGCACGAGACGGTGCTGATCGCCGTGCTCGGCGTCGTCTTCGGGTTCGTGTACTGGGCGTTCGTGCAGCTCTGGGCCCCCTTGCAGCTCGCGATGGGCCCGCTCGCGGACCTCGCCGCGAACGTCCTCGCGGGCGCGTGGATCGTCGTCGGCCCGCTGGCCACGTACGTCGTGCGCAAGCCGGGGGTCGGCATCCTGGCCGAGACCCTCGCCGCGCTCGTCGAGGTCGTCTTCCTCGCCTCCCCCGCAGGGCCGCTCCTGCTCGTCGTGGGCCTGGTCCAGGGCCTCGGCGCCGAGCTGCCGTTCGCGCTCACGCGCTACCGCCGGTTCGGCTGGTGGGTGTTCGTCGCGTCCGGCGTGAGCGCCGCGCTCGTCACGTTCGCGTTCAACGCCGTGCGCTTCGGCTGGCTCGGGCAGGACTACGCGATGCTCCGGCTGGGTGTCCAGGTCGTGTCGTGCGTCGTCCTGTGCGGCCTCGCAGCCCGCCTCCTGGGCGACGCGCTCGCGCGCACCGGCGCCCTCGACGCCTTCGCGATCGGCGCGGCCCGCCGTGGCTGAGCGCGCCGCCCCCGACACACCCGAGGCCGCCCCTCGGGACCCCGCCACGGCCGACGCCGTCACAGCCGACGCCGTGACCGTGCGCCTCGGGCACCACGGCGCCCGGGTGCTCGACGCCGTCGACGTCACGGTCCCGGCCGGGACGAGCCTCCTCGTCCTCGGCCCGTCCGGCTGCGGGAAGTCGACCCTCCTGCGTGCGCTCGTCGGCGTCGTCCCGCACACGCTCCCGGGCACCGTCGCGGGCGGGCTGCGCGTCGCCGGGCTCGACCCGCGCGAGGTGCCGCCGCCCGCGCTCGCCGCCCGCGTGGGCCTGGTCCAGCAGCGGCCCGGCGACCAGCTCTGCCTGGCGCACGTGGACGAGGAGCTGCGGTTCGCGCTCGAGAACCGCGGCGCCGACCCCCGCACCATGGACGACCGTGCGACCGCCGCGCTCGCCGCCGTCGGCGCCGCGCACCTGCGCGACCGCCCGACCCACGCCCTGTCGGGCGGTGAGGCGCAGCGCGTCGCGGTCGCCGCCGCGCTCGTCGCCGACCCGGAGCTCGTCGTCCTCGACGAGCCCACCGCGCTCCTGGACCCCGCTGCCGCGCACGACGTCGGGGCGCTCGTCGCCGGCCTCGCCCGGACACCCGGGCCCGACGGCGAGGCGTCGCCCGCCAGGCTCCCCCACCGCTCCGTCGTGCTCGTCGAGCATCGCCTGGACGACCTGGGCGCGCTGCCCGGCGCCACCCTGGTGCTGGGCCGCGAGGGCCGGGTCGTCGCGCACGGCCCCACGCACCGCGTCCTGCGCGAGCACGCACGCGACCTCGCCGACCTGGGGTGCTGGCTGCCGCTCGCCGTCCGCCTGGAGCAGGCGGGTGCCCCGGGGCCGCTCGGCTCCCCGGCGACCGACGGGTGGCTGGTCGATCTCGCACGGACGTCGTCCGCACCCCCGACGAGCTCGGGCCGGGACCCGGCCGGGCTTGCGCCGGGCTCGGAGCGTCCGGTCGCGCTCCGGGCGCGCGGGCTCGCCGTCCACCGGGGCGGCCTCACCGCGGGGCGCGCCCGCCGGACCGGGCACCCCGTCGTGCGCGACGTCGACCTCGACGTCCGCGTGGGCGAGGTGCTCGCCGTCGTGGGGCCCAACGGGGGCGGCAAGTCGACGCTCCTGCGCGGCCTGGCCGGGCTCGAGCGCACCACGGGCGTCGTCGTGACCGCGACGGACGATCCCGTCGCGATGGTGTTCCAGGACCTCGAGCACCAGCTCGTCGCCCGCACCGTGCGCGAGGAGGTCGCGTGGTCGGCACGGCTGGCCCGCCTCGCCGACCTGGAGGCTCGCGTCGAGCGGACGCTCGACGCGTTCGGGCTCGCTCACCTCGCCGACGCGAACCCGTACCGGCTCTCGGGCGGCGAGCAGCGCCGCCTGTCGCTCGCGACGGCGACCGTGCTCGACCCGCCGGTCCTGCTCGCCGACGAACCGACGTTCGGCCTGGACCGGGCCCAGGCCGCCGCGGCCGCGCGCGTCCTCCGCGACCGGGCGGACGCGGGCGGCGCCGTGGTCGTCGTCTCGCACGACCTCTCGCTCGTCGCGGCGATCGCCGACCGGGTCGCCGTGGTCGTGGACGGCGCGCTCACCACGGTCGCGGAGCCGTCCGCGGTCCTCGCCGACGACGCGCTGTGCGCGCTCGCGGGCCTGCGCCTCCCCCCGCTGCTCGACTGGTGGGCACGGACCGGCCGTGCGCGCGGCGTCGACCCGGGCACGCTCGTGCGCGCCCTCGACGCCTGGTGCGACGCAGCGCACAGCGCCGTCCCGACGGCCGGAGGGGCGTCCGCCCTGGAGCCCGGGGTTCGCGTCCCCGCGGAGGTGGCCCCGTGACCGCACGCTCTCCGTCCGTCCTCGAACGCTGGAACCCGACGGTGAAGGTCGCCACCGTGCTCCTCCTGTCCACCGGCGCGCTGCTCGTCACCGACCCGGTCACCCCCACGACGGCCTGGCTGCTGACGGTCGCGGCCCTGCTCGCGCTCGGCCGTGTGCCGGTGCGCACGCTCGCGCTGGCGCACGTCCCGTTCGTGGTCTTCGCGACGAGCCTCCTCGTCGTCAACGTCGTCACCCGGCCGGGCGGCGACGCCGTCGAGCTCGGGCCGCTCACCGTCGGCGCGGACGGCCTCACGATCGGTGCCGCGCTCGCGCTGCGCACGCTGTTCGTCGGGGCGCTGTCGCTCGTGCTCGTCCTCACGACCGACCCCGTGCGTCTCATGACGAGCCTGCACCAGCACGCCCGCCTCCCGGCGACCTGGACGTTCGCGGTGCTCGCCGCGCACCGGCTCCTCGCCGAGCTCCCCGACGCCTGGCACACGATCCGCTGCGCCCAGGCGGTGCGCGACCCACGGCGACGTCGCGGCAGGCTCCCCCGCTCCCCGCGGTCGCTGGGCGCGGCGGCCTTCGCCCTCCTCGTCGGGGCGGTGCGCCGGTCCGAGCGGCTGACGGTCGCGCTCGAGTCGCGCGGCCTGGGCTCCGGCCCCCGGACGATGTCGCGCCCCGTGCCCCTGGGCGTGCCCGACGTCGTCGCGGCGGGCGCGGTGCTCGCCCTCGCCGGGGCGCTCGTCGCGATCGGGGTGCTGGCGGGGTGGGTCACGGGGATCGGCGCGCTCACCGCCTGAGGAAAGCGCGGCGGGCGGACCCGGCAGCGCGTCCTCAGGCGGGCTCGACCACCGCTCCCTCGGCCGGGACGCCGAGCGCGACCGCGCCGGTCCGGCCGTCGCGGCCGCGCTCCCGGAAGGCGCGGAACGCGAGCGGCACGCCGCGCGCGACGTGCGCGTCGGGGCCGTCCATGGCCTGCACGTGCACGTGCGGCTGCGTCGAGTTCCCCGAGTTCCCGCACCGGCCCATGAGGTCCCCGGTCGTCACCCGTCGGCCGGGGCGCACCGCGACCGACCCCCGGCGCAGGTGGGCGAGGACCACGAAGGCGTCCGGCGCGTCGAGCGCCAGCACCACGTGGTTGCCCGCGAGCGCCGCGCCGCCCGCGCGCGCCCGGGACGCCTGCGTCAGCGCGTACCCGAGCAGGGCGGACGGCGAGCGCCGGGCCTCGTGGTCGGGCTCGCCGTCGTGCACCGCGACGACGGTGCCCGGGGCGGGGGCGAGGACGGGCAGGCCGAACGCGAGGAACCGCTCCGGCCGCTCGGTGCCGAGAGCGGTGCGCCAGTCGCGCACGTCCGCGGTGCGGCGTCCGCGGACCGCGACGAAGTCGATCGCGTACGTCGTCGCGAACAGGTGCGTCCCGTGGCTCGGGACGCGACGAGCGGGGCTGTTCTGCACGAGCCACGTGCCCGCGAAGGGAAGCGCGAGCTCGACCGGTCCGGTCACGTCGCCTCCCCTCGCGTCCGGCTGGCGCGGTCGCCGGAAGTTCAGCCGGCCGCCGGCACCACGCGCGGGAAGCGGTCCTCGGCCGGCGGCTCCCACGTCGCGGGGTCGGCGTCCACCTGCTCCCCCGAGCGGATGTCCTTGACCTGGTCCGGCGACCGGGTCCCGTCCTCCTCGGCACGCCCCGGGAACCAGACGAACGGGATCCCGCGACGGTCGGCGTAGCGGATCTGCTTGCCGAACTTCGCGGCAGCCGGCGCGACCTCGACCGGGACACCCCGCGACCGCAGGGCGGTCGCGACGGCGTCCGACACGTCGCGCGTCTCCTCGCTCGACACCGCGACGACGACGGCGCTCGGCACGGAGCGCGTCGCCCGGACCAGGCCCGCGGACAGCAGGCGCGAGACCAGGCGGGACACGCCGATCGACAGGCCGACGCCGGGGTAGGTGTTCGCGCCGTCGGACGCGAGCGTGTCGTAGCGGCCGCCCGAGCAGATCGACCCGAGCTGCTCGTGGCCCACGAGCACGGTCTCGTAGACGGAGCCCGTGTAGTAGTCGAGGCCGCGCGCGATCTTGAGGTCGGCGACGACGACGCCCGGGGCACGCACGCTCGCCGCCTCGATCAGGGCGCCGAGCTCGCCGAGCCCGGTCTCGAGGAGCTCGTGCTCGACGCCGTGCTCGGCCGCGAGCGCCCGCACGCGGTCGACGACGCCTGTGTCGCTCCCGCTGATCGCGGCGAGGGCGAGGCAGGCCTCGGCCTGCTCGGTCGTGGCGCCCGCCTCCGAGACGAGGAGCGCCGCGACCTTCTCGGGGCCGATCTTGTCGAGCTTGTCGATCTGGCGCAGCACCTCGTCCACGGCGTCGATCCCCAGGCCGCGGTAGAAGCCCTCGGCGACGCGGCGGTTGTTCACCAGGACGCGGACCTCGGGCACGCCGATGTCGCGGAGCGCGCCGAGCGCCTCCGCCATGACGAGCGGCAGCTCGACCTCGTAGTGGTAGGGCAGCTCGCCCGCACCGACGACGTCGATGTCCGCCTGGGTGAACTCGCGGAAGCGCCCGTCCTGGGGGCGCTCACCGCGCCACACCTTCTGGATCTGGTAGCGCTTGAAGGGGAAGGCGAGGTGCCCGGCGTTCTCGAGCACGTAGCGCGCGAAGGGGACGGTGAGGTCGAAGTGCAGGCCGAGCTGCTTGTCACCCCTGCTCGTGGCCTCCGCCTCGCCGGCCTCCTCCTGGAGCCGGCGCAGGACGTACACCTCCTTGGACGTCTCGCCCTTGCGCAGGAGCTGGTCGAGCGGCTCGACCGCGCGCGTCTCGATCCCGCCGAACCCGTGCAGCTCGAACACCCGGCGCAGGGTGTCGAGGACGTGCTGCTCGACGATCCGACCGTCGGGGAGCCATTCGGGGAAACCGGAGAGGGGTGTGGGCCTGGCCATGGGTCAGATCTTCCCAGACACCGGCACGCAGGTCCGCATCGTCCCGCCCGACGGACGCGCGCGGGGGGCGTGTCAGCCCGCGAGGAACGGGTTGGTCGCGAGCTCGCGCGCGACCGTCGTCGCGGGGCCGTGGCCGGGCAGCACGTCCCAGGCGGGGTCGAGGCGCGCGACGACGTCGCGCAGCGTGCGGGCCATCGTCGCGCCGTCCCCGCCCGGCAGGTCGGTGCGACCGACGGACCCCGCGAAGAGGACGTCGCCGCTGAGCACGATCCCTGCGCCCGGCTCGCCCACGAGGTAGAGGGTCGATCCCTCGGTGTGGCCCGGTGCGCCGACCGCGCGCAGCACGAGGTCGCCCCAGCGCAGCTCCCCCTCCTCGCCCGCGGTGACGTCGAACGTCTCGACGCGCGCGGGCTCGCGGTAGTCCCCTGGACGGGCACCGGCCGCGGCGAGCGCCGCACCGAGCGGACCGGAGACGAGCGGACGCTCGCCCCGGTCGCCGGCGGGCGAGGCGTGCTCGAGGCTGCCGAACGGGTCGGCGACCCGGTACGCGTCGGCGGTGTGCAGGACGACGGGCACGTCGAACCGGTCCGCGAGCGCCGCCGCGTCCCAGGTGTGGTCCACGTGCCCGTGGGTAGCGAGCACGGCCCGCGGCACGAGGCCGGCCGACGCGACGTGGGCGGCGACGTCGTCGGCGGTCCCGGCGCCCGCATCGACCACCACGCAGTCGCCGCTCGGCACGCTCACGACCGTGCAGTTGGTCCCGAAGACGGGCGCGACGACGACGTGCAGCGTCACCGCGGGGGCGTTCGACGCGTCGTCGGGCGAGCGTGGGGGTGTCGTGCCGGAGGGTCGGTCCACGCGCCCGAGAGTAGCCCGCGGAGCCTCGCCGGGTCGCCGTCCGCGGGCTCGGGACCCGCGGGGCACCCGGCCGGTCGATACCGGACCGTGACCTGCGCACGGCAAATCCACCCGCCACCAGGGCGCTCGGTGCCTAGACTGTCCCGTACCGACCGCGGCCGCACCGGGGTCGACCGTGCGCGCCACGACGGCGCCGGACGAAGGAGCTGGGGTGTCGACGAAGAGTCGCGAGCGCGAGCAGGCGCGCCGCCGTGAGGAGAAGTGGGACCAGCACGTGGCCCAGCTCCGCGCGAAGCGCCAGCGGACCTGGTCGATCGTCGGCGTCGTCGCGGCGCTCGTGGTGATCGGCGTCGCCGTGTGGTGGGCGCTGTCCGCCACCCAGGCGCCGGGCACCGACGCGGGGAGCGACGGCGACGGGACAGCGCCCTCGTCCTCCGGCGAGCACACGCTGCCCCCCGCGTCCGCCGCCGAGGGGCGCGACTGGACGTCGACGCTCACCACGAGCGCGGGCGACCTCACCCTCACGCTCGACGGCGAAGCGGCCCCGCAGGCGGTCGCGAGCTTCGTGTCCCTCGCGGAGTCCGGGTACTTCGACGGCACCTCGTGCCACCGTCTCACCACGTCGGGCATCTACGTGCTGCAGTGCGGCGACCCGACCGGCACGGGAACCGGCGGCCCGGGCTACTCGTTCGGCCCCATCGAGAACCCCCCGTCCGACGACGTCTACCCCGCCGGGACCGTCGCCATGGCCCGCCAGGGCGGGAACGCCGAGTCGATGGGCTCCCAGTTCTTCCTCGTCTACGAGGACTCGACCATCCCGTCCGACGCGGCGGGTGGTTACACGGTGTTCGGCACCATCACGTCCGGCCTGGACGTCGTCCAGGCAGTCGCTGACGCGGGGACGCAGGACGGATCCGGCGACGGGTCCCCCGCCACCCCGGTCACCATCGAAGGAGTTGAGACCCAGTGAGCGATCCCGCCCAGGACCAGGCGAGCGCACCGGCACCGGAGCCCGCGGAGGCGAGCGAGACCGGACGGGTCGACGCGACAGACGTGGAGCCGACGGACGCCCCGGCCGTCACCGATGCGGCCGACGACGCCGCCGACGCGACCGAGAACCCGGCCCCCGCTGACGAGCAGCCCGCGGACGAGCAGCCCGCGGACGAGCCCGCCGCCGAGCTGCAGCCCGACGTCCCGGCCGAGCAGGCGACGGACGACACCGCGACGGACACCGCGACGAGCGCGGAGGAGACCGCCCCGGACGTCGCCGAGCCCGCGAGCGACGTCGCGCCGGCTGAGCCGACCGACGCGCCGACCGCGGAGGCGCAGGACTCCGAGACGCCCGCGACAGACGACCCGGCACCCGCGACCGACGACGTCGGCGAGACCGAGGCCGTCGCCGAGGAGGCCGTCGTCGAGACCGAAGCCGTCGCCGAGGAGGCCGTCGTCGAGACCGAAGCCGTCGCCGAGGAGGCCGTCGTCGAGACTGAGGCCGCGGCGGCGCCGAAGCCCGCCGCTCCGCGACCGGGCCCCCGCCCCAAGCCCTCCGCCGTGCCCCACCCGCCGCGCAAGCCCGCCCCGGCAGCAGCGGGCGGCCCGGCCGCTCCGGCCGCCGTGCCCGAGGTGCCCGCGGTCCCGGCGCTCGCCGACGACTCGGCGGCCGCGAAGGCCGCGGCGGAGTTCGGCCGCGTCGACGAGGACGGCACCGTCTACGTCCGCGAGAGCGCGGGCGAGCGCTCCGTGGGTCAGTTCCCCGGTGTCGACACCGAGGAGGCGCTCGCGCTGTACGTGCGGCGCTACCTCGATCTCCAGGCGAAGGTCGCGCTCTTCGAGGCACGACTGACGAGCACCGACCTGTCCGTCAAGGAGATCGACCAGACGATCGCCCGTCTCAGTGAGGAGACTGCCGAGCCGTCCGCGGTCGGCGACCTCGACGGCCTGCGCGCGCAGGTCGAGGCGCTGCGCGGTGCCGCGGCCGAGCGCCGCGGTCAGCTCGAGGCGGAGCGCACCGCCGCCAAGGCGGCAGCGCTCGAGGCCCGGACCGAGATCATCGAGGCGGCCGAGAAGATCGCCGCGACCGACCCGAGTCGCATGCAGTGGCGGCCCGCCGGCGAGGAGCTGCGCGGCCTGCTCGACCGCTGGAAGGAGGCGCAGCGCTCCGGCCCGCGCATCGACCGGGCGAGCGAGGAGGCGCTCTGGAAGCGGTTCAGCCACGCGCGGACGGCGTTCGACCGCGAGCGCCGGCACTACTTCGCCGAGCTCGAGCAGCGCAACGCCTCCGCCAAGACGGCCAAGGAGAAGCTCGTCGCCGAGGCCGAGGCGCTGTCGTCCAGCACCGACTGGGGACCGACGGCGGGCGCGTACCGCGACCTCATGGCGCGGTGGAAGGCCGCCGGCCGCGCGAGCCGCAAGGACGACGACGCGCTGTGGGCCCGGTTCCGCGCAGCGCAGGACACGTTCTTCCAGGCCCGTGACGCGGTGAACTCGGCGACCGACGCCGAGTACGCCGCGAACCTCGAGGTCAAGGAGGCGCTGCTGACGGAGGCGGAGAAGCTCGTCCCGGTCAAGGACCTCGGTGCGGCGAAGGCCGCGCTGCGCGACCTCCAGGAGCGCTGGGAGGAGGCCGGCCGCGTGCCCCGCGGCGACCTGCAGCGCGTCGAGGGCCGCCTGCGTGCCGTCGAGAACGCCGTCCGCGACGCCGAGCAGGCGCAGTGGACGCGGACCAACCCCGAGACGCGGGCGCGCGCCGAGGGTGCCGCGGCGCAGCTCGAGTCCGCGATCGAGGGGCTCGAGGCGGACCTCGCGGCCGCGCAGGGCCGCGGCGACGCGCGCGCGGTCAAGGACCTCGAGACCGCGCTGACCGCACGTCGTGCCTGGCTCGAGCAGGTCGTGCGTGCGGCGGAGGACTCGCGCGGCTGACGCTGCCGTCCCGCACTCTGCTCGGGCCCGGAAGGGGCCGGCGCTCGTCCACAGGCGAGCACCGGCCCCTTCCGCGTGCCCGGGCCGATGGTGCACGGTGTGCGCATGCCGCCCGCCCCTCGCACCGCCTCACCCTCACCCTCACCCGCCGCGACCCTGACGCAGCTGCTCGCACCGCGCGACACGGACGTGGGGCTGCTCGTCGTTCCGGCGGACGTCGGTGGGCACGCTGCCTTCCAGGACCTCGTGCGGTCGGGGGCGCTCCGCCGCCTCTGGGGCGACGTCGCCGCGCCCGCGCTCGTTCCGGACACGCCGACCCTCCGTGCGCTCGCGGTCCGCGACCTGGTCCCGCAGGGGACCGTCCTCGCCGGGAGCGCCGCGGCCTGGGTGCTGTGCGGCTCGCCCGCGCCGCGCACGCTCGACGTCGTGTACCCGCCCGGTCGGCACCGTCCCGCACCTCTCGCGGGCCGGGCGCCGCGCCAGTCGCACGTGCTGCGCGACGACCGGACCCTAGTCGCGGGCGTGCAGGTGACGTCGGTCGTGCGGACCGCCCTCGACGTGGCGACGCGGTGCGAGTCGGACGAAGCGCTGAGCATCCTCCGCCGGTTGCGCGACGTGTGCGGGCTCGAGCCCCGCCTCGCGGCCCGGTCGCTCGAGCTGCGCCACCGGTGGTCCCGGCGGCCGCGGGCGCGGCGCACCCTCGCGCTCCTGCTCGCCGGGGAGGACGACCCGGTCTAGGTTGGTCGGCATGGCCGCAGCCACGACACCTCCCGTGGAGCTCGACGTCCGGGGCCGGACCGTGCGCGTCACGAGCCCGGACCGCGTCGTCTTCCCCGCGCGAGGAGTGACCAAGCTCGACGTCGTGCAGTACTTCCTCAGCGTCGGTGACGGGATCCTCGGCGCCCTGGTCGACCGCCCGACCACGCTCGAGCGCTGGCCCAAGGGCGTGTTCGAGGGGGCGCGGATGAGCACCCGCACCGACAACACCGGCGACGCGTTCTACCAGAAGCGCGTCCCCAAGGGCGCGCCCGACTACGTGCGCACCGCACGCATCGCCTTCCCGAGCGGGCGGACCGCCGACGAGGTGTGCCCGACCGAGCTCGCCGTCGTCGCGTGGGCCGCGAACCTCGGGACGTTGACGTTTCACCCGTGGCCTGTCCGGGGCGAGGACGTCGAGGCCGTGGACCAGCTCCGCATCGACCTGGACCCGCAGCCCGGGACCGACTTCGACGACGCCGTGCGCGTCGCGCCGCACCTGCGCGAGGTGCTCGACGAGCTGGGCCTGCCCGGGTACCCGAAGACGTCGGGCGGGCGCGGCATCCACGTCTTCGTGCCGATCACGCCCGAGTGGGACTTCGTCGCGGCGCGCCGCGCGACGATCGCGATCGGGCGCGAGCTCGAGCGCCGCCTCCCCGAGCAGGTCACCACCAAGTGGTGGAAGGAGGAGCGCGGCGCCAAGATCTTCGTCGACTACAACCAGATGGCGCGCGACCGCACCATCGCCTCGGCGTACTCGATCCGCTCCAACCAGCGCGCTACGGTGTCCGCTCCCCTGCGCTGGGAGGAGCTCGGTGACGTCCACCCGGACGACTTCGACGTGCTGTCGATGCCCGCGCGCTTCGCCGAGGTCGGCGACCTCTTCGCGCCGCTGCGCGCCGACCGTGACGACCCGGGGGCATCGCTCGAGCCCGCCCTCGAGCTGTCCCGGCGCGACGAGGCCGAGCACGGGCTCGGCGACCTGCCCTATCCCCCGGAGTACCCGAAGATGCCGGGCGAGCCCAAGCGCGTGCAGCCGAGCAAGGACCGCGATCGGCCCCGCGCCTAGCGTCCCGATGCCGGCCGCAGCACGACCCGCGCGTCAGTCGACGCCGGGGGCGCCCGGCAGGATGTCGGTGAGCTCGTAGCGCACCGGCTCCTCGAGCTGGTCGTAGGTGCACGACGACGGGTCGCGGTCGTCGCGCCAGCGCCGGAACTGCGCCGTGTGCCGGAACCGCGTGCCCTCCATGTGGTCGTACGCCACCTCGAGCACGCGCTCGACACGCAGCGGCGTGAACGACAGGTCCTTGCCGGAGCTCCACCGCGACACCGCCCCCGGCATCCGCTCGCCTGCAGGGTTCTCCCAGCCGGACCACGGGTGCGCGTCGGCCTCCGGCGTGCCCGGCTCGACGACGAGCGGCGCCAGCTCGGAGACGAGAGCCGCCCGGCGCGCCGCCGGGAACGACGCGGCGACTCCCACGAACTGGAGCTGGCCACCGTCGTCGTACAGCCCGAGCAGGAGCGACCCGAGCAGCGGATTCGCGGGCGTCGACGTCTTGTGCAGGCGGTACCCGGCGAGCACGACGTCCGCCTCGCGCCCGTGCTTGATCTTGAGCATCGCGCGCTTGTTCGGCTGGTAGGCCCCGTCGAGCGGCTTCGCGACGACGCCGTCCAGCCCCGCGCCCTCGAAGGTGTCGAACCACTCGCGCGCGACCGCGACGTCGCGGGTGCGGGGGGTCGCGTGCACCGCGGGGCCGTCGAGCCCGAGCGAGTCCAGCACCTCGTGGCGTCGCGCCAGCGGCTCGCCCGTGAGGTCGTCGTCACCGAGCGCGAGCACGTCGAACACGACCAGCGCGGCAGGCGTCTGCTCGGCGAGCAGGCGCACCCGCGAGGCGGCGGGGTGGATCCGCTGCTGGAGCACCTCGAACTCGAGGCGCCCGTCCTGGGCGACGACGATCTCGCCGTCGACCACGCAGCGGGGCGGGAGGGCTGCGCGCACCGCGTCGACGACCTCCGGGAAGTAGCGCTCCATCGGGCGTGCGTTGCGGCTGTCGAGCCGCACCTCGTCGCCGTCGCGGTACACGATCGCGCGGAACCCGTCCCACTTGGGCTCGTAGACGTACCCGCCGTCCACGGCGTCGGGCTCGGGCACGTCGGGCACGGACTTCGCGAGCATGGGCAGCACGGGAGGCATGACGGGCAGGTCCATGTGCCGATGCTGCCACCGGCCGCGGCGTGCGGCACCACGACACGTCCGGGGCACCGACCGTCGTCGCCCGCGTGCCGCGAGCGCGCCCGGTCAGGCCGGGAGCTGCGTCGCCTCGGCGGCCTTCGTCCCCGTGATGCGGTAGACGTCGAACACGCCGTCGACCTTGCGGACCGCGCTGAGCACCTGCGCGAGGTGCGCCGGCTCCGCCATCTCGAAGACGAAGCGGGACATCGCGACGCGGTCGTTCGACGTCGACACGGTGGCCGAGAGGATGTTCACGTGGTTGTCCGACAGGACGCGCGTGACGTCGGAGAGCAGGCGCGCCCGGTCGAGCGCCTCGACCTGGATCTGGACGAGGAACATCGCGTTGCTGCCCGTGGTCCACGAGACGTCGACGATCCGCTCGGGCTGGTTGCGCAGCCCGACGACGTTCGCGCAGTCCGCGCGGTGCACGCTCACGCCCTGGCCGCGCGTGATGAAGCCGATGATCTCGTCGCCGGGGACGGGGGTGCAGCACTTGGCGAGCTTGACCCAGATGTCGTCGACGCCCTTGACCATGACGCCGGGGTCCCCCGTGCGCACGCGGCGCGCGGTGTGCCCGGGGCGCGCGGTCTCCGCGACGTCCTCGACCGTGCCCTCCTCGCCGCCCATCGCCTGGACGAGCTTGGAGACGACGTTCGCCGCCGACACCTGTCCCTCGCCGATCGCGGCGTACAGGGCCGTGACGTCGGCGAAGCGGAGCTCGTTGGCGAGCGCGACGAGCGACTCGTGCGACAGCAGGCGCTGGATCGGCAGGTTCTGCTTGCGCATCGCCTTGGCGATCGCGTCCTTGCCGTGCTCGACGGCCTCCTCGCGGCGCTCCTTGGAGAACCACTGCCGGATCTTGTTGCGCGCGCGGGGGCTCTTGACGAACGCGAGCCAGTCCCGGCTCGGTCCCGCGTTCTCGGACTTCGAGGTGAGGACGTCGACGGAGTCGCCGTTCTCCAGCGTCGAGTCGAGCGGCACGAGGCGCCCGTTGACGCGCGCACCCATGGTCCGGTGCCCGACCTCGGTGTGCACCGCGTAGGCGAAGTCGACCGGGGTGGACCCCGCGGGCAGCGCCATGACGTCGCCCTTGGGCGTGAAGACGTAGACCTCGGCGCCGCCGATCTCGAAGCGCAGCGAGTCGAGGAACTCCGCGGGGTCCGCCGTCTCGCGCTGCCAGTCGACGAGCTGGCGCAGCCACCGCATGTCGTTCGCCGCGGTGTCGTCCTTCGCGGTCTTCCCGCCCGACTTCGCGGTCTCCTTGTACTTCCAGTGCGCCGCGACGCCGTACTCCGCGCGCCGGTGCATCTCGTGCGTGCGGATCTGGATCTCGACGGGCTTGCCGCCGGGCCCGATGACCGTCGTGTGCAGCGACTGGTACATGTTGAACTTCGGCATCGCGATGTAGTCCTTGAAACGCCCGGGCACGGGGTTCCACCGCGCGTGCAGCGCGCCGAGCGCCGCGTAGCAGTCCCGGACGCTGTCCACGAGGACGCGCGCTCCGACGAGGTCGTAGATCTCCGCGAAGTCGTGCCCGCGCACGATCATCTTCTGGTAGATCGAGTAGTAGTGCTTGGGCCGCCCGGTCACCGTCGCCTTGATCTTGGCGCTGCGCAGGTCCGCCGTGACCTGCTCGCGCACGACCGCGAGGTACTCCTCGCGTGCGGGAGCCCGCTCGGCCACGAGGTGCACGATCTCGTCGTACACCTTGGGGTACAGGGCCTGGAACGAGAGGTCCTCGAGCTCCCACTTGATCGTGTTCATGCCGAGGCGGTGCGCGAGCGGCGCGTAGATCTCGAGCGTCTCGCGCGCCTTGCGGCCCGCCGAGGACGACGAGACGTACTTCCAGGTGCGCGCGTTGTGCAGCCGGTCGGCGAGCTTGATGACGAGCACGCGGATGTCGCGCGCCATGGCGACGACCATCTTGCGCACCGTCTCGGCCTGCGCCGCGTCCCCGTACGTCACCTTGTCGAGCTTGGTCACGCCGTCGACGAGCATGGCGATCTCCTCGCCGTACTCCTCGGTGAGCTGCGCGAGGGAGTAGTCGGTGTCCTCCACCGTGTCGTGCAGCAGCGCGGCGGCGAGCGTCGACCCGTCGAAGCCGAGCTCGGCGAGGATCGTCGCGACGGCGACGGGGTGCGTGATGTACGGGTCGCCGCTCTTGCGCAGCTGCCCCCGGTGCGCGCGCTCCGCGGTCTCGTAGGCGCGCTCGATGACCGTGAGGTCGGTCCGGGGATGGTTGGTGCGGACGGCCTGGAGCACGGGCTCGAGCGCCGGGCTGCCGGCGTTCGGCCGGGCACCGAAGCGCACGAGGCGCGACCGCACCCCGCGTCCGCCGGAACCGCCCTGCCCCGGGGTCGGCTGCGCGCCCGCCTTCTCCGGGGCGCGCGACGTCCGGGTGTTCTCGCTCATGCGCGCCTCCCTTCGCAGGCCGGCGATCGCCGACACCGTGTCGACGACCAGCCGAGACGACCGGAGTGGCAATCCTACGACTCGACGTGGACGAGCGTGGTCACGTCGCGGCCCGCGAGCCGCTCGCGACCACCCAGGCCCTCGAGCTCCATGAGGAACGCGAGGCCGACGACGACGCCTCCCCCGCGCTCGACGAGCTCGGCGCCCGCGGCCGCCGTGCCCCCGGTCGCGAGCACGTCGTCCACCACGAGAACACGCGCACCGGTCGGCAGTGTTCCCGAGCGCAGCTCGATCGTCGCGGTGCCGTACTCGAGGTCGTACGTCACGGCGTCCGTGGGCGGCGGTAGCTTGCCCGCCTTGCGCAGCGGCACGAAGCCGACGCCCAGGTGCGTCGCGAGCGGGGCGCCGATCAGGAAGCCCCGCGCCTCCATACCCGCGACGAGGTCGATGCCGCCCGCCGCGCGCGCCACGTCCCCGAGCGCCTCGACGACGTGACCGAAGGCCTCGCCGTCGGCGAGGAGCCCGGTGATGTCGCGGAAGGTGATGCCGGGGCCGGGGTAGTCGGGCACAGCGCGGACGAGCTCGAGAACGCGGGACGCCCGCTGCGCGCCGAGACCGGCGAGGCCGACGGCCCGCAGGCCGTCCACCTCGCCGGTCGGCGTGTGGCTCGCGTCGGTCATCGCGGCCGACGACGGCGCGGCTGCGCCTTGTTGCCCAGGTGCTCGCCCGGCTGGAGCTGGCGGTGCCCCGCCCCGACGCCGGCTGCCGCGAGCGCGGCGTCCTCGTCGTCGCCCGCCGCCTCGACGCGCTCGGCCCGCAGTGCGAGCACCTTCGCCGTGTGGTCCCGGATCGGCTTCTCGCGCTCGCGCAGGGCGACCTCGAGCGGCGTGGCGAGGTAGACCGACGAGTACGCGCCCACGGCCATGCCGACGAAGAGCGCGAGCGCGATGTCGCGCAGCGTGCCGGCACCGAGGAGGAACGCACCGATGAAGAGGATGCCCGCGACCGGGAGCAGCGCGACGATCGAGGTGTTGATCGAGCGCACGAGCGTCTGGTTGATCGCGAGGTTCGCCCGCTCGGCGTAGGTGCTCCGCGTCTGGTCGAGGACGCCCGCGGTGTTCTCCCGCACCTTGTCGAACACCACGACCGTGTCGTAGATCGAGTACGCGAGGATCGTCAGGAGCCCGATCACGGTCGCCGGGGTGATCTCCCAGCCGATGAGCGCGTAGATGCCGACCGTGACGACCAGGTCGTGGAACAGCGCGATGACCGCGGCGAGCGCCATGCGCCAGTTCCGGAAGTAGACCGTCATGACCAGGCTGACGAGCAGCAGGAACACGACGAGACCGACGACCGCCTTCTGGGACACGTCCTTGCCCCAGGTCGGGCCGATGTAGGAGCTCGTCACCTCGCCCGTCGAGACGCCGTAGGCGTCGGCGAGCTCCGTGGCGACCTGCTCGACCTGCTCGTTGCTGAGCTCGGCGGTCTGGATCCTGACCGTGCTCGAGCCCACCGAGGTGACGCGCGGCACCTCCTCGGGCGCCACCGCCGCGACGGCGTCGAGCGCCGGCTGCTGCGACGTGTCGGACACGCCGGAGACCGTGAACTCGGACCCGCCGCGGAACTCGATCCCGAGGTTGAGGCCACCACCCGCCATGCGGATGCCGATGACCCCGAGCGAGAGGACGACCAGGACGATCGCCACCAGGAAGTAGCCGCGTCGCTTCGCGACGATGGCGTAGGACCGACGGCCCGTGTACAGGTCGTTGCCCCACTGGGCGAAACCGCTGGCCATCAGTGCTTCTCCTCGTTCTCGTCGCCCGCCGCGTCAGCGGAGGGAGACCCGTCGTCGCCGGACGCCGCGGCGGCGCGCCGTTCGGCCGCCCGGCGTTCAGCGATGGTCATGCGCGGCCCGTCGGAGCGGCCCACGCCGGCGCCGACGGTCTCCCGCACCGGCGCCGCGCGCGTGGGCTCGGGGGCGTCCGTCACCGGCGCGTCCTCGGGCTCCGCGCCCGCGACCGGCGCGGCCTCGGTGGTGGTCGCGCCGACGACGCGACCACGGCCCGCGTACCGCGCGGTCCGCACGCCCAGGCGCCGGGGGTCGAGGCCCGAGGCCGGGTGGCCGTTCGCGAAGAACTTCGTCCGGGCGAGCAGCTGCATCAGCGGGTGCGTGAAGAGGAACACCACGACGAGGTCGACGAGCGTCGTCAGACCGAGCGTGAAGGCGAAGCCGCGCACACCGCCGACTGCCAGGTAGTACAGGACGATCGCGGCGACGAAGTTCACGGCATCCGAGGCGAGGATCGTGCGGCGCGCGCGCTGCCAGCCCTTCTCGACCGCAGAGTTCAGCGTCCGGCCGTCGCGCAGCTCGTCGCGGATGCGTTCGAAGTACACGATGAACGAGTCTGCGGTGATACCGATCGCCACGATGAGTCCCGCGACGCCGGCGAGCGAGAGGCGGTACCCGATAGTCCACGACAGGACCGAGATGACGCCGAACGTGATGACGGCGGCGATGCCGAGCGACGCGACGGTGACGAGCCCCAGCATCCGGTACTGGAAGAGCGAGTAGATGACGACGAGGAGCATGCCGATCGCACCGGCGAGGAGGCCCTTCTCGAGCTGCTCGGAGCCGAGCGTCGCGGAGATCTGCTCCTGGCTCTGCACCTCGAACGTGAGGGGCAGCGAGCCGAAGTTGAGCTGGTTCGCGAGCGTCGCCGCGCTGTCGCGCGTGAAGCTGCCGGAGATCTCAGCCTTGCCGTCCGGGATGGCGACCTGCGACACCGGCGCCGAGATCACCAGACCGTCGAGCACCATCGCGAACTGGTTCTGGGGGGCCGGGAGCGACGTGAGACGGGTCGTGACGTCGCGGAACGCCTGGGTACCCTCGCCGTCGAACTCGATGTTGACGACCCACTCGTTCGTGACGACGCCGTTCTGGCCGACCCGCAGGCCGGAGTTGGCGTTCGAGATGTCGGTGCCCTCGATCTCGACGGGACCGAGGATGTACTTGGCGGAGCCGTCGTCGGCGCACGCGACGAACGCGGAGTCGGTCGGGCCGCTGTCGCCGCCGACGAGGTTCTCCGGGAGCGTGCAGTCGAGCGCGTCGAACTGCTCCTGCAGCTCCGGCGTGATCTGGGCGAGGTCGCTCGGGTTCTCCGGACGCGTCGCCTCCTCGGCCGGGTCGGTCGTGGCGTCGTCCGCGGGCGCGTCCGTCGCCTCGTCGGCGGCCGGGTCGCCGGTCTCCTCGGAGGCTGCGTCACCGGACTCGGCGGCGTCCGCGGACTCCGTCGCCTCGGGTGCGTCCTCGGCCGCGGCGTCGTCGCCCGCAGCCGCGTCGGCCGCCTCGTCCGCCGGCGTCGCGGTCGGCATCCCCACGGTCAGCACGGGCCGGAAGCGCATCTGCGCCGACGTGCTGACGAGGTCGATCGTCTCCTGGGAAGGCTGCCCGGGGATCCCGACGACGATGTTGTTCTGACCCTGGCTCGTGATCTCCGCCTCGGACACGCCCTGCGCGTCGATGCGCTGGCGGATGACGTTGATCGCCTGGTTGATGTCCTCGGCCGTCGGCTGCGAGCCGTCGGTGGTGACGGGCTGCAGGATGATCTGCGTGCCACCCTCGAGATCGAGCGCGAGGCCCGGGGTGAGGCTCGCCCCGCCCGGGTTGTCCTCGGTCTTCGGGTCGAGCTTCGTGCCCGCGAAGAGGGACCCGAAGAGGACGACGATGAGGATTCCCAGGGTGACGAGGGTCCGTACGGGCCTCGCTCGTGTGCTGCTGGTGGCCAACTGTCCGTCTCTTCTCGTGCGTGTGCGGTGGGCCTCGAGGCCCACCGCGTCAGACCGGTCGCGGCAGCGACCGGCTTAAGGTCACTTGGTGTCGGTGCCGTCGTCCCGGCGCCCGCGGTCCTTCTCCGACCCGTCGTCGGTCAGACCGGACAGGTCGTCGGGGACGACGAGGTCGTCGACGTCCCCCTTCGACGTGCTGGGGTCAGGGTTCGCGCTGCCGTAGACGGCGGCGGGCTCGGACGAGTCGTCGCCCTCCGTCTCCTCGGTCTCCTCGACCGGGGGGTCGACGAGCTTCGCGATGGCCGCCCGCAGCCACCGGGACTGGTTCCCCGGCGTGGACTCGATCGTGATGACGTCGGCCTCGTCGTCGACGTCGACGATCGTGCCGAACATGCCCGAGCCCGTCATCACCTCCTGCCCGGGGGCGAGGGTCGCCCGGAAGTTCTGGGCTTCGCGCTGCTGCTTGCGGGTGCGGCTGGTCATGAGGAACATCGCACCCGCCGCGAGGGCGAGGATGAGGATGAAGCTGATATCCATGACGGAGTCTCGTGTCCTGTTCTGTGCGGGATCTGCGCGCAGTCTAGGCGTGCGCGCACGGTTCACCAACGAGCCGTCTCGCCGCGGAGTTCCGCCCGCTCGGGTCCCGACCATTCTAGGACCACGTTCGGAGCGCCTGTGACCGCCGTCACGGAGCCCGTCAGGAGGCCGCGACAGAGCTGTCGTCAGGTGTCGAACAGGGTGCCGCCCTCGCGCGGCGGGGTGAGCCCGAGGTGGGCCCACGCGGCCGGCGTCGCGACGCGTCCCCGGGGCGTCCGCCCGACCAGTCCCTCGCGCACGAGGTACGGCTCGGCGACCGTCTCGACCGTCTCCGCCTCCTCGCCGACCGTCACGGCGAGCGTCGTCAGCCCCACCGGCCCGCCGTTGAAGCGCGTGCACAGCGCGGTGAGGACCGCCCGGTCGAGGCGGTCGAGGCCGATGGGGTCGACCTCGTAGACCTCGAGCGCCGCGCGCGCGGCCGCGAGGTCCATGCTCCCGTCGCCGCGGACCTGCGCCCAGTCGCGCACGCGCCGCAGGAGACGGTTGGCGATGCGCGGCGTGCCGCGCGAGCGGCCGGCGATCTCGCGCGCGGCGTCGGGGTCGAGCGCCACGCCGAGCAGCCCGGCGGACCGGGAGAGCACGCGCTCGAGCTCGTCGCTCGAGTAGAAGTCGAGGTGCCCGGTGAAGCCGAACCGGTCGCGCAGGGGCGCGGGCAGCAGTCCCGCGCGCGTCGTCGCGCCGACCGCCGTGAACGGGGGCAACGAGAGCGGGATCGCGCTCGCGCCCGCGCCCTTGCCCACGACGACGTCGACCCGGAAGTCCTCCATCGCCATGTAGAGGAGCTCCTCCGCCGGCCGCGCGAGGCGGTGGATCTCGTCGATGAAGAGGACCTCGCCCTCCTCGAGCGAGGAGAGCACGGCCGCCAGGTCGCCCGCGTGCTGGATCGCCGGGCCGGACGTCACGCGCAGCGACGTCCCGAGCTCGGCCGCGATGATCATGGCGAGCGTCGTCTTGCCGAGCCCGGGCGGACCGGACAGGAGCACGTGGTCCGGCGAGCTGCCGCGGGCGAGCGCGGCCTGGAGCACGAGCGAGAGCTGGTCGCGCACGACCGCCTGCCCGACGAACTCCTCGAGCCGGCGCGGACGCAGCGCCGCCTCTGCGGCACGCTCGAGGTCGTCGGCACCCGCCGCGACGATCCGCTCGGACGAGAACGTCCCGTCCCCGCCGAACCCGTCGACGCCCACCTGGTCGAAGCTCGCCACGGTCAGCCCCTCGGTCCGCCGAGGACGCGGAGCGCCGCGCGCAGCGCGCCGGCCACGTCGGGCGCCTCGACGACGTCGACACCGGCCTCCGCGAGCACGGTGGAGACGGCGTCGTCCGCGGCCTTGAGGTTCCAGCCGAGGCCCACGAGCGCCTCGACCACCTGGTCGCGTCGGTCGTCGACCTGACGCGGACCTGTCCCGACGGCGGCCGCGCCGGCCCCGGGGGCGTCGGCACCCGTGGGCGGCCCGAGCTTGTCGCCCAGCTCGAGCGCGATCCGCTGCGCTCCCTTGTTCCCGATGCCGGGGACGCGGACGAGGGCCGCGATGTCGGCGCCGGCCACGGCACGGCGCAGGGCGTCGGGCGTGTGCACGGCGAGCATCGCGAGCGCGAGCCGCGGCCCGACGCCGCTGACGGTCTGGACGGTCTCGAAGACGCTGCGCTCGTCGTCGTCGGCGAACCCGTAGAGGGTGAAAGAGTCCTCGCGGACCACGAGGCTCGTCGCGAGCCGGGCGTCCTCGCCGACGCGCAGGCCCGCGAGCGTGGCCGGCGTCGCGTGCACGAGGTAGCCCACTCCCCCGACCTCGAGCACGGTGCGGTCGAGCTGGACGCTCGCCACGAGTCCGCTCAGCGACGCGATCACCCAGGCTCCTCTCCCGGTCGGCAGCGCCGACCTGGTCCGATGGTCCGCCGGCCCGACGGCCTCGGCCGCGCCGAGGAGTGCGTCGAACACCCGTACGACCGCGGTCACTCTAGCAAGGTGCGCCCACGCCCCGGGCGACCGACACGGGAGCCGTCAGCGCGGTGCCCGCCGGCCCTTCGCCGCGTGCTCCGCCGCGGCCCAGGCGCGCTGCGCCGGGGTCAGCTCGTGCCGCTCGCCGCCCTGGAGCGCACCCGACGGCCGCCACAGGTGGCAGATGGCGAGCGCGAGCGCGTCGGCGGCGTCCGCGGGCTTCGGTGGCTCCGCGAGCCCCAGGATGCTCGCCACCATGCGCTGGACCTGCTCCTTGCCCGCGCGCCCGCTCCCGGTGACCGCGGCCTTGACCTCGGACGGCGTGTGCAGCGCGACGGGGACACCCCGCCTCGCCGCGCCGACCATCGCGAGGCCCGCGGCCTGGGCCGTGCCCATCACGGTCCCGACGTTGTGCTGGGCGAAGACGCGCTCCACCGCGACGACGTCCGGCACGTGCTCGTCGAACCACGCGTCCAGACGCTCGGAGATCCGCAGGAGCCGCAGGTCCACGCTGAGGTCGGGATCCGTCCGGATCACGCCCACGGCCACCAGCTCGGCCCGCCGCCCCCGCGCGGAGTCCACCACCCCGACACCGCACCGGGTCAGCCCAGGATCCACACCGAGAACGCGCACGCCGCTACCCTCCCACGACCCGCCGACGAAGCCGCGACGCCCCGCGGGAACGCGGAGTGGTGAGCCGACGCCGGCGGGGTGGGTGGGATGCGCGCGGTCGTGGCGGGCCTGGCGGGAGCCGCGAGGAACGAGCGGCGGATGGTAGACCGCGCGCATCCCACCCGCCCCGCACCCAGGGCGACCACATCGGTCACCTCGGGTGACGCCGGCGGTCAGTCGTCGTTCTCGAGCTCCGCCATGACCTCGTCCGACGCGTCGAAGTTCGCGTAGACGTTCTGCACGTCGTCGCTGTCCTCGAGCGCGTCGATGAGACGCAGGATCTTGCGCGCCCCGTCGGCGTCGACCTCGACCTCCATCGAGGGGTGCCAGATCGAGTCGGCGGAGTCGTACTCGAGGCCCGCCTCCTGGATCGCGGTGCGCACGGCGACGAGGTCGCTCGCCTCGCACAGCACCTCGATCACCTCGCCCTGGTCCGTGACCTCCTCGGCGCCCGCCTCGAGCGCGGCGAGCATGACGTCGTCCTCGGTCACACCCTCCGCCTTCGGCACGACGACGAGGCCCTTGCGCGAGAAGAGGTACGACACCGAGCCGGGGTCGGCGAGGTTGCCGCCGTTGCGGCTGAACGCGAGGCGCACCTCGGAGGCGGCGCGGTTCTTGTTGTCCGTGAGGCACTCGACGAGGACGGCGATCCCGTTGGTGCCGTAGCCCTCGTACATGATCGTCTGGTAGTCGACGGCGTCGGCGCCTGTGCCGGACCCGCGCTTGACGGCGCGGTCGATGTTGTCGTTGGGGACCGACGACTTCTTCGCCTTCTGGATGGCGTCGAACAGCGTCGGGTTGCCCGCGGGGTCACCGCCGCCCGTGCGCGCCGCGACCTCGATGTTCTTGATGAGCTTCGCGAAGAGCTTGCCGCGCTTGGCGTCGATGGCCGCCTTCTTGTGCTTGGTCGTGGCCCACTTGGAATGCCCTGACATGCGTTCCTACCCCTTCGCGATTCTGACGAACAGCTCGTGCACGCGCGCGTCCCCGGAGATCTCCGGGTGGAACGAGGTGGCGAGCAGCGATCCCTGCTGGACTGCGACGATCCTACCGGCGGCGGCTGCGGGGATGCCGGGCGCCTCCTGCTCGGGGATGCGGGCGAGCACCTCCACGCCCGGGCCGACCTCCTCGACCCACGGCGCGCGGATGAACACCGCGTGCACCGTGCCGACCCCGTCGTCGCCCTCCGGACGGCCCTCCTGCGGGCCGAGGCCGGCGAAGGCGAGGTCGGTCTCGAACGAGTCGACCTGCCGCCCGAACGCGTTGCGCCGGACCGTCACGTCGAGCCCGCCGAGGGTCCGCTGGTCCGCGGTGCCGCCGAGGATGCGGTCGGCCAGCAGGATCATGCCGGCGCACGAGCCGTAGACCGGCAGGCCCTCGGCGATGAGAGCGCGCAGCGGCTCGTCGAGCTCGAACATGCGCAGGAGCTTGTCGATGGTCGTCGACTCGCCCCCGGGGAGCACGAGCCCGTCGACCGCGGCGAGCTCCTCGGGACGCCGTACGCCGACCGTGCGCGCACCCGCGGCCTCGAGCGCGGCGCGGTGCTCGCGCACGTCGCCCTGCAGGGCCAGGACTCCGATCGTGATCGTCACGAACGGGAATGATACGTCCGTCTGCGCCCGCGCCCGTCCCGGGCCGTTGCTAGCCTCGCCGTCGTGACCACTCCGCCCGGCCCCGGACCCACGCCGCCCTACCCCGGCCCGCCGCCGTCCGGGTATCCAGGCCCCTCGACGCCGTACCCCGGCCTCCCGCCCCGTCCGCCGCGGAGCACGCGCGGCGCGACGGTCCTCGTCGTGGTCGGCGCGGTCCTGCTCGTGGTCGCGCTCGTCGCGGGCGTCCTCGGCGTCACGACCTTCGTGCGGGCGCTGCCCACGGGCGTGGTCGACGGGACCGGTGCCCCGGGCTCGGCCGCCCTCGCCTCCGGCGACGTCCCGGGCGAGGCGGAGATCGCGCTGTCGGGCGGCCAGCCGTACAGCGTGTGGGCGGTCGTGCCGATCGGTGCCGGGGGCTTCGACACCGACGACGTCACCGTCTCGTGCCCGGACGGCGACCTCGAGGTGCGCGCGCCCTCCGTCTCGGGGAGCTCCGGCTTCGGCTCGCACGAGGCGACGACCGTCGCCGAGGTGACCTCGCCGTCGGCCCAGACCTGCACCGTGTCCGTCGCGCAGGGTGACGCCTCGCCCGGGGCGACGTTCGTCGTCACGGAGGGGTGGAGGTTCGGCGAGTTCTTCGCGACCGTCGGCGGCACGATCCTGCTGTGGTTCGTCGCGATCGGCGGGGTGCTGCTGGGCCTGGGGCTCCTCGTCGGCGGGATCGTGTGGCGCGTCGTCGCGCGCCGGCCGTAGCGGTGGCGTATCCCCTCCGCGGAGGGGATACGCGGAGGGCTCAGTCCTCGCGCGCGATCCCCAGGTGGTGCGTCACGCCGTCCCACCCGCCCAGCAGGGGGGCGACGAGGTCCGGCAGACCCTCGGGAAAGACCTCGATCTCGACGCCGCGCAGGTCGCCGAGCGACCACCAGCGCATCTCGTCGACGACGTCGTGCTCGACGTCGGTCCACCCGTCGCGGCTCAGCTCGTCCCCCGCCGCGCCGCTCGCCACGCGCGCGAGGTAGAGCACCTCGTCCTGGCGGCAGTGCTGGCGGTAGAAGTCGAAGATCGCGCTGCGCGTGTAGACCGGCCCGACGAGCGCGCCCGGGTCGAGCCGGATCCCGGTCTCCTCGCGGACCTCGCGCAGCGCGGCGTCGCGGTCGCTCTCACCGGGGTCGACGCCCCCGCCGATGGTGAACCACCACGAGCGGTCAGGCTGGTCGACGTCGTGCCCGCGGGCCAGGAGGATGCGGTCGGCGTCGTCGAGGAGCAGGACGCGCGCGCCCCGGCGGAAGTAGAGCCCGTCGTCCCCGAGCACCCAGTCGGGGCCCAGGGACGACGGCGCTCCGGCGGCCTCGGCCACGACGGCTCAGCCGTCCGTCGCCGGCGCGACGGCGGACGGCCGAGCCGAGGGACGCACTGTCACCAGCCGCGCTCGGCGAACTGGATCGACCGCGCGGGCTCGTCGACGTTGAGGCCGACCATCGCCTCGCCCAGGCCGCGCGAGACCTTCGCGATCACGTCGGGGTCGTCGTAGAACGTCGTCGCCTTGACGATCGCGGCGGCGCGCTGCTCCGGGTTGCCGGACTTGAAGATGCCCGAGCCGACGAACACGCCCTCGGCACCGAGCTGCATCATCATCGCGGCGTCGGCCGGCGTGGCGATGCCGCCCGCGGTGAACATGACGACAGGCAGCTTGCCCGTCGCGGCGACCTCCTTGACGAGCTCGTACGGCGCCTGGAGCTCCTTGGCCGCGACGAACAGCTCGTCCTCCGGGAGCGAGGTGAGGCGGCGGATCTCGGCGCGGATCGTGCGCATGTGCGTCGTCGCGTTGGAGACGTCGCCCGTGCCGGCCTCACCCTTCGAGCGGATCATCGCCGCGCCCTCGGTGATGCGGCGCAGCGCCTCGCCGAGGTTCGTCGCCCCGCACACGAACGGGACGGTGAACTGCCACTTGTCGATGTGGTGGGCGTAGTCGGCCGGCGTGAGGACCTCGGACTCGTCGACGTAGTCGACGCCGAGCGACTGGAGCACCTGCGCCTCGACGAAGTGGCCGATGCGGGCCTTCGCCATGACCGGGATGGAGACGGCTGCGATGATGCCGTCGATCATGTCGGGGTCGGACATGCGCGAGACGCCACCCTGCGCGCGGATGTCCGCGGGCACGCGCTCGAGGGCCATGACCGCGACCGCGCCGGCGTCCTCGGCGATCTTCGCCTGCTCGGGCGTGACGACGTCCATGATGACGCCGCCCTTGAGCATCTCGGCCATCCCGCGCTTGACCTTGGCGGTGCCGACGGCGCCGGCGCTCTCCGCGGTCGCGGCGCCCGGGGCGCTCTCGGCAGGGACGTTCTGGTCGGCCACGTTGGTCACCGGTACCTCACACCTTCAGGTCAGGGGAACGTCGCGCGCACGCGCACGGACGCCGTCGAACAGGCTCGACGGCACATGCTCCCACGCGCTCCCATCCTATCGCCGGGGCGTCCGCCCGACCCCCGCCCCGAGCCCGCGCGCAGCGCGCCGCCTGCGGTCCGCGGAGGGGTCAGTCCGGCGTGCCCGCCGACGCGGCGGGGCGCACGAGCACGTCGGGCGCGGCGTCGTCGAGCTCGACCGTCGCGGGCATCGGCGCGTGCCCGGCGAGGTGGAACAGCCGCACCCACCACTTGCGCCGCACGCGCTGCGCCTGGGCGACGGCCTCGTTGTGGAACCGGCGCGCGAGCTGCGCGCGGTACCAGGCCGCGGAGAGCGAGCCGAGCAGCTCGTCGCCGGCGGACCCGGACCGCAGCTCGGCGACGTCGTTTGCGTCCTCGAGGGCCGAGCGGAGCGTGGCCGTGAGGTCGCTCTCGGCGAGGGCGCGCGACTCGGCCATGCCGCCCAGGAGACGCCGGGGCCGCGGCCCCTCGGGCGCCAGGCCCGGCACCTGGTCGACGAGCCGGCTCGTGTCGTCGTCGTCGTCGAGCACGGCGTGCGCCGCCTCGGCGACGAGGATCGAGCTGGCCGGGTCGAGCTCGCCCGAGGCAGCCAGGTCGACGGCGGCCGACGCCCGGCGCACGAGCTGCGCGTCGAGCGCCAGCCGCGAGGCCATGACCTTGCGGTGCAGCCGGTCGAGCCGCGACGCGGCGACCCACAGGAGCCACGCCACCAGCGCGGCGACCACGAGGACGAGGACGGTGGTCTCGGACCAGGTCACGGGCGGCCTCCCTCGTCGTCGCGCGACCGGCCCAGGAGGCGTCCGCCCCGCCGCGAGCGCGGGTCCTCGTGGACCGGGATGACCGCCTCGGACGCCGCGAGCACCGTCTCGTAGACGGCGAGCACCTGGGCGGTCACGGCCGACCAGTCGAAGCGCCGGACGAACTCGCTCGCGCGGGCCCGGTAGGCGTCGCGCCGCGGAGGGTCGGCGAGCACGTCGAGCACCGCGGCGGCGAGCGCGTCCGGGTCGCCTACCGCGAACAGCGCCCCGGCCGCGCCGTCGTCGAGCACGCGCCGGAACGCGCCGAGGTCGCTCGCAACCACGCACGCGCCGGCGCTCATCGCCTCGACGAGCACGATGCCGAAGCTCTCGCCCCCGGTCTGCGGCGCGATGTAGAGGTCGACGGACGCGAGCATGCTCGCCTTGTCCTCGTCGCTCACACCGCCGAGGAACTCGACCGACGCGGCGTGCTCCCCCAGCGCCTCGATCGCGGCCTCGCGGCCGTCGTCGCCGCGGCCCGCGACGAGGAAGCGTGCGCCGGGGACCTTCGCGAGGATCGCCGGGATCGCCGCGGCGAGCACGGGCAAGCCCTTGCGCGGCTCGTCCAGGCGGCCGAGGAAGCCGATGGTCGGCGCGTCGGGCGTGCCCTGCCACGCGGGGTTCGCGGGCGCGGACTCGAACGTGTCGACGTACACCCCGTTGGGGATGACGACGGCGTCCCCGCCGAGGTGGTCGACGAGCGTGCGCCGCGCGTCCTCCGAGACGGCGATGCGGGCGTCGATCTTCTCCAGGCTCTGCCGGACGAGCGGGTAGGCGACCTGGAGCGCGCGCGAGCGCACGATCGAGGTGTGGAACGTCCCGACGATCGGGCCCTGGGCGATCCACAGCGCGACCATGCTCAGCGACGGGTTCACGGGCTCGTGGATGTGGAGCACGTCGAACCGGCCCGCCTCGAGCCAGCGCCGGACCCGGCCCGCGGTGCGCGGGCCGAACGTCACGCGCGCGACCGACCCGTTGTACCGGACCGGGACCGCGCCCCCCGCGGGCGTCAGGTAGTCCGGCACGGGCGTGTCGTCGTCGGCGGGGGCGAGCACGGAGACCTCGTGGCCCTGGGCCATGAGCGCCTCGGCGAGGTCGCGCACGTGGAACTGGACCCCGCCGGGGGCGTCGAACGAGTAGGGGCACACGATGCCCACGCGCAGGCTCATGCGGCCCGCTCCGCGCTCTGCTCGCCTGCGGCGGCCCGGGTCCGGGCGTAGCGCGCGGGGTCGAGGTCGTCGACGAACACCTTCTGGAGCATGTGCCAGTCCTCGGGGTGCTCGCGGATCGCGACGCTCAGCGCGTCCACCCAGCCCTGGGTCGCCAGCGCGACCTGCTCGGAGCGCGGGACGTCCCGCGCGATCTCCACGCGCGGGAAGAAGCGGATGACGAGGCCCCACGGCGAGCCCGCCGCGCGGCGTCGTGCGCCCCGCAGCCGCTCGTAGTAGATCCCAGCCGGGACCAGCGGCGTCCCGGTGCTCACGGCGAGCGCCGCAGGCCCCGCCGCGACGCGCGCGCGGTGGCCGAACAGGTCGACCTCCACGCCCCGGTGGGTGAGGTCGCGGTCGGCGAGCAGCGGGATGATCTTGCCCGGCCTGCTCGCACCGCGGACGAGGTCGCGGAAGACGTCGCCGTCACCGAGCGCGAGGATCTCCAGCCCGATCGAGTTCCGGAACGCGAGGAACTCCTCGAACAGCTCGTCGGGCTTCAGCCGCTCCGCGACGGTGAGCACGGGCGCGATGTTCGGGGTCGCGTACGCGCCCGCCAGGTCCCAGTTGCCCTGGTGCGACAGCGCGAGCACCGGGCTCCGGTCGCCGGCGAGGTGCGGCGCGAGGTTGTCGAGACCCACGACCCGCACCCGGGCCCGGACCCGCTCCGGGGTCCAGGCGGGCAGGGTGAACGCCTCACGGTAGTAGCGCATGTACGAGCGCATCCCGGCGCGCGAGAGCCTGCGCAGGGCGCGCGGCGAGAGGTCGGGGCGCACCCGGGCGAGGTTGCGCTCGAGCTGGCGCACTCCCCCGCCGTGCAGCAGCCAGGTCACGTCGGCGATCGCGCTGAACAGCCCGCGCAGGATCGGCTCGGGGACCTTGCGCGCGTTGCGCCAGGCGAACGTGAACGCCTTGCCGGCGTCGAGGGCCATCAGCGACCGTCCTCCTTCTCCTCGGTGCGCGTGCTCACCCGGGCGAGCGCCTGACGGCGCACGGTGGCCACGCGCTGCACGACCGTGACCGCGCTCGCGAGGGCGAGCAGCCCCAGGACGACCACGAGCACGACGGGCGGCACGCCCAGCCCCACGATCCCGGCGGCGACGAGCGCGGCGACGAGCCGGTCGGCCCGCTCGGCGATCCCGACCTGCGCCGTCATGCCGACGCTCTCGGCGCGGGCTCGCGCGTACGGGACGACCGCGCCGAGCGCGAGGCACGCGAGCGCGACGCCGGTCCCCCAGGCGGCGAGGTCCGGCGTCAGGCGCGGGTCGTCGGCGCGCACGAACCACAGCGTCAGGCCGACGAACACGGCCGCGTCGGCGAGCCGGTCGAGCGTCGAGTCGAGGAACGCGCCCCAGGGCCCCGACCGGCCGGCGCGGCGCGCCATGACGCCGTCGAGCACGTCGGCGAAGGCGCAGACCATGACGACCATGACCCCCGCGAACAGGTGGCCCGTCGGGAAGAGCCACAGGGCGCCGACGACGACGCCGACGGTCCCGGCGACCGTCACCGCGTCCGGGCTCACGCCGAGGCGGAGCAGCAGCGCGGCGAGCGGGGTGAACAGGCGGGTCGTGAGCGCGCGCAGGCGTCCGAACATCAGGCGGTTCCCTCCGCGGGGACGTCGGGTCGGGCGGTCGGCCACGCCGCGGCGAGCCGCGCCCGCGTGTCCGCGAGCAGCTCGGGCACGGCCTTGGTCTGCGCGACGATCGGCAGGAAGTTCGCGTCGCCCGACCACCGCGGCACGACGTGCTGGTGCAGGTGCGCGGCGATGCCGGCCCCGGCGACCGCGCCCTGGTTCATGCCGAGGTTGAACCCGTCGGGCGCCGACACGGCGCGCACGACGCGCATCGAGGTCTGCGTGAGGTGCGCGACCTCGACCGTCTCCGCCTCGGTGAGGTCCGTGTAGTCGGACACGTGACGGTAGGGCACGACCATGAGGTGGCCCGGGTTGTACGGGTAGAGGTTGAGCACGACGTACGCGGTCTCGCCGCGCGCGACGATCAGCCCGTCCTCGTCCGACCGGTCCGGGATGCGGCAGAACGGGCACTGGCCGCGCGAGTCGTCGGCGGGCTTGTCCTGCCCGCCGATGTACACCATCCGGTGCGGCGTCCAGAGCCGGTCGAGGCCGTCGTCGAACCGCGGGTGGCTGTCCGGGAGCTCGACGGTCGCCCTGTGGTCAGGGTCGGGGGCGCCGCCCGGCGCGGCCGTCTCGGCCGCGCCGGGCGACCCCGTGCGCTCGTCGCTCACGTGCCGTCAGACCTGGACGCGGTCGCGGACGGCGGTGACGATGCGCTCGACCGCCTCGGCGACCGGCACGCCGTTGTCCTGGCGGCCGTCCCGGTAGCGGAACGACACGGCGCCGGCCTCGGCGTCCTCGCCGCCCGCGATGAGGACGAACGGCACCTTGCGCGTGCTCGCGTTGCGGATCTTCTTGCCGAACCGGTCGTCCGAGTAGTCGACCTCCGCCCGGATCCCCTGCGCCTTGAGCTGCGCGACGACGTCGGCCACGTAGTCGTTGAACGGCTCGGCGACGGGGACGGCGACGACCTGGACGGGCGCGAGCCAGGCCGGGAACGCGCCCGCGTAGTGCTCGACGAGGATCCCGAAGAACCGCTCGATCGAGCCGAACAGCGCGCGGTGGATCATCACCGGGCGCTGGCGCGAGCCGTCGGACGCCGTGTACTCGAGCTCGAACAGCTCCGGCTCGAAGAAGTCGAGCTGGATCGTCGAGAGCTGCCACGTGCGGCCGATCGCGTCCTTCGCCTGGACCGAGATCTTCGGGCCGTAGAACGCGGCGCCGCCCGGGTCGGCGACGAGCTCGAGGCCCGACTCCGTCGCGACCTGGCGCAGGATCTCGGTCGCCTCCTCCCACGTGGCGTCGTCCCCGACCGACTTCTCCGGGTCCCGCGTCGACAGCTCGAGGTAGAAGTCCTCGAGACCGTAGTCGCGCAGGAGGTCGAGGACGAACGTGAGCGTCGAGGACAGCTCGTCCTTCATCTGCTCGCGCGTGCAGTAGATGTGCGCGTCGTCCTGCGTGAAACCGCGCGCGCGGGTCAGGCCGTGCACGACGCCCGACTTCTCGTACCGGTACACCGTGCCGAACTCGAACAGCCGCAGCGGCAGCTCCCGGTACGAGCGGCCCCGGGAGTTGAACACGAGGTTGTGCATCGGGCAGTTCATCGGCTTGAGGTAGTAGTCCTGCCCGGCGCGCTTGACGTTGCCCTCGTCGTCGAGCTCCTCGTCGAGGTGCATCGGCGGGTACATGCCGTCCGCGTACCAGTCGAGGTGGCGCGACGTCTGGAAGAGGTTCGCCTTGGTGATGTGCGGCGTGCTGACGAACGAGTAGCCCGCCTCGACGTGCCGCTTGCGCGAGTACTCCTCCATCTCCATGCGGATCGTCGCGCCGTTGGGGTGGAACACCGGCAGACCCGAGCCGATCTCCTCCGGGAAGGAGAACAGGTCGAGCTCGTTGCCGAGGCGGCGGTGGTCGCGACGCTCGGCCTCCGCGAGGCGGTCGAGGTACGCCTTGAGCTCGTCCTTGGTCGGCCAGGCCGTGCCGTAGACGCGCTGGAGCTGGGGGTTCTTCTCGCTGCCGCGCCAGTACGCCGCGGCCGAGCGCATGAGCTGGTAGCCGTTGCCGATCAGGCGCGTGCTCGGCAGGTGCGGACCGCGGCACAGGTCCTTCCAGACCACGGTCTCGCTCTCGCGCCCGGCACCGCGCACGTTGTCGTAGATCGTCAGCTCGCCGCCGCCGACCTCGACGCTCGCACCCTCGGTGTCGTCGGCCGCGCCGCCCTTGAGCCCGATGAGCTCGAGCTTGTACGGCTCGTGGGCCAGCTCGGCGCGCGCCTCGTCCTCCGTCACGACCCGGCGGCGGAAGGTCTGCCCCTCCCGGATGATCCGCGACATCGCCTTGTCGAGGGCCTTGAGGTCCTCCGGCGTGAACGGGGTCTCGACGTCGAAGTCGTAGTAGAAGCCGTCCGTGATGGGCGGCCCGATGCCGAGCTTCGCGTCGGGGTTGACCTGCTGGACGGCCTGGGCCAGGACGTGCGCGGCCGAGTGCCGCAGCACCGCGAGCCCGTCGGGCGAGTCGATGGTCACGCCCTCGACCACGTCGCCGTCGGCGACCGGGGTGTCGAGGTCCTTGAGGACGCCGTTGACGCGGATCACGACGACGTCGCGACGAGCGGCGAACAGGTCCGTCCCCGTCGTGCCCGTCGTCACCGTGGTCTCCTCGGCGTCGAGGGTGATGGTGAGGGGTGACGAGACGACGTCAGACACGTCCGTGCTCCGATCTGCTGGCGGGAGGCGCGCGGCGCGCGCCCGGTCGAGTCCTGCGGCCGGCGGGCCCTGCCCGACAGCACGAAGGGCGCCGTCGTGGACGGCGCCCCTCGATCGTACCGACCCGCAGGTCAGTCGTTGGCCTCCTTGGCCTTCTCGGCCAGGGTGTCGACGTGCTGGTCGACCGAGTCGGGCGCGACGGACTTGATCTTCTCCGCGACGTCGTCGATGCGGTCGTCGGTGAGGAACTCCTTCGCCTTGCCGAGAAGGTCGTCGAGGCCTCCCTGGCCCTTCGGTGTCTGCTCGCTCATGTCGGCTCCCTCGAGGGTGGTCGGTGCGCGCGTCCCGCGCGAGGCGCCGGGCCGTTCCCGCGCCCGTCCGGAACGCTACCCGCGCCCTCGGCGCCCCGCGACGGGAGCCGCGACGTCGGGCGCCCGTGCCGCCACGTGCCGCCGCAGCGCACGGCCTGTCACAATCGTCGCCATGGACGACGACGTGGCACCCGGCGAGCGGACGGCGCGGGTCTTCCGCCGCCGGCTCAACGAGCTCTTCGCACGCGGGCGCGGCGGGCGGCCCGTGACCAACCGCGAGGCCGCCCAGTGGATGACCGAGCGCGGGTACTCGATCAACGAGGCCTACCTCAGCGCGCTGCGCGGCGGGCACCGCTCCTCACCCAGCCTGCGCGTCGTCGAGGGCATCGCCGCGTTCTTCCACGTGAGCACGGGCAGCCTCGTCGACCCCGAGGAGGACCCCGACGACCGGCTCCGGGCGGCGCTCGCCGACGAGGGCGTCGAGCAGTTCGCGCTGCGCGCCCAGGGCCTGTCGCCCGAGAACGTCCGGGCGATCATCGAGATCGTCGACCGCGTGCGGCGCCTGGAGCACCTCCCTCCCGTCACCCCGGCCGTCCCGGACGACGATCGTGGATGACCTGCTGCGCACCGCGGGCCTGGACCGCGCCCGCAGCATCGAGGAGGCGTGCCGCCTGGTCGCCGCGGTGCGCGGTCGGCCCCTCGAGGTCGTCGAGGGCGACCTCGGACCCGGCGTGACCGGACTCTGGCTCGCCTTCCCCGAGCGTGACCTCGTCCTCGTCGACGCCCGCCAGACCCTGGCGGGGGCGCACCGCGACCACGTCGTCGCGCACGAGCTCGTCCACGTCCTCGACGCGGCCGCCACGGCGGGCGCCCCACGCGTCGGCGCGTGCCGCGACGGGTACGAGGACCCCGACGAGCTGCGCGTCGAGCGCCTCGCGAGCGAGCTCATGATCTCGATCGCGTCCCACGGCAGCTCGGCGACCCGGCTCACGTCCCTGGAGCTCTACCGGTGAACCACGCTCTCGGCCTCCTCGCCGTGGTGCTCTTCGCCATCGCGGCCGTGTGGACCGGCGTGCGCGCCCGCACCCGCGACGACGCGGCCCTCCCCCTCGGGCTGGGCTTCGTCGCGGTCGCGAACGCGCTGCGCGTGCCCGTCGTGGCCGACCTCCTCAAGGAGCACGCCCCCGCCGGGACCCACGAGGTCGCCAAGCACGTCGCGCTCGTCACCGGCTGCCTCTTCGTCGGCGTGTGGGCGTACAGCACCACCACGGGCCGGGCACCGCGCACCCGGCACGTGGCGCTCGCGGCCTCGGGCGTCGGGGCCGCCATGGTGGTGCTCGCCGCGGTGAGCGGTCCCTGGACGACCCACGACCTCGACGCGCAGGTCCACGACCGCCCTGTGATGTGGGGCTACTGGGCGCTCTACTACGGGACGTTCCTGACGGCGACCGCGACCTTCGCCGTCTCCTGCCTGCGCACCCGCTCGCGACGGCCGCTCCGGCTGCGCTGGGGCATGGACGTGGCCGGGGCGGGCGCCGTCGTCGCCGTCGCGTGGGCCGTCGTGAGCTTCGTGGCGATGGTGCAGCACGAGCCGGGCAGCACCGAGCCGTACCTGGTCCGCGGCCTGCGGACCCGGTACCTCGTGCTCGTCGCGACGGTCCTGCTCACCGTCGGCATCGTGGGCCAGCTCGCGTCGTCCGCCGCCTTCGCGCGCGAGCGCCGCCGCGACCTCGGGCACCTCCACACATTCCTCCGGGCGGTCGTGGGCGACGGCGGCCTGCGCGGGTCGAGCGCCGCCGTGGACGAGTACCACCGGACCATCGAGATCTTCGACGGCCTCACCACGCTCGCCCTCCACTCGCGCCGCGACGACGTGGACCACGTGCGGATCGCCGTCCCGGGGAGCCCGCGCGAGGTGATCCTCGCCTACCAGCTCCAGGTCGCCGCGATCCGCAAGGCCCGGGGCGACGCGCCGAGCCTCGATCCTGACGACTGGTCCGCCCTCCTCGCGGACGACGACGCGCTGCGTCGGCTGGGGCGCGCGCTGCGCGACCGGACGAACCGGGAGGGGACGACCCGCGTCCTCGTGGGCGTCTGAGACGGGCCGCCGTGGCTCGACGCCAAGCTCCCCCTGCGCGCTTGGCCCCGCGCCGAGCCTCGGCCGGCGGGGCTCAACCTACAGACAGACGACCTACGGCGCAACATGCCTCTCAGTTGAAATCTCAACGTTCCCGGCGCCGTGCGACCCGTCGGTCACGGCTCCCGGGAGCGGGCCGGTGAGGTAGCCCTGGATCGTCGGACCGACCGCCCCGACCACGGTCTCCGCGGGAGCCCCCGCGAGCGGCTCGACCCGGAGCACGTACCGCGCGACGACGAGCCCGGCGAGCTGGCTCGCCATGAGCGCGCCCCGCCACGCAGCCCGGCGGGGATCGGGCTCCACCCGCGCGACGGTCGGTCGGACGACCCTGGCGACCATGAACTCGCGGAGCATCCGCGCCGCCCGCTCGGAGCTCGTGGCAGAGCGCAGCAGCGCGAGGGCGACCCTGCCGCGCGGCGAGTCCCACGCGCGCAGCAGCGTGCGGACGACGTGCTCGCCCAGTCGCGCCACGTCGTCGGGCGCACCGTCGAGCAGGAGCTCCTGCGGGTCGAAGGGCACGTCCACCGCCGCCTGGAAGAGCCGTTCCTTCGACCCGAACCAGTGGTGCACCATCGCCGCGTCGACGCCCGCCCGGCCCGCGATGTCGCGGACCGTCGCGCGGTCGTAGCCGTGCTCCGCGAACGCGTCCCGCGCGGCCGACAGGATGTCGGAGCGCGTGTCCGAGCGGCCCGGGCGTCGTCCCCGCCGCCCGCTCACGCCGCACCGGCCGGGGTCGCGGACGCGCGGTCCACGAGCACCATGGTCTCCTCGAGCGTCGCAGGGACGACGTCGCACGTCGCGGTGACGCCCGCCGCGGCGAGCGCGTCCCGGACGGTCGCGGGCGGCGTCCCCGCCACACGCGCCGCGCGGCCGTCGAGCATCACGGGCAGGCCCGCGGCGTCGAGCGCCGCGAACGCCGCCTGCCAGTCGCGGGACCGCACGACGACCGCCTCGCGGCCGCCCACGACGTCGGCGACCGTGCCCGACGCCACGGAGCGGCCGCGCGACAGGACGTGCAGGCGGTCGCACTGCTCGGCCTCCTGGAGGTAGTGCGTCGTTACGAGGACGCCGACGCCCGCGTCGGCCTGCCCGTGGATCGCGTCCCACGCCCGCGCCCGCGCGAGCGGGTCGACGCCGGACGTCGGCTCGTCGAGGACGAGCAGACGCGGCGCGTGCAGCAGGGCGCAGTGGAACGCGAGCTGGCGCCGACGCCCCAGCCCGATCTCCGCGACGGGCCGACGGCGGACGGCCGCGAGCGCCGGCGGGAGCGCGGGCACGTCCCGCACCCCGTACACCGCCGCCACGAACTCGACGTTCTCCTCGACGCTCAGGTCGCCGGAGAGCCCGAGGCCCTGCGGGACGTAGCCGACCGACCGGCGGCCCGCGCGGTCCGGTGGTGCGCCGAGGACGTCGACCCGCCCGCCGTCGAGCCGGTCGAGGCCGAGGATCATGCGCAGGAGCGTCGTCTTGCCCGCGCCGTTCGCGCCGAGCAGGCCCACCACCTCGCCGGGCTGCACGACGAGCGAGACTCCGCCGACGGCCACGACGTCCCCGAACCGCCGCTCGGCGCCCTCGACCCGCACGAGGGGCGCGTCCTGCGAGGCCGCGCCTCCCGTCGGTCGGCCCGCGCGGGGTGTCGCCGGGCTCACCCCGTCGCCGTCGGCGTCGTCGGTGCCGTGCGTGCCGTGCGTGCCACTACCGAGCGTGAGGGCCACGACGGCGTCCTCCAGGTCGACGTCCACGGTGCCCGCGGAGGGCGTCGGCGCGCCGTCGGGCCACCAGGTGTGGAACGTCGGGCCGCGGCGCCACGTCCGCCCGTCCTCGCCCGCGGGCGGGACGGTCGCGACCGTGATCCGCCCGGGCGCGGCGGCGCGCACGTCGTCGGGCGTCCCCGCGGCGAGGACCGTGCCCGCGTCGAGCACGACGACGTCGGCGGCCCGCTCGGCCTCGTCGAGGTAGGTCGTCGTGACGAGGACCGCCGCGCCGGACGCCGCCGACTCCGCGACGAGCCGCCACAGCTCGACGCGGCTCACGGGGTCCACCCCGGTGCTCGGCTCGTCGAGGAGCAGGACGTCGGGCTCGTGCAGCATCGCGAGGCACACGCCGAGCTTCTGCCGCATCCCCCCGGAGAGCTGCGACCCGAGGCGGTCGCGCGCCTCGGCGAGCCCCGCCCGCTCGAGCAGCTCGTCCGCACGCCGTTCTCTGCGTGCGGCAGGCATGCGGTACGCGTCGCCGACGAGCTCGACGTTCTCCGCGACGGTCAGCGCCGGCCAGACGCCGCTCGACGACGGCTGGTAGCCGACCCGGTCGCGGGTCGGGGCGTCCACGACGCCGCCGGCGACCGGTACCTGCCCGAGCAGCGCGCGCGCGAGCGTCGTCTTGCCCGCGCCGTCGCCGCCCACGACCGAGGTGACCTGCCCGCGCGGGAGGTCGAGGTCCACGCCCGCGAGGGCGCGCACCACGTGCCCGTGCCCGGTGCGGAAGACGACGTCGAGACCACGCACGCCCCAGGTCACCGGACCGCTCCGCTCGGCGCGGGCGTCACGGCCTCGGGCGCGGCGGGGCGGTGCCGGCGACGCTCCCGCGCGGGCGAGAGCTCGCGCGAGAGCCGCAGGACGGCCAGCCCGAACACGACCACGGCCATCACGGCGAGCACCACGAGCGGCAGCCAGAGCGCGGACCACGACGCCCCGCGGACCATGACGCCCTGGGAGACCTCGGTGAACCACGTCAGGGGCAGGAGGTACCCGATCCAGCGCACCCCGGCCGCCATGGCGTCGAGCGGGAAGATCATGCCCGAGAGCAGGACCTGCGGGAGCATCGTCATGAGCGCGACCTGCACCGCCTGCCCGGTGGTCTGCGACACGGTCGAGATGAGCGCGCCGATGCCGAGGACGACGAAGAGGAACAGGGCCGCGCCCACGACGAACGGTCCGACGGGGCCCGCGAACGGCACGTCGAAGATCCACATACCGAGCAGCGTCACGGCGACCATGTCCAGGCACGCCAGCAGGAAGTAGGGCGTGATCTTCCCGAGGATCACCGCCGCCGGGCCGAGCGGCATCACCGCGAGCTGCTCGAACGTCCCCGCCTCGCGCTCCTTGACGAGCCCGATCGACGTGATGATCGTGCCGATGAACGTGAGGATGAGACCGATCAGCGCCGGCACCATCACCCACGAGGTGTCGAGGTCCGGGTTGAAGAGGACCTCCGAGTCCACCGCGTCCCCGAGGGAGGCGACGAGCACCTTCGCCGACTGGGCGGCGAAGAGGTTGGACCCGTCGATGTAGACGGTCGGCTCGTCCTGCCCCGGCGTCGGCGCGACGACCGCGACGTCGCTGCGGTCGTCGCGCAGCGCCGCGCGGGCGTCGGCGTCCGTGCCCGCGGGGTCCACGCTCACGACGTCGAGCGCGTCCGCGGCGGCAGGGTTCGCCTCGATCGCGTCGACCGCCTGCTCGGCGCCCGGCCCGACGGCGGTGACGGTCAGCGTCTCGACCGTGAAGTTCGCCGCGAACCCGAACACGACGAGCAGCAGCAGCGGCATCCCGACGAGCATCGCGACGGTGCGCCGGTCCCGGCGCAGCTCACGGAACTCCTTGACGACCATCGCGCGCACGACGACCTCCTGGGCTCGCCGCGCGACGTCGCGCGGCACGAATTCATCCTCTGTTGAAAGAGACGCTAAGTCGCTCACCCCGACGGGTCAAGGGCGCCGTCGTCAGCCGAGGAAGACCTGCGCGCAGACGACGCCTCCGGCGCCCTCCGAGGTGTCCGCGACGCACACGACCCCCACGGACGTCAGCGCGGGGTCCAGGAGATTCGCGCGGTGTCCGTGGGACGCCATCCACGCGTCGACGACGGCCTCCGGTGCGGCGGCGGCGCGACTGAGGTTCTCCGCCGCCGTGCCGCCGGCCGGTCGGCACGCGGTGACGACGTCGTCGAGCGGCGCATGCTCGAGCGGGGCTCCCACGAGCGCCGTGGCACGGGAGAGCGCCGCCTCGGTCGCGCAGTCGCTCTGCTCCAGCCGGGGCAGCCCTTCCGCGTCGCGGACCACCTGCGTCTCGGCGAGCAACCTGTCGGCGTACTCCGCGGGCCCGAGGGGCTGCGCGGTCGACGAGGGGTCGTCCGGGGTCGGATCGCCGCCGTCACCGCCCGGTGCGCACGCCGCGAGGAGCACGCCTCCTAGCGCCGCCGCCGTCATCACGAGCCCCGTCGCTCCGGGCCCGCTCGGTCCGTGCCTGCGTCGGTCCGTGCCTGCGGAGCGCCGCTCACCGTCGGCCGAGCGCACGGTACGTCCATCCCGCGTCACGCCACGCGGCCGCGTCGAGCGCGTTCCGGCCGTCGACGACGCGCGGCGCCGCCACGAGGCCGGAGAGCTTGCCCGGCTCCAGCTCCCGGTACTCCTGCCACTCCGTGAGCACCAGCACGGCGTCCACGCCGTCCACCGCCTCCTCGACCGTCTCGGCGAAGCCCAGGAACGGGGACTTGGCGCGCGCGTTCGCCAGCGCGCGCGGGTCGGTGACGACGACGCGCGCGCTCCGACGGTGCAGGCGCTCCGCGACGTCGAGCGCGGGCGAGTCGCGGACGTCGTCGCTGTCCGGCTTGAACGCCGCGCCCAGCACCGCGATCCGCGCCCCCGCCAGCGGGCGACCGTCGAGGACGCCGACCGTGAGGTCGACCATGCGCTCCCGCCGGCGCAGGTTGATCGAGTCGACCTCCCGCAGGAAGCTCACGGCGGGGTCGGCGTGCAGCTCCTCGGCGCGTGCCATGAACGCACGGATGTCCTTCGGGAGGCACCCGCCGCCGAACCCGAGACCGGCGTTGAGGAACCGCCGTCCGATCCGCTCGTCGAGCCCGATCGCGTCGGCGAGGAGCGTCACGTCTCCCCCGGCGACCTCGCACAGCTCCGCCATCGCGTTGATGAACGAGATCTTCGTCGCGAGGAAGGAGTTCGCCGCGACCTTGACCAGCTCGGCCGTCGCCCGGTCGACCACGAGCCGGGGTGTGCCGTCGCCGAGAGCCGCGACGTAGACCGCGTCGAGCACGTCGACGGCGCGAGCGCCCGCCGCGTCGTCGGGCACGCCGTAGACGAGCCGGTCCGGCCGCAGCGTGTCCTGGACGGCGAACCCCTCGCGCAGGAACTCGGGGTTCCAGACGAGCGTCGCGGTGGGGCGGACGGCGGCGAGCTCGTCCGCGAGCCGCGCGGCCGTGCCCACGGGGACGGTCGACTTGCCCACCACGACCGCGTCCGCGCCGAGGTGCGGCACGAGCGCCCGGAACGCCGCGTCGACGGACGACAGGTCGGCGGCGTACGAGTCGGCGCGCTGCGGCGTCCCCACGCACACGAAGTGGACCGCGGCGTCGGCCGCCGCGGCGGTGTCGGTCGTGAACACGAGCCGTCCGGAGGCGGTCGCCTCCGCGAGCAGCCCGTCGAGTCCCGGCTCGTAGAACGGCGCGTGCCCCTCGCGCAGCGCGCCGACCTTCCGTGCGTCGACGTCCACCCCGACCACGTCGTGGCCCAGCGTCGCCATGCACGCCGCGTGCACCGCTCCCAGATAGCCGCAGCCGATCACCGAGATCCTCATGTGCTCCCCCTGCTCGAACGCCGGTCGTCACCCCGTCGGCGCGGTCGTGGCCGACCGCTGCGGGGCACCGACCGACCGCTGTCCTACTTCTTGCGCGGCACCACGACGTCGTCGAACGACCGGGCGGGGCCGGACGGCACGGCGGCCGGGAACCCCCGGTCCGCGACCGGAGGCGGCGGCGGCGGAGGGCCCTCGCTCCCCGGCGTCCCGGCACCTCCCGGCGCGGGCGCGGGCGTGGCCCGACGGGCGTGCTGGTGCGCCCGCCCCTTGCGGTCGGCGAGACGTCCCGACCGGGTGGGCGGGCCGGTCTCCGCCACGTACTCGTAGTACCCGTACTCGTGCGCGCCCGGGCCCTTCAGGGGTACCCGGTTCACGACCACCCCGAGCAGCCGCACGCCGACCGTGCCGAGCGCCGAGAGGGCGGTCTCGAGCTGGTTGCGGTGCACGGTCCCCGCCCCGACGACGAGGATGGCGCCCCCCACGGCCCTCGCGAGGATCGCCGCATCGGTGACCGGGAGCAGCGGAGGGGTGTCGATCACGATCGCGTCGTAGTCCGCCCGGAGCCGGTCGAGCAGGTCGGCCATCGGGGCGGCGCCGAGCAGCTCGCTCGGGTTCGGCGGCACCTGCCCCGCCGCGACCACGTCGAGGTTGCCGTTGCCCCACGGCTGCACCGCGTCCTCGACCCCGACCTTGCCGATGAGGACCGTGGTGAGCCCGACCGAGCCCTCGATCCCCATGTACCGCGCGACGGAGGGCCGGCGGAGGTCCGCGTCGACGAGGACCACGCGCTGGCCCGCGTCCGCGAGGGTGATCGCCAGGTTGATGCTCGTCGTCGTCTTGCCCTCGCCCGGCAGGGCCGACGTCATGACGTACGTGCGGGCGGCCGGTCCGAGCTCGAGGAACTGCAGGTTGGTGCGCAGCCGGCGGAACGACTCGGCCCTGATCGCCTTGGGCGACTCCTGGACGATGAGCGGGTGCTGCGGGGCGTCCTCCTCGTACCCGATGACGCCCAGCACGGGCGCGTCCGTCACGTCCTCGACGTCGGCCGTCGACCGGAGGCGCGTGTCCAGGAGCTCGCGCACGACCGCTACCGCGACCCCGAGCGCGAGGCCGACGACCAGCCCCAGCGCCAGGTTCAGCCGGAGGTTCGGCGACGCGGCGGAGGACGGCACCGACGCCGCGCGGACGGTGCTGATCTGCACCGGAGAGTCCCCGCCTCCCGTCGGGGTCTCGAGCTCCCCCACGACCGACGCGAGCGACCGGGCCGTCGCGTTCGCGATCTCGGCCGCGAGCTGCGGCGACTCGTCCGTCGCGGTGACGTTGATGAGCGCCGTGTCGAGCGGGGAGTCGGCGCGGACGCGCTGCGCGAGCGAGGCGGCGTCGTCCGCGAGGCCCAGCTCCTCGACCACCGGGTCCAGGACCCGCGGGCTCGTCACGAGCTCGATGTACGACTTGACCTGGCGCACGGTGAAGTTCGACCCCTGCAGCAGGTCCGTGGTGGAGTCGGAGCCCTGCACCGACACGTACACCTGGGACCGCGCGGAGTAGGTCGGAGTCGTCAGCAGCGAGTACGCGCCCGCGAGCGCCAGCCCGAGCCCCGCCGCGACCGCGATCGTGACCCACCGCTTGCGCAGCAGGACCAGATAGTCCCTCAGCTCCATCGTCGTCCCCCTCACCGGCGCGCTCCCCCTGAGCGCCGACCCGCGACCGCCTCAATCTCGCACAGGCCACCGCACGTCGCGACCCTGGGCGCCACCGCACGTCCCGCGCTCATCCGCGGACCTGCCCGGCCTGCTCGCGGTACCACGCCACCGTGCGCTCGAGACCTTCGCGCAGCCCGGTCCGCGCCTCCCAGCCGCTCGCGCGCAGCCTGGACACGTCGAGCAGCTTCTGCGGCGTGCCGTCGGGCCTCGAGGTGTCCCAGCGCGTCGCGCCGTCGTACCCGACGACGTCGGCGACCGCCTCGGCAATCTCGCGGATCGTGACGTCCTGCCCCGTGCCCACGTTGACGTGCACCGGTCCGTCGTAGTGCTCGAGCAGGTGCAGGCACGCGTCGGCCATGTCGTCGCTGTGCAGGAGCTCACGTCGGGGCGACCCCGTCCCCCAGTTCGTCACCTCCCGGGCGCCGGTCCGTACCGCCTCGTCGTAGCGCCGGATCAGCGCGGGCAGCACGTGCGACCCGGTCGGCGAGAAGTTGTCGCCGGGCCCGTAGAGGTTCGTCGGCATGGCCGAGATCCACGGCAGCCCGTACTGACGGCGGACCGCCTGGACGTGCAGGATCCCGGTGATCTTCGCGATCGCGTAGGCGTCGTTGGTCGGCTCGAGGGGCCCGGTCAGCAACGCGTCCTCGGCGATCGGCTGCGGCGCGAGCCGCGGGTAGATGCACGACGAGCCCAGGAACAGCAGTCGCTCGACCTCGACCGTCCGCGCCGCGTCGAGGACGTTCACCTGGATGCGCACGTTCTCGCTGAGGAAGTCGACGGGGTACGCGGCGTTCGCCATGATCCCGCCGACCTTCGCCGCCGCGAGGACGACGTAGCGCGGACGGTGCGCGCGGAAGAAGTCGTGCACGGCGTCGCGGTCCGTGAGGTCGAGCTCGGCGGAGGTCCGCCCGACGAGACGGGTGAAGCCCGCCCGCTCCAGGCGGCGCCAGATCGCCGAGCCGACCAGACCGCGGTGGCCGGCGACGTAGAACACGGCGTCCCGGTCGAGCGGGGCCGGCTCGTGGCGGACGAGGTCGCGCTCGTCGGGCGACGTCACGCGGCCTCCCACGTGGCGAGCGCGACCCGGTCGATCCACGGCGACCCGGCGTGGCCGAGTGCTTCGACGTCCGCGTCCACCATGATGCGCGCGAGCTCGCGACCACCGACGGTCGGCTTCCAGCCGAGGTCGGCGTGCGCCTTGCTCGGGTCGCCGACGAGCGCGTCCACCTCGCTCGGGCGCAGGTAGCGCTCGTCGAACCGCACGTGGTCCTGCCACCGCAGCCCCGCGTGCGTGAACGCCTCCTCCAGGAAGTCGCGCACCGTGAGCCCGGTCCCCGTGGCGAGCACGTAGTCGTCCGGCCGGTCGGCCTGGAGCATGCGCCACATGCCCTCGACGTACTCGGCGGCGTACCCCCAGTCGCGGACCGCGTCGAGGTTGCCCAGGTACAGGTGCTCCTGCCGGCCCGCCCGGATCGCCGCGACGGCCCGCGTGATCTTGCGCGTCACGAAGGTCTCGCCGCGGCGCGGGGACTCGTGGTTGAAGAGGATCCCGTTGACCGCGAACATGTCGTACGCCTCGCGGTAGTTCTTCGTGATCCAGTACGCGTAGAGCTTGGCGGCCGCGTACGGCGACCGCGGGTGGAACGGTGTGGTCTCGTCCTGCGGCGGGGGCGTCGCCCCGTACAGCTCCGACGACGACGCCTGGTAGTACCGCGTGTCCACGCCCGCGAGGCGCACCGCCTCGAGCAGGCGGATCGCTCCCGTCCCCGTCGTGTCCGCCGTGTGCTCGGGCTCGTCGAACGAGACGCGCACGTGCGACTGCGCCGCGAGGTTGTACACCTCGTCCGGGCAGATCTGCGTGATGAGCGTCACGAGGCGTGCGCCGTCGGAGAGGTCGGCGTAGTGCAGGAACAGGCGCGCGTCCTCCTCGTGCGGGTCCTGGTAGAGGTGGTCGATGCGCGCCGTGTTGAACGTCGAGGCGCGGCGGATCAGCCCGTGGACCTCGTAGCCCTTGCGGAGCAGCAGCTCCGCGAGGTACGAGCCGTCCTGCCCGGTGATCCCCGAGATCAGTGCCTTCTTCATGCTTCCCCCTGTCTGGTGCAGCGCTGCTGCGTTCGGTGGCTACGGGCGCGAGACGTCCGGCGCGCGCGCGACGCCGGCGGTCGGCGGCTCGGTGCGTGCAGGTGACGTCCCGTTCGTGGCGCGGGCGTGCTCCTCGAGGACCGCCGCGAACGCGTCGACGGCAGCACGCTCCGAGAGCGTCTCGTCCCGGTAGCGGCGGCCCGCCGTGCCCAGACGGTCGCGCCACCCTGGGTCGGCCGCGAGCGACTGCGCCGCGTCGAGGAGCGCCTGCGGGTCCTGCGGGTCGACGCGGACACCACCGCCGGACGCGCGCAGCTCGGCCGCCGTCGTCGACCGCTCGGACGTCGCCGCGAGCACGGGCCGGGCCGCGTGGAAGTAGGACGTGAGCTTGCTCGGCACGGACATCTCGGCGAGCCCGGCGAGCTCGTTGACGAGCAGCACGTCGGAGGCCTCGAGCGCGGCACGGAACTCCGCGTCGGGCAGGGAGTCGACGAACTGCAGGCGGCGCACCCCGCTCCCGGCCGCCTCGAGCGCAGCGCGACGGCTCCCGTCCCCCAGGAGCACGAACCGCACCCGCGTGCCCTGCGCGTCGGCCAGGCGTGCCGCCTCCACCACGTTCTCGAGGCCCTGCTTCACCCCCTGGTTGCCGGCGTGCAGCACGATCGTCTCGTCGTCGTGCCACCCATGGGCGGCGCGTACCGCTGCGCGGTCCGGGAGCACCGCGTCGTGGGCGAGGTGCGTCCAGTTCCGCACGACGCGCAGCGCGGCGGCGTCGACCCCGAGCGACTCGCGCAGACGACGCGCGAAGCGCTCGTGGATCGCCACCACCGCGTCGGCCCCGCGCGCGACGAAGCGCTCGACGGCACCGACGACGCGGGCAGCGTGGCCCGAGGCCGCCCCGGTCTCCTCGACCCCGAGCGAGTAGAGATCCTGGGTCCAGAGCACGATGCCCGGTGCACCGGGTCGCGACGTGCCGCGCGCACGCCCGGCGCGGAGCCGGAGCATCGCGACGGCCGCCGCGAAGAGGGAGGGCGAGACGAGCAGCACGACGTCGGGGTCGGGCCAGCGCGTCGTCGCGGACCGCACCCCGAAGCTCAGCTCGGCGAAGAGGCGGCGCGCGGAGGTGGGCGACCGCGGCACGTAGTGGCGCAGGCGGAGCACGTCGACGTCGTCGACCCGCTCCCGGCGCGACCATCCCCGGTAGCCCTCGCGGACACGCCACTCCGGGTAGTGCGGATAGGTCGTGAGGACGCTCACCAGCGCCCCGCGCGCGGCCAGGGCGCGGCTCAGCGCCGACGTATAGGGCGCATTTCCGGTAGGTTCAGGGGCGTAGTTGGCGCCGATCACCAGGATGCGCATTCCCGAGGTGCTCACGCACGTACGATAACGACGTTCGGGCCGATTCGCTGGGGGGCAGATGACATCGCAGGAAATGCACCGGGAAATCCGCGTCGTCCCGCTCGCCGACGCTCCCGGGGAAAAGGAGTCCTGGGGACGCCCGAGCGCTCTCGTCTACCTGTGGGGCGCCGCCGAGCTGCTCTTCGTGTCGAACCCCTGGCAGGTCAGCTCGCGCCTGCGCGTCGCCGTGCTGCGTGCCTTCGGCGCCGACATCGGCGACGGCGTCGTCTTCCGCCCGCGCACACGGGTCCGCTTCCCATGGAAGCTTCATGTCGAGGCAAACTGCTGGATCGGCGAAGGAGTGTGGATCCACAACCAGGACCACGTCTGGATCGGGCACGACGCCGTGCTCTCGCAGGACACGTTCCTCACCACGGGGAGCCACCGGCACCGCAGCGACATGGGCCTCGTGACGGCCCCTGTGCACGTCGGCCCCGGGGCGTGGGTCACGGCACGGTGCGTCGTCCTCGGCGGGACGCGGCTCGGGCGCTCGGCGCTCGTCACGCCCGGGTCGGTCGTCCGCGGCGACGTGCCCGACGGAGGCGTCTGGGAAGGGCGGACGCTCTCGGACCGGACGCGCTTCTGAGATGCCCGTCCGTCGCCTGCGCGTGCTGCATGTCGCCACGCTCCTCACCCCCGACGGCGCGTACGGGGGTCCCGTCCGCGTCGCGACGAACCAGGTCCGGGCGCTGCGCGCGCGAGGTCACGACGCGCTCCTCGTCGCGGCGGCGACGGGCTTCGACGAGCTCCCGACGACGTGGGACGGCGTGCCCGTCGTGACGTTCCCCGCCGTGCGGGCCGCTCCGGGTACGGGGTTCGCGGGGTTGGCCGCACCCTCGATGGTGCGGTGGATCCGGGCCCACGGAACGCGCGCCGACGTCGCGCACGTCCATCTGGCCCGCGACCTCGTCACCCTGCCCGCGGCGGTCGCCTGGGGTCGGTCGGGCAAGCCCTTCGTCACGCAGACGCACGGCATGGTCATGCCGTCGGCACACCCGCTCGCGGCGCCTCTCGACGCGCTCCTCACACGTCGCGTCGTGGCGCGCGCGTCGAGGAGCTTCGCCCTCACCCCCGTCGAGGAGGCCGGCCTCCGCACGCTGTTCGGCCCGCGGGTCAGCGTCCAGCGGCTCGTCAACGGCGTGCCGGTGCGCGGGCAGGGCGAGCGGCCGTCGCCCGACCACCACCCCGAGGTGCTGTTCCTCGCCCGCCTGCACCCCCGCAAGCGGCCTCTCGCCTTCGTCGACGCCGCCGCCCGTCTCGCGCCGCGGTTCCCCGAGGCCCGGTTCCGGCTCGTCGGTCCGGACGAGGGCGAGGGCCCTGCGGTGCGCGAGCGGATCGCGGCGCTCCCGGCGGACGTCCGCGCGCGAGTCGCCTGGGAGGGGGCGCTGCCGCCCGAGCGGACGACCGACCGGCTCGCGCGCGCGTCGCTCTACGTCCTGCCGTCCGTCGACGAGCCGTTCCCCATGAGCGTCCTCGAGGCGATGTCGTGCGGGGTACCGGTCGTCGTGACGCGCACGTGCGGGCTCGCGGCACCGGTCTCGCGCGCCGGGGCGGGCGAGGTCGTGGGCGAGGACGTCGACGACCTCACGGCCGCGATGGCCCGATTCCTCGGCAGCCCCCGTCGCGCGCAGGACGCGGGCCGCCGAGCGCGTGACCTCGTCCGGACGGACTACTCGATGGACGCCGTCACGGACGCGCTGGAGCACGCCTACGCGCGCTGAGTCCCGGTGCCCTGGAGGCCCCCGCCGCATCGCGCCCCGGTCCCAGCGCGACCGCTGCGGCGACCAGCGCGACCGGCACCCAGAGGTAGCGGTTGTACAGGCTCGGAGCCGTCGCGCTGAACGCGAGCGCCGTGACACCCACCGCATAGACGCGGGCCTGGAGCCCCGTGCGCGGCACGGTCCGCACGGCGCGCACCACCGCCGCCACGAGACATCCCAGCAGCCCTGCCGCGAAGACGATCCCGCCCTGGTAGAGCGCCGCGACCGGCAGGCTGTGCACGCCCAGCGTGTCGACCACGAGCGAGGACCGGGCGTCGAGACCGGCCCCGCTGACCGGGTCCTGCAGGAAGCCGCGCCACCCCAGGACGATGGTGTCCCACCGGGACGCCGACGTGTTGAGCGACGCGTCACCGCCTGAGAGGCCGAGCACCTGCTTGACGCGTTCCGCCGGCCGCAGCGCACCTTGCGTCTCTCCGAGCACCCCGCCCGCGAACCAGAGCGCCGCCCCGGCGACGACGGCAGCGACGGCGACCCGCCCGACAGGGATGCCGCGCAGGAGCAGCAGGGTGGCGCTACCGAGGACGGCCGCCAGCATCCCGCTCACGCTGCCGCTGAGCACGAGACCGACGATGCCCGAGACGGCCACGCCCACGAGCAGGAGCCGCTGGAGCCTTCCCAGGCCGCGCGTCAGCCCGGACAGACCGATGACGACCGCGAGCGACGCGATGGCACCGGTGTCGCTCACGTGGCCGGTGAACCCCGTGTAGCGGCCCGCCGTCGTGACGACCCCTCCGGGGATCGCGCCCGGGCCGAGCGCGAACTGCACGAGCGCGCCCAGGGCGCACAGGGCCGCGCCGACGCCGAACGAGAGCAGGCCGCGCCGCAGCCGTCGCTCGTCGTCGAGGAGGACCGCGAGCTGCCACGGGAGCGCCAGCGCGACGTAGAGCACGCGCACGAGGCTCACGAGGCTCTCTGCCGGCGCGGGTGAGCCCGCGGCCGCGAGACAGCCCCCGACCACCAGCAGCAGCGCAGCGGGCAGCGCCCAGGCGCCGTACGGGTGCGGCGTCGGCGGTCGGCCCACGGCCGCGAGGCACAGCGCGAGGCTCGCCAGGAGGACGACGTCTCCTGCCGTGATGCCGCCGCCCACCCGCAGCACCATGAGCGACACGAGGCCGAGACCGCCGTACAGGAGTGCCCGCGAGAGCGCCAGCACGGGGTCGCGCGACCCTCCACGCCCCTCGGGGACGGCCGCGAGGTCGCGGCGAGGTCTCACCGCCGGGCCCCGGCTCCGGCCCGCAGGGCGGCGGGCGAGGCGTCGCGTCCGTGGCCGTCCGAGCCCTGCCGGCATCTCGATCACCTCAGGATGGTCATGCACTCATCATCACCTGCCCGTCTCCGCGCCTCCGGACGGGCGGCCCGTCGCTCGGCCGGCGGCGCGCCTGCGGCACGCCCCGACTCTGGTGACACGTGGCGGAGGCCTGTTCGCTCCGCCCCGATCCGTGTGCGAGCACGCTCGGACGCCCAGAGAGGAAAGGCGCTCCGCGCGCCAGCTCCGTGTCGGAAAGAAGGCGCGCTCCGCGACGACCAGGATTGCACCGCCTCCTCCCGTCACGCGACCTCCGCGTGATACGTCCGCGCCGCCGCCGGAAGAAAGAAGGCGACATAGCCGACGCCTCCGAAGAAGAACCCCAGCGAGAGGCTCAGAAATGGCCCCCCGGCCAGATATCCGGCGACGAACCCGCACCAGGTCACCGCGACCATGCCGACACGTGCGCGCGTCACGACGGACTGCGCCTTGAAGATCCTCATGACGACGAGGTGCGGTCCCACGAGCCCACCGCAGGCAGCGAAGCAGCCGACCGCCGCGAGCGCGACGACGAGCTCCCCTCGCTCGATGCCGGACGGGTGGACCGCACCTGTCGCGGCGACGAGCACGAGCACGGCACCGAGCGCGGTCGCCCCGCCCGCGGACAGCAGGCCGAGGCGCCGTGCGCGCCGGACGAGCGCGGCGTCGTCGGGCCGGTCCGTCTCGCCGACCGCGTCCGAGAGCAGGTTCAGCGCGACGGCCGCGAAGAGCACGTTCACGGGACCGTAGAGCGTCTGGCTCAGCCGGAAGGCGCCGACGCTCGCGCTCACGGAGAGCGCGCCGAGCACGAGGAGCGGCACCGTCGTGGCGAGCTGGGCGACGAGGAACTCCCACGCCTGGGAGCGCGCCCGCGTCCCGTACACCGAGTACCGCGAGAAGTGGGGCACGCGGCGTGCCGCCAGCGCGAGCGGGACCGCCGCGATCGCGTAGCCCGCGCACCACACCGCGTAGAAGGCGACGAGCGGGTGCGCCGTGCCGACGACGAGGAGGACGGCGGGCACGAGCAGGAGACGGATCCCGTCCGAGAGAGCGACAGCCCTGTTGCGCCCCTGGCCGATGCAGCGGAACCGCAGCCAGTCCTGGACGATCGGCGCGACGCTGAGGACCCCGAGCAGCGTCGCCCCGCCCGCGCCGAGCACGGTCACGGCGAGGTCCACCACCGCGACGAGCACGGCCACCGTCCCCGCGGCGACGGCGACGTAGCGGACCGGGACGACGGCGTGAGGGTCCGTCCTGCGCTCGATGAGCGCGGGCTGGAAGAGCCCGCTCCGCACCAGGCCGGTCCCGACGTTCAGCACGAGGAGGGCCAGGCTGAAGCTCGCGAACTCGCCCGGCTCCATGTGCCAGGCACCCAGGAGGACGACGGCCGCACCCGCCGCGCTGGCCGCGGCCTGCGAGAGGACGAGCGGCCGGGCCAGCGCCGCCGCCGGGACCGCGAGGGACCGCCGCAGAACGTCAGGAGGCGTCATGCGTCGAGCCTCACGACCCGGCTTCCGGCGAGCAGCGCACCCACCCGGGGCGCCAGCGGAGCGCCCCGCCTCCAGTACACGACCCCGATGCCCGCGTTGAGGATGGTCCGGCGCCAGCGCCAGGGCATGACGAGCCGCCCGAGGCGGGCCGCGGCGTCGGATCGGCGGTCCGTGACGCTGAACCGCAGGTGCGTGGCCACGGGGTCCAGTCCGGCTCGGGCCGCCTCGAGCCACGCCCGCTCGTCGGTGACGAGCACGAAGTCGGCTGCGCGGTCGGAGTCCGCGACGGTCCGACCCGGCCCGGCGAGCACGGCCGTCGCCTCCGGTCGCCCGCGCGTCATCGCTCGATCCCCCATCGGCGGCGCCAGGAGTCGACGGCGTCCCGCGGGACGTCGATGCGGACCACCTCGCCCGAGCGCAGGTCCTCCTGGTAGAGCCGTGCCGCGTGGCGCGAGGGCGCTCGCAGGCCGACCGACCGCGCGATCTCCCGCGCGCGGTTGTCGATCGACAGCACGAGCGTGGGCACGCCCCGCTGCATCGCCCGGATGCCGCCGTGGAGCCGGAGCCCCACGTACGCCGTCCCCGGTGCGTCGAGCACCGCGTCGAGGTCCTCGAGGCGCGGACCGAGCATCGTGCCCGTGCCGGCCCGCAGACCGTCGACGTACTCGTGGTCGCCGGGGCCCTGCGGCCAGAAGAGCACCTCGTCGAAGCGTTCGGCGAGCGCCCGCACGAGTCTCCGGTCGGCCAGCGGGTCCTGGCTGTAGTCGGTGAACGTCACCACGACGCGCCGCTCGTCGGACGGGAGCGTCTGCTTCTCCACGCCCCACAGCGTCGGGCAGCTCGTGTGCACCGCGGGCACGCGCGCGCGCCGCAGCCTCGCGAGCGAGTACTCGTCCCGCACGGCCCAGGGCACGTCCCCGGCCAGCGACCGCAGCCACGCCGCCGAGACCGGGTCGATCCCCGCGCGCTGGTACTGCCACCAGCCGACGCCGAGGAAGGTCAGCCGCCCCCGGCACAGGTCGACGTCGTCGACGGGCCAGTGCCACGCGCGGCGGAAGCGCATGTGGTCGGAGAGCAGGTTCGTGCCGCACACGACCACCGACCGGGCGTCGCGCAGGGCCGCGCGATGGGTCGGGGCGAGCCGACCGTGCATCGGCACGAGCTCGACGTCGGTGCCCCGCTCGCGCAGGGGCGCGACGAGCTCCGCGTCGACGGCCTCGGAGATGATCCGGTCGCCGACGTTCGTCGACGCCGCACCCGGGTCCACCACCACGATCATCGGACCGCTCCTTCCTCGAGGCTGCTCAGCCAGTCGCGGTACTCCGCGCCCACCCGCTCCCAGGTGGCGGAGCCCTCCGTCCACTCCCGGGCGCGTCGACCGAGGGCGCGGTTCCCGTCGACCTCGTCGAGCGGCCGCAGCAGACCGGCGGCGCGGGCGAAGTCGGCGACGACGGCTGCCCCCGCGGACCGCAGCGGCTCCGCCGCGTGGATCGTCGACGAGACGACGGTCGGGACCCCGGCGGCGAGCATCTCGAGCAACGTGATGCTGCACGACTCCCAGCGCGAGGGGTGCAGGTAGGCGCGGCAGCCCGTGATGAGCAGCCACTTCTCCTCCCCGCGCGCGTTGCCGCGCAGCTCCACCGATCCGTCGAGGCCGAGCTCGTGGACCAGGCGGGCGGTCCGCGCGCGCCCGCCCCGGAAGTCAGGTCCCGCGAGCACGAGGCGCGGACGCGGCGACGGGAGCTCGGACCAGCGGCGCAGCAGGTTGTCGATCCCCTTGTGGTCGGGGTCGTAGCGGCCCATCCAGAGGAAGTAGTCGCCCGCGCCGACCCAGCGAGGGACCTCCTCGGCCGGCGGCGCGCCGTTGGGCAGCACGAGCGCGGGCGCGGTCCGCCCGCGCGCGACGTCGTCCGCGAGGCGGCGCTCGGACGGGTAGAACACGTGGAGCCAGTCGACGCTCCGCACGACGGACGCCTCCATGGCCCGCCGGGCGCCCGCGACGTCGCGCAGGCGCGTCGTGATGCCGGGCTCGTACACGCCGTGAGGCATGAGCACCACGACAGCGCCGCGCGCCCGGACGCTGCGTGCCGCGACGACGTTGCTCACGACCCAGCCCTCGTGCAGGTAGACGACGTCCCCCGGCCGCACCTCGCGGGCCAGGCCCGTCGGCACCCAGCTCGTGCGTCCGCGCCCGACGTGGGTGACGGTGCGCACGTTCCCCCGCAGGTCCGCCGGTACCTCGCGCGGTGCCGGCACGCCCGCGCACAGCACCACCGCCTCGTACCCCGCGCGGCGCGCCTGGCGCACCCAGTTCTCGACGGAGTCGGTCACGCCGGAAGGGTGGGCCAGGAACCGCGCGTAGTAGTGGACGACCCTCATGCCGCCTCCTTCACGACCTCGTGCACCGACCGCACGATCCGTTCGGCGGCCGCCTCCGTCGACGGCACGTCGATCGAGCTCCCCGCCGGACGGTCCGTCGCGGCGAGACGCAGCCACGCGGCGGCGAGCTCGGACGGCGTGCCGGGCACGGTGAAGAGGTCGGAACCCTCGGTGAGGTACTCGATCTCCGGAGCGTGTCGGCCTGCGTCGCTGGTCAGGAGGGGCAGCCCGAGCGCGAGGGCGTCGACCGCGACGAGCCCGACCCGCCCGGGGTTCAGGAGCAGTCGCGACACCGCGGCGGCACGCGCGGTCCCCCGCGCGTCGACCTGCCCCAGCATCGCGACGCGACCCGTCTCGGCGGCCAGGCCCTCGAAGACCGGCCGGGCGGGTCCGTCGCCCGCGACGAGGAGCCAGGCGCACGGGTCGCGACGGAGCACCTCGCGCGCGGTACCGACGACGAGGTCCGGCAGCTTGTGCTCGTTGAGCGCCCCCAGCAGGAGCGCGGCGCGGGCGTCCCGCGGCAGCCCGACGGCGTCGCGGTAGGCGGCCAGGTCACCCTCGCCGAGGGCGGCACGCTCTCGCCGCAGCGTGCGCGTGTCGGTGCTGTTGCCGAACGACGTGACGCGGTCCGCCGGGATCCGTGCGGTCGCCAGGACGTGACGACGCCCTGCCTCGGTGTACGTCAGGACGTGCCGCGCGCGGCGGTTCAGCCAGGCCTCCCAGCGCCCTGCGACGGTCACCTCGTCCGCGGTGTAGGAGGCGCCGTGGCCCCACGTCACGAACGGTCTCCCCCGCAGCGCCGCCACCAGCGCGTCGAGGTTGCCCGCCTGCATCTCCGTGACGAGCACCGCGTCGCGCCACTCCCGCGGGACCGCGCGACGGACCAGGTGCCGTCCCCCTGGCCCCACGCGCACCACGCGTACCGGCACCTCGGTGGCCCAGGGCGCCTCGACCATGTCGCCTCGACCGCGCCGGCGCCGCATCTGCTCGGGGTCGCCCCCGTAGAAGACGTGCGCGTCGATCCCGTGCTCGCCGAGCGCCTCCACGACCAGGCCGAACAGACGCTCCCGGTAGGCCGGGACGTAGGGCTGGGTGATCGCGACCCTCGGCCTAGTACGCACCGTCACGCCCCACCACCGCTCGCAGCGTCCGCAGCAGGATGAGGAGGTCCCCGGTCACGGTCCAGTTCTCGACGTAGTAGAGGTCGAGCCGCACGCTCTCCTCGAGGGTGAGGTTGTTGCGGCCGGAGACCTGCCACAGTCCCGTCAGGCCGGGCTTGACGAGCAGCCGCCGGCCGATCTCGTCGTCGTACTGGTCGACCTCGAGCGCGACCTGCGGGCGCGGCCCGACGAGGCTCATGGAGCCGCCGAGCACGTTGAGGAGCTGCGGGAGCTCGTCGATCGAGTAGCGACGGATGAACGCACCCACGCGGGTCACCCGCGGATCCTGCCGGGGCTTGTAGAACACGCCCACGTTGCCCGCGCCGAGGACGTCCTCGAGCCGTGACTCCGCGTCGACGACCATCGAGCGGAACTTGAGGACCGTGAACGGCTCGCCACGCAGCCCCACGCGCTCCTGCGCGAACAGGACCGGACCGCGGCTCGTCAGGCGCACCGCGAGCGCCGTCACGAGGAGCGGGACCGAGAAGAGGACGAGCAGCCCGAGCGCGCCGACCACGTCGAACGCGCGCTTCAGCACGTGCTGCGGGCCCGAGTACCCGGGCGCCTCGACGTGCAGGAGCGGTAGCCCGGCGACGGGCCTGGTCCGGATGCGCGGACCCGCGACGTCGGTCAGCGCGGGCGCGAGGACGAGGTCGGCCCCCCAGGGCTCGAGGTCCCACGCGAGCCGCTTGACGGTCCGGGGCGTCACGAGGTCGGACCCGGTGACCATCACGGTGTCGGCCCGCAGCGGCTCGACGAGGCGGGCGGTGTCCCCCACCTCGCCGACGACCGGGACGCCCGCCACCGTCTCGTGCGGCTCGACGGCACCCCCGGGCACGCACGCACCCACGACCTGGTAGCCGCTGTCCGCCGCCTCGCGCAGCCGCCCGACGAGGTGGGCGGCTCCGTCGCGCCCGCCGACGACGATCGTCCGGGAACGGCAACGGCCACGCCGCCGCAGGCGGACCAGCCGTCGCCGGACGGCCCAGCGGCCCACCAGGAGCAGGACGAGCCCGACGGGCAGTGCGATCGCGACGTATCCCCGGGCCAGGTCGTACCGGACGAGGTAGGCGGCGATCGCGACCACGCCGAACACGGCGACCGTCGTGTTGACGACGCGTGCGTACTCGGGCGCACCCGAACCCAGGCTGCGGCTGTCGCGCGAGAACGCCGCCCGCAGCGCGCACCACCAGACCGTGAGCAGCGCGACCGAGATGGCGCCGTACTGGAGGTCCAGCACGGTCCCGTCGATCCCGTCGAACCGGACGAGGTACGCCGTCGCGACCGCGGCGCCCACGGCCAGCGCGTCGACGGCGGCGACGCGCCGCGCGAGCCGCGTCTTCCAGCCCGGCCGCCGGTAGGCGCCGAGCGCGATGCGGACGAGCTGACCGGTGTCGAACGACGGCGCGTCGGCCTGCCGTCCCCTGCCGCCGACGTCGACGGCGTCGATCTCCTGATCCTTCTCCAACGTCATGGTGCCCCCTGCGACGTCCGTGGTGGCGGTCGCCCGCGGACGACGGCGCGGCTCCAAGGGCCGCGCGCGCCGCCGTCGGGCGGCCTGCCGGGTCTCACCGTCGCGGACCGGACGTCATCGTCGCGGCGACGGTCGGTCGCGTGGCGACCGGTGGGCGAAGGTCCCGCCCGAGGGCGGGCAGCCCTCAGCCCTTGGTCCCCGCGGACCGGCGCCGGTTGCGCGCGACCAGGACGACCGCCGCGCCGCCCGCGACGAGCAGCGCCGCACCACCGAGCAGCATCACGTCGTCGGACCCGGTCTCGGCGAGCCCGCCCGAGCTCCCGTCACCGGCGCCGTCGGCCGAGTCGGCCCCCGAGCCCGCGCTGTCGGAGGCGGGGACGGCGACGATCTGCTGGCTGGAGAGCACCGTGCCGTTCGCGTCGGTCGCGACGAGCGAGTACGTCCCCGGCTCGGAGAGCGTCACCGAGAACGACGCGAAGCCGTCAGTGGTGTTCTTGGTCAGCGCCTTGGTCCCGGCGATCGAGATGGCACCGTCCGGGACGTCGGGCGACGAGATCGTCAGCGTGATCGTCGGGTTGCCCGCCGGGCCGCCGACCGTCACGGTGAACGTCTCGCCGACGACGGGCGTGGTCGTGGAGACGCCGACCTCGTACTCGTCCGCCTCGTAGGCGGTCGCCACGGCCGGTGCCGCGGCGAGCGCCGCGGCGAGGAGCAGCGTGGTCGCTGCGCGTCGAAGCTTCATGTCAAGGCCCCCTGCGTTCGTGGACTCGTGCGGGGGCGGTGCGGACGGCGTCGTCGACCCCGTCCTTCGCACGTGCCCCCGCCGTGCTCCCTCAGGAGAACACACCTGCGCCGCACCCGATAGCCGGGAGCGCGGTCGTCTCGTCCCTGGCACCAGGAGTTTTCCTCACGGAAACACTCCCGCGCTGGTTCTTGCCGCTCACGACCTCGTACTCGTACGTCACCGACTCCCCCGGCGCGAGCGCGACGGACCGCGCTCCGACGACGAGCCCGTCGTGCACCTGGGCGAAGAGCCCGTGCCCCGCGTCCCCCGAGGACGCGCCACGGATCCCGCCGCCCTCCGGCGCGTAGACGAGCAGGTTGGTCCGGATCGTGCCGTCACCTCCCACGCCGAGCACGTACTCGGGCAGCCGTGCCGCCTCGACCTCGGTGAGCGTGGAGGCGAGCGTGACCCGCAGGGTGAAGGCCTGCGAGCCGTCGGGCCGGCAGGTCGCGTCACCGAGGGCCACGCTCGAGTCGAGGTAGTAGCCGCTCTTGGACGCGGTCGTCGCGTTGAGGTAGACGCCGACGACGGGCGACGAGGGGCCGCCCGCCGGGCCGGCGCGACGGCCCACGAGCTCGCCGGAGAGGACCGTCCCGGCGAGGAGCTCCTGCTCCGCGGCCTGCGCGGACCACACGAGCAGTCGACCGTCCTGCGCCGATCCGGCCAGCGCCGCGACGAGGGGCGCCGCGTCGGCGGACCCCTCGGTCAGCCTGCCGAGCACCTGCCGGGCGACCAGCGCGAGCACCGCGTCCTGCTCCGCGGGGTCTGCGTGGTCGACGTAGACGCCGTTGAGCAGGTAGCCCGCCGCGTCGTCCGCCGTGAGCCGGAGCGTCGCGCCGTCCGGCGTCGCGACCTCGACCGGCCCGACCGCGCCGAGCACGCTCGCGAGGGCGACGGGGTCGACCGCGACGACCCCGTCGACCTCCTGGCCGGTCTCTCGCAGCCAGGCCTCGCGCGCCACGCGTGCAGCGCGCGGGAAGTCGGGGGTCGACGTCACGTTGAGCATGTACCTGCCGAGGTCGTCGCCGAACAGCGCGGCCTCGGGGCCGCTCAGGTCGACCACGCTCTCCGGGAACGGACCGAGCGCGCTGCCCGGGCGGACGTCGACGAGCTCGACCGCTCCCGAGTCGGCCCGCAGATGGAGCACCGACCCGGCGATCCCGCCGGTCGCGCGCGGCTCGGCGTTGTTCTGGACCAGCACGAGGTAGTCGCGCGCGCCCGCGGCGCCGAGCATCGGCGGGACGAGCTGGACCGCACGCGCGGCCGTGGCCGTCTGGGACGCGACGCCGCCGAGCTGCTCGCGCAGGTCGTCCACCGCGGACGCCAGGGGCTCGACCAGCGTCGACGTGTCGATCGCCGCGACGGTCTCGAACGACGCGGTCACGGCCCGGTCGGCCGCGACGACGTCGTCTCGCGCGCCGCTGAGCGGCTCCAAGTCGACCGTTCCTCCCGACGGCGCGAGGGCCGACGGTGACGCGACGGCGACCGCGTCGGCGAGGCGGGGCAGGGCGTCCTGGGCGACCCGCTCCACCGCGCCGGTGACCTCGCCGAGGGTGCGTGCGTCGTCCCCGACGAACGGCAGCGCGTGGGCGACCGTCCACTGCGGTCCGTGCGTCGCGGACGCCGCGACGCCCGCGGCGCGTCGGACGTCCTCGATCGCTGCACCGGCGTCCTGACCCGTTCGCACCTGCTCCTGGAGCTCGGGCAGGGTCGCGGCCACCTCCTCGAGCGCGGCGCGCGCCCGCAGGACGTCCGTGACCAGCCAGGCGGACCACGCCAGCACCGCGACGAGAACGACACCGGTGGCCACGGCGAGGCGTCTGCGCAGGCGTCGCGACGTTCCTCGTCGGCGCGGCGTCCGCGCCCCGGGACCATCGTGGCCCGGCCCGCTTCGTTCGGGCGGCGCGACCAGCGTCGCTCCCCCTGACCAGCGTGGACCCCATCCGTCGTGCACCATGCCGCCCCCTGCGACTCGCCCCCGGTGCGACGGCTCCGGTGCGGGCCGCCGCTCGCGCTACATTACCCAGACCCACGGTCGCAAGGAGGTTGGAGCGTGCTGTCGGTCCTCGTCGTCTGCACCGGGAACATCTGTCGTTCGCCCGCGGCAGAGCTCGTGCTGGGCTCGGCGCTGGACGACTCGGTCGTCGTCTCGAGCGCCGGGACGGGTGCCGTGGTGGGTGCGCCCGTCGCACCGGGCATGGCCCGCCTCCTGGCGGAGCGCGGTCTCGACGGGTCGGGCTTCGTCGCCCGCCCGCTCACCGAGGACCTGGTGACGTCTGCGGACGTCGTCCTCGCGATGACGCGAGGGCATCGTGCCGCGGTCCTCGAGCTCGCGCCCTCGGCGCTCCGGCGGTCGTTCCTCTTCACCGAGCTCGTGCCGATCGCGGAGCGGCTCGGACCTGGCGCGGCCCGGTCCGAGGACGCCGTGCGGCTCGCCGAGGTCGTCGCTGCCGCACCGCGCGCCCGCGCGAGCCTCGACCTGGACCGCGACGCGCCGGACGTCGAGGACCCCTACGGGCGGGCGGACGACGTCTTCCGCAGGGTGCTCGACCGCATCGAGGTCGACGCCGAGCGGCTCGTCGCCGCCCTGCGGCGGTGACCGGTCCGCCTCCCTGCCCCCTGCACAAGGAGGAGGACCGGCTGCCGTCACGGTCGCTCGAGCACCGCGCCGACGATCACCACGACCGCTCCCCAGAGCGCGAGGCCCCCGCCGCACCCGATGGCGAGACCCTCGGCACCCGTCGTCCCGCGCCGGCGAGCACGCTGCACGGGGACGATCGCGGTCGCTGCACCGAGGACGACCAGCACCCAGCCGAGCGTCACCCAGAACATGCGAGCAGCGTGCCCGGCAGTCCGACCGCTCGCAGACTGGACATCTGTCCAGATGTGTCCGTTCCGCCCCGTACCGGCTCTTTGCCCTGAACCCGCGGGTGATTTGTCGCGAACCTTCACCCGGTGCCGACCGATGGCATCGCTCACATGGCGAGACGACGACGCCTCTCAGCCGCCGGGAGCGCCACCCGGGTCCTGCGCCTTTCGCTCGGAGACCGCCCGCGCGGCGGGCCCGATCCGGTAGCGACGGTCGGCGCCCTGCACGAGCCACCGGTGCGCGACCAGCGTCTGCGCGATCCGGAACGCCCCAGGGCGACTCACGCCGAGACACGACGCCAGCTCGGCCAGGCGTATCGCCCCCGAGGCGGCGACCAGCTCGACGGTGCGCACCGTGCGTGACACGGACGCCAGGACGTACGACCCCCTGCTCGACATGCTCGGAACCCTATGAGCGTTCGCGGTCGCTCGCATCGGGCGCGCGGCGGATGCAGGCCCGACAGGCGGCAGCCCCGACCTCACCCCAGCCCCGCCAGCCGGTACAGCACGAGGCTTCCCGCGACGGCGACGTTGAGGCTCGCCCCCCAGCCCGCCATGGGGATCTCGACGCACTCGTCGACGTCGGCCAGGATCTCGTCGGGCACGCCGCGGTGCTCGTGCCCGAGCAGCAGCACCGTCGGCTCCCGGGCGGGGCCGAGCCGCGGCAGCGGCGTCGCACCCTCGGCGAGCTCGACGGCGACGAGCCGCTTCCCGGCGGCACGCTCGGCGTCGAGCCACGCCTCCTTCGATGGCGCGACCCAGTGGAGGCAGGGCCGGCGTCCCTTGAGGGTGTCGCCGACGGCGAGCGCCCTCCGGTAGTGCGGGGTGCTCGGCACGGCGAGGCACGCCCCCACGGCGTCGCACGTGCGCAGGAGGGTGCCGAGGTTGGCGTCGTACGCGACCCACAACGGGGCGACGACCAGGTGTCCCCAGCAACCGTGCCGGGACGACCGACGGGCGCGACGCAGCTCGCGCGGCGTGGACTTGGCGCCGCTCATCGGCGCGGCGCGGGATCTCCCCAGGTGACGTGGTTCATCGTGAGGCGCCTTTCAGCGGCGGCGCCGGGCCATCGTCGGACGACGACGGTGCGTCGTCGTGCGGGTCGCAGGCTATCGCGTCGGCACGGCAAGCAGCCGGCACGACGCACGGTCCGGGAACGACGAAGCCCGGAACCATGCGGTTCCGGGCCTCGCTCTCGGTGGGCGATACTGGGTTCGAACCAGTGACCTCTTCGGTGTGAACGAAGCGCGCTACCACTGCGCCAATCGCCCGAGTGCGAGGTCGATACTAGCCTGAAACGGACCGGATCGAAAAACCGGCCCCGATCAGGGGTCGAGGCGCTCGCGACGCCGCCGCTCGAAGAGCTCGCGCGCGGCGAGCGACAGCTCCCCGGCTGCCACGTCCACGCCGTCGAGCCAGGTCACGGGCTGGACGTTGCGGACCGAGCCGGTGAGGAGCAGGGCGGCCTCCCCCGCGGTCACCTCGTCGAGCACCGCGAACGGCAGCTCTCCGGGGCGGGCCTCGCGCACCGGCAGCCCGTCGTCCGCGGCCCACTCCAGCAGCAGCTCGCGCGTGATCCCGGCGAGGCAGCCGGACGCCAGGAGCGGGGTGACGAGCTCGCCCCCGCGCTCGACGAAGACGTTCGCCCCGGTGCCCTCGCACAGGTCGCCCGCCGTGTTCGCCAGGAGCGCCTCGTCGCCACCCTTCGCGACGGCGTCGGCGAGCGCGACCACGTTCTCGGCGTACGACGTCGTCTTCAGCCCCGCGACGGCCGACCGCTCGTTGCGCGTCCACGGCGAGCGCACGGCTCGCCCGGTGGGGCTGATGGTCGCTGGCCCCGCGGCGACGACGACCGTCTGCGCGCCGGGAGTGCGGCCGGACCCGAGCGGGCCGACGCCGGCGGTCACGGTGATGCGCAGGCGCCCGACGTCGCCCGCCCCTGCCCGCGTCCGGGCGTCCGCCTCCGCGAGCACGGCCGTGACGCCGTCGAGCACGCGCTGCTCGTCCGGCGCGTCGAGCCCGAGGCCGGCGGCCGACCGCGCGAGCCGGCGCAGGTGCCGGGTGAGCGCGAACGCCCGCCCGTCGAACACGGCGCACGTCTCGAACACGCCGTCCCCGACCGTCAGGCCGTGGTCCACGGCGCTCAGCACCTCCTCGCCCGGACGGACCAGACGCCCGTCGGCCCAGATCACGAGGTTCTCGGACGGACGGTCGGACGTCGGCGTCGTGGCCGCGGGTGTGATCATGGCTCCAGTGTGCCGGAGGCGAGGCCGACGAGGCGTCGCGCCTTGAGCTCGGTCTCCTCCCACTCGCGGGCCGGGTCGCTCCCCCACGTGATCCCGGCTCCCGTGCCGAACCGGAGCACGCCGTCGGCCCACCAGAAGGTCCGGATCCCGACGGCGAGCACCGCCTCGTCGCCGTCGACCCAGCCGATCGCCCCGCAGTAGGGACCGCGCGGCACGGGTTCGAGCGCGTCGATGATCCGGAGGGCGGACGACTTCGGGGCGCCGGACACGGACGCGGGCGGGAACGTCGCGTCGAGCAGCGCCGGCCACAGCGCCCCCGTACCGCGCAGCCCGGGTCGCAGGCGGCCGGTGACCGTGCTCACGAGGTGCACGAGGCCGGGGTGCGGCTCGACCGCGAGCAGGTCGGTGACCTCGACCGTCCCCGGGTCGCACACGCGCTGGAGGTCGTTGCGCACGAGGTCGGTGATCATGACGTTCTCGGCGCGATCCTTGGCGGTGAGCCCGTCCGGGGTCGGCGCGGTGCCCTTGATCGGGCCGGACGTGACGGTCTCGCCCGCGACGCGGAGGTAGAGCTCGGGGGACGCGGTCACGACCCACACCGGGTCGACACCGGAGCTCGCGGGGACGTGCAGGACGCCCGCATACGGCGCCGGGTTCCCGCGGGCGAGACGGCGCCCGAGGGCCGCGGCGTCCGGCTCGCCGCCGTCCGGGGCCACGAGCGGGGCGGACAGCACGCGGCAGACGTTGGCCTGGTAGACCTCGCCCTCGCGGACCTCGTCGCGCACGCGCGCGACCGCGGACTCGTACGCCGCCCGGTCCATCGAGCTCGTCCAGCACGACGGCTCGGGTCCGCGCCACGCGTCCCCGTCCTCCTGGGCGAGCTCGGCCGGGTCGACGCGCTCGGCGAACCGCCACGCGCGCGCCCGACCGCCGCGAGCGGGTGCGTCGAAGTCCGCCACGACGAACCAGGGCCCGTCGTCGGCGAGCCGCTCCGGGTCGCGCCACAGGTCGACGACCTCCACCACCCCGGTGGCGGCGCGGTCCGCGAAGCGCGCGAGCCCCGGCCTCGACGACGTTCTCCCAGGTCCTGGCACGGGACCACGCTACCGACCCCGTGCGCACCGCCCCGTGGGGGTCCCGGGCGCGCAGGACGAGCACGGGACCGCGCCAGTTGGACTCCGGGCGCGAACGTGGACTAATGTCTGGGACGCGCCGGAACGCCGGAGGGCGACGGGAAGCGATTCCTCGACACCCTTCCAGGGTCCGGCCGCGCGGATGTGGCTCAGTTGGTAGAGCATCACCTTGCCAAGGTGAGGGTCGCGGGTTCGAGTCCCGTCATCCGCTCGGAGGCCCACTCTCCGTCCGCTCTCGCAGCGGCGGAGGGCAGGTCGCGGTGGAGTGGCCGAGAGGCGAGGCAGCGGCCTGCAAAGCCGTATACGTGGGTTCGAATCCCATCTCCACCTCGCAACAGCACCACCCCTATGGGCGATTGGCGCAGCGGTAGCGCGCTTCCCTGACACGGAAGAGGTCACTGGTTCGATCCCAGTATCGCCCACGAGCACCTGCGAGAGGCCGCCCCGGCACCGTCCGGAGCGGCCTCTCGCGTGCCGACCATCACCCGGACCGGATGCACGGTCCGGGCGGGAAGTCGGCTAGTATGTGCTTCGCGCCGGATCACAACAGGCTCTCAGAGAGCCCGACGGACCGGCCGCGCGGATGTGGCTCAGTTGGTAGAGCATCACCTTGCCAAGGTGAGGGTCGCGGGTTCGAGTCCCGTCATCCGCTCGGAGGCCCACTCTCTGGCCTGCTCCTCCGGGAGCGTGAGAGAGGACGCGTCTCAAGGTGGAGTGGCCGAGAGGCGAGGCAGCGGCCTGCAAAGCCGTATACGTGGGTTCGAATCCCATCTCCACCTCGCATGCAGTGCAGCATCACCCCGGGCGATTGGCGCAGCGGTAGCGCGCTTCCCTGACACGGAAGAGGTCACTGGTTCGATCCCAGTATCGCCCACCAGCATGAAGGCCGTCCCGGTTCCCCGGGGCGGCCTTCGTCGTCCACTACCCTCGGCCCATGCCCGACCTGCGCCCCGCCCACGACGTGCTGCCCCTCGGCCGGGCCCCGCGTCCCACCACCGCCCCCGAGCTCCTCGCCCGCCTGCGCCCCGTCCTGCTCGACCTGCTCGGGCCGACCGCCCAGGGTGTCGAGCGGGCCCGGATCGATGCCGATCTCGACGGCGCCGACGTCGCGCGGCTCGACGTCGACCTGACCGGGGTGCACGTGCGCGTCGGCAGCGCTACCCAGGGCGCCCCGACGGACGCGCCCTCGGCCGGTCCGGCGACCTCCGACGTCGAGGACGTGCGCTCGCGCGAGGACGCGGTCCTGCGCCGGCTGCGCGTGGACGCGCACCCGCTCGTGGTCGAGGACGTGCCGGTGGACGTCGTCGCCGAGGCCGAGGGTCTGCGGTTCCGCTGGGTCGAGGACACCGCCGGCGGTCTCGGGGTCGAGGGCGTCGAGCCCGACGACGCCGCGCCCCTCACCGGCCACGTCCGGGTCGCGGCGCCGCGCGACGCCGTCGTCGAGACCGCCCGGCGCCTCGTCGCGACGGAGCTCCAGAACCTCGGCCTCACGCTCGCGTCGCTCGACGTCGAGCTCGAGTCGGCGGGACCGCGCAGCGTCACGCTCCGCGGCTTCGCCCGGGTCCGCAAGGGCATCCTCTCTGCGAGCGTCCGCGCGACGGCGACCGCCGCGGTCGACGCGCAGATGGTGCTGACCGTCCGGGACCTCGAGCTGTCGAGCCGCAACCCCGTCGTCGCGGCGCTGCTCGTCGCGGCGCGCGGCGAGCTCGCGAAGGCCGAGGGGCACCAGGTCGACCTCGTGTCCGACCTGCCCCCGGGCGTCCGCCTCGCGGACGTCCGCGTCGACGTCGGCGAGACGCTCGCCGTCTCGGCACGCTTCGCCTGACGAGGCCGTACCGCCCTTGTGGTGCCCCTCACTCGCACGTAGCGTCGAGGGCATGTGCCGGAACATCACGACCCTGCGCGGCCTCGAGCCCCCCGCCACGGACGAGGAGATCGAGGCGGCCGCACGCCAGTTCGTCCGGAAGGTGACCGGGATCCAGCGCACGAGCGCCGCGACCGAGGAACCGTTCGAGCGGGCGGTCGACGAGGTCACGGCCATCGTCGCGCGGCTGCTCGACGAGCTGCCGGAGCGCCGCAACCCGCCGACGACCGTCCCGCCGCTCCGGCGCGAGGAGGTCCGGGCCCGCATCGCCGCGCGCGAGGCCGCCGAGCGCGAGCACGAGCGGGCGCACGCCCTGGGGATCGCCCACACCCACTGAGACGGCCCGCGGTGCCACCGGTCGGAGCCTGCGCCGCGTGCGCGGAACCCCGGCGACGCCGTCTACGCTCGGGTCCTGTGAGTGCCGCAACCGCCCCGACCCCGCCGCCGGGGGCCACGCGCCCCGAACCCGTCAGCGCGAGCATGCGTCGCGCGAAGGCCGACGCTCGTTCCGCGCACGTGACGATCGGGCAGGTCCGTGAGGACGGGACGGGTCGGGTGACGATCGACTGCTCGTGCGGCATGTCGCTGACGAACGGCCCCGACTGGACCGTCGACGAGCACATCCGCCTCCATCGCGCGGAGGCGCGCTACCTCGCTCTCAGCGCGGTCGCTCCGGCGGGGATGCCCCGCCTCATCCCGGTCGACGCCGACCGGCTGCCGCGCGTGGACTGATGCTCAGAGCTCGTCGGGGTCGTCCCAGGACGTGCCCGACGACGCGCCGTCGATCGGCCGGCGCTCGTTCTCCGACAGCGACTGCGGGGCCTTGGTCGCGTCCCCACCGGTCAGCACGTCACCGACGGCCTCCCCCTCCTCCTCGCGGCGGGGGGACAGTCGTGCGGAGGCGACGTCGGACTCGTTGAGATCGTCGCGGTGGTCTGCGTGGGTGCTCATGGCACGGGTCTACCAGGTCCGACGCTGCCATGCACGACCGTCCGCGGCGCGCCGCGGTCGGGGCTCGGAGCGGTGAGACGACCGCGCGCCGCACCGTCGCGATGACGCGCGCTTGGCACACTATTCTTACCAAGGTGTCCGTCGTCACTCGGGGCACGGTGCGCTCTGCGACGACAGCGACCGGGGGTGCGTGGAATCCTCAAGGGCATGCAGACCTGGCCCGGCCACCCCTACCCGCTGGGTGCCACCTACGACGGGACGGGGACGAACTTCGCCCTGTTCTCCGAGGTCGCGGAGCGCGTGGAGCTCTGCCTCCTCGGCGACGACGGCACCGAGACGCGCGTCGACCTCGAGGAGGTGGACGCGCACGTCTGGCACGTCTACCTCCCCGGGAAGGGGCCCGGCACGCGCTACGGCTACCGGGTGCACGGGCCCTACGACCCGGCGAACGGCCACCGCTGCAACCCGGCCAAGCTGCTCCTGGACCCCTACGCGAAGGCGATCGAGGGCCGCGTGGACGGCGACGAGTCCCTGTTCTCCTACCGCTTCGCCGACGGCGGCGACGCGGCGCCGGCGGACGAGGCCCCCGAGGACGAGGACGCCGAGGACGCGCCCGCTCCCCCGCTCAACGACGACGACTCGGCCGGGCACACGATGGTCTCGGTCGTCATCAACCCCTACTTCGACTGGGGCCACGACCGCCCGCCGAACCGCGACTACCACGACAGCGTGATCTACGAGGCGCACGTCAAGGGCATGACGATGCGCCACCCCGACGTGCCGGACGAGCTGCGCGGCACGTACGCCGGGATGGCGCACCCGGCGGTGATCGAGCACCTCGTGACGCTCGGCGTCACGGCGGTCGAGCTCATGCCCGTGCACCAGTTCGTCAACGACCCCACGCTCGTCGAGAAGGGGCTGTCGAACTACTGGGGCTACAACACCGTCGGGTTCTTCGCGCCCCACAACGGCTACGCAGCGTACGGGACGCGCGGGCAGCAGGTCATGGAGTTCAAGACCATGGTCAAGGCGCTGCACGAGGCCGGCATCGAGGTCATCCTCGACGTCGTCTACAACCACACCGCTGAGGGCAACCACCTCGGCCCGACGCTGAGCTTCCGCGGGATCGACAACAAGGCGTACTACCGGCTGGTCGACGGCGACGAGGCGCACTACTTCGACACGACCGGCACGGGCAACTCGCTGCTCATGCGCTCGCCGCACGTGCTCCAGCTCATCATGGACTCCCTGCGCTACTGGGTGACGGAGATGCACGTCGACGGGTTCCGCTTCGACCTCGCGGCGACCCTGGCGCGGCAGTTCCACGAGGTCGACCGCCTCTCGGCGTTCTTCGACATCGTGCAGCAGGACCCCGTGATCTCCCAGGTGAAGCTCATCGCCGAGCCGTGGGACCTCGGCGACGGCGGCTACCAGGTGGGCGGCTTCCCGCCGCTGTGGACCGAGTGGAACGGGCAGTACCGGGACACCGTGCGCGACTTCTGGCGCGGCGAGCCCTCGACGCTGCCCGAGCTCGCGAGCCGGCTCACCGGCTCCTCGGACCTCTACGAGCACAGCGGCCGCAAGCCGATCGCGTCGATCAACTTCGTCACCGCGCACGACGGCTTCACGCTGAACGACCTCGTCTCCTACGACGAGAAGCACAACGAGGCCAACGGCGAGGACAACCACGACGGCGAGAGCCACAACCGGTCGTGGAACTGCGGCGTCGAGGGGCCGACGGACGACCCGTCCGTCCGTGCCCTGCGCGCGCGCCAGCGCCGTAACTTCCTCGCCACGCTGCTGCTCTCCCAGGGCGTGCCGATGCTCGCGCACGGCGACGAGATCGCGCGGACGCAGGGCGGCAACAACAACGGCTACTGCCAGGACAACGAGATCACCTGGATGGACTGGGGTGGCGAGGAAGGCCTCGACGACGAGCGGGCCGCGCTCCTCGACTTCGCCCGGCGCGCCGTGTGGCTGCGCCGTGACCACCCCGTGCTGCACCGGCGGCGCTTCTTCCTGGGCCGCGGCGGCGCCGGGACGGCCGACGACGACCTCCCTGACATCGAGTGGCTCGACATCACCGGCTCGCGCATGGACCAGCAGGACTGGGACCACGCGTACGCGCGCACCGTCATGGTGTTCCTCAACGGCGACGCGATCCCCGAGCAGGACCGGCGCGGCGAGCCGATCGTCGACGACTCGTTCCTCCTGCTGCTCAACGCCCACTCGGACGCTCTCGAGTTCACCGTGCCGCCCGCGGCGTACGGCGAGGAGTGGGACGTCGTGCTGGACACGGACGGCACGGTGGACGTCGGCGACACGCTGCGCCCGGGCGACGCGGTCTCCGTGACGGGCCGCAGCGTCATCGTCCTGACCCGCCCGCCGCTGCGATGACGGCCACCACCCGCGACGCCGACGAGACCGGCGTGCACGGCGTGCCGCCCCGCGTCCCGGTCTCGACCTACCGGCTCCAGCTCGGCCCCGACCTCACGTTCGACGACGCCGCGCGACACGTGCCCTACCTCACGTCGCTCGGGATCACGCACCTCTACCTCTCCCCCGTGCTCCAGGCCGCCCCCGGCTCGACGCACGGCTACGACGTCGTCGACCACACGCGCGTCAGCGACGAGCTCGGCGGCCGCCAAGGGCTCGAGCGCCTGGCCGCGAGCGCCCGCGCGGCGGGGCTGGGCATCGTGCTCGACGTCGTGCCGAACCACATGGCCGTCCCGACGCCGGCCTGGCACAACCGTGCGCTGTGGTCGGTGCTGGAGGACGGTGCCGACTCGCCCTACGCCCGGTGGTTCGACGTCGACTGGTCGGCAGGCGAGGGCGCGGTGCTCATGCCGGTCCTCGGCGCACGTCTGGGCGACGTGCTCGCGGCGGGCGAGATCGTGCTCGACGAGATCGAGGTCCCCGGGTCACCGGGTTCCCGGCGCGTGCTGCGGTACTACGACCACGTCTTTCCCGTGCGGGCGGGCACGGAGGACCTGCCGCTCACCGAGCTGGTGGAGCGCCAGCACTACCGCCTCGCGTACTGGCGCGTGGGCGACGAGGAGCTCAACTACCGGCGGTTCTTCGACGTCGGCTCGCTGGTCGCCGTCCGGGTCGAGGACGAGGAGGTGTTCGACGCGACGCACGCGCTCGTGCTCGGCCTCGTCGCCGACGGGACGGTGGACGGGCTGCGCATCGACCACCCGGACGGCCTCGCGGACCCGGCGCAGTACCTCCAGCGCCTCGCGGACCGCACGGACGGCGCCTGGGTCGTCGTGGAGAAGATCCTCGCGGGCGAGGAGCAGGTGCCCCCGGACTGGGCCACGGTCGGGACCACGGGGTACGACGTCGCGTGGCGGCTCCAGCAGCTCTTCGTGGACCCGGGCGGCCGGTCGGGTCTCGACGCGGTGATGACGCGGCTCACGGGCGCCGCGCCGGGCGGGCTGGGCGCGCTCGTCGAGGAGGCGAAGCGCGAGGTCGTCGCGGGGCCGCTGTACGCGGAGGTGCACCGGCTGACCGACCTGGCGGCCGCCGTCTGCCACGACGACCCGCGGCTGCGCGACCACACGTGGCGCGGCCTGCACCAGTGCCTGCGCGAGCTGCTGGTCGCGTTCGACCGGTACCGGGCCTACGTCGTGCCGGGCACGCCGCCGCGGCACGAGGCGGTCCGGGCGGTCGAGGAGGCGGCGACGCACGCCCGGGCCCGGCTCGACCCGCAGCGTGCGGAGACGCTCGAGGTCGTGGTCGACCTCGTGCTGGGCCGGGAGGTCGGGAGCGCGGGACGGCGCCGGGAGGCGCGGCGCGACGAGCTCGTGGTGCGCTTCCAGCAGGTGTGCGGGGCCGTGACGGCGAAGGGCGTCGAGGACACCGCGTTCTACCGCTGGACGGAGCTCGTGAGCCTGTGCGAGGTCGGGGGCGAGCCGGACCGCTTCAGCCTCGGCGTGCACGACTGGCACGCGTTCGCACAGCGGTTCGCGGCCCTCACCCCGCACGCCCTCACGGCCGGCTCGACGCACGACACCAAGCGCGGCGAGGACACGCGCGCGGCGCTCGGGGTGCTCTCCGAGGACGCGACGGGGTGGTCGCGCCTCGTCGACGAGGTCCGCGCCGCGACGGCCCCGTACCGCGGCGTCCTCGTGGACGGGCTCGCCGAGAACCTGCTGTGGCAGACCGTCGCGGGGACCTGGCTCCCGGACGCCGCCGGGGCCGACCCGGCCGACGGCGCGTCTGACGGCCCGGCCGGCGCGGCGATCGCGCCCGAACGCCTCGTCGACTACCTGCGCAAGGCGCTGCGCGAGGCCAAGGTCGCGACGTCCTGGACGAGCCCCGACGAGGCCTACGAGGAGGCCGTCGCGGACCTCGCGCGGCGTGCGCTCGCCGACCCGGCCGTGACCGGTGCCTTCGCCCGGTGGTCCCGGGAGCACCGCGAGGAGCTGCGCGCCGCGAGCCTCGGGATCACGCTCGTCCGGCTCACGGCTCCCGGCGTCGCGGACGTCTACCAGGGGGCGGAGTCCTACGCGCCGACCCTCGTGGACCCCGACAACCGCCGCCCGGTGGACGTCGCGGCGCTGACCGAGCGGCTCGCACGGCTCGACGGCGGCGCGCCCGCGCGCACCCTCGCGGACGAGAAGCTGCTCGTCACGGCGCGCGCACTGCGGCTGCGCCGCGCCCTCGCCGACGCGTTCGTGGGCGAGGGCGCCGGGTACGCCCCCGTCGCGTCGTCGACGCCGTGCGTGCTCGCGTTCGCCCGCACCACGCCGGGCGGCCCCGGCACGGAGGCCGGCACCGACACAGGCACAGGGACGGGCCGGGATGCCGACCCGGTCGCGCGCGTCGTGACGGTCGCGACGCGGCTCGCCGGGACGGTCGACCGGCTCGGTGGGTGGCGGGACCACGTCGTCACGCTCCCGGCGGGGACGGGCGCGTGGGTCGACGTGCTCACGGGACGCGCGCACCCGGCGGGCACCGTCCCGGTCGCGGACCTGCTCGCCGACCTGCCTGTCGCCCTCCTCGTCGACGCGGGCACCGCGGCGGACGCGGCCGCGCGCGCCGTCGCGGCCGGGGGTGCGGCATGACGACGCCGGACCCGCCGCCGGCCGCCCCGCGCGTCCCGGCGCCCCGCGCCACCCCGCTCCTCTCGGTGCCTGGTCCTCGCCCCGTCGTGTGGGCACCGACCGCTCGCGGGGTCGAGCTGCTCCTGCCCGAGCCCGGCACCGGGACGTTCGAGGGCGCGGAGCGCCTCCCCCTGCGCCTCGTCGGCGCGCACGTGCCCGGCTGGTGGGGCTACGACCACGAGCTGCCGTGGGGCACGGACTACGGGTACGCCGTCGACGGCGGCCCCGGACGACCCGACCCGCGCAGCCCGTGGCAGCCGTACGGCGTGCACGGGCCGAGCCGCACGTTCGACGCGGCGTTCGCGTGGACCGACGACGCCTGGCCGGGCCGAGACGTGCGTGGCGAGGTCCTCTACGAGCTGCACGTAGGGACGTTCACGCCGCACGGCACGCTCGACGCAGCGATCGACCGGCTCGACCACCTGGTCGACCTGGGCGTCGGCGCGGTCGAGCTCTTGCCGGTCGCGGCGTTCGGCGGCGAGCGCGGCTGGGGCTACGACGGCGTGCACCTGTACGCGGTGCACGAGCCGTACGGCGGTCCGCGCGCGCTCCAGCGGTTCGTGGACGCCGCGCACGCGCGCGGGCTCGCGGTCGTGCTCGACGTCGTCTACAACCACCTTGGGCCATCAGGGAACTACCCGCCGGAGTTCGGCCCGTACTTCACCGACGCGCACGAGACCCCCTGGGGCGCGGCGGTCAACCTCGACCGGCCGGGCAGCCGCGAGGTGCGCGAGTGGGTGATCGACAACGCCGAGCGATGGTTCGCCGAGTTCCACGTCGACGCGCTGCGCCTCGACGCGGTGCACGCGCTCGTCGACGACTCCCCGACCCACCTGCTGGCCGAGCTCGCCCGGCGGGTCGAGCGCGTCGAGCAGGCGCTCGGCCGGCCGCTCACCCTGGTCGCCGAGTCGGACGAGAACGACCCCGCCACGGTCACGGGGGTCGAGCAGGGCGGGCGCGGCATGCGCGCCCAGTGGGCCGACGACGTCCACCACGCCGTGCACGCGCTCCTCACGGGCGAGCGGCAGGGCTACTACGTCGACTTCGGCTCGGTCGCGGTGCTGCGCAAGGCGCTCACGGGCGCGTTCGTGCACGACGGCACCTACTCCACGTTCCGCGGCCGCACGTGGGGCCACCCCGTCCCGGCGGGGACCGACGGGCACGTGTTCGTCGTCAGCTCCCAGAACCACGACCAGGTCGGCAACCGCGCGTCCGGGGACCGGACGTCGGCCACCCTCGACGGCGGCGGGCTCGCCGCGGCCGCCGCGCTCGTGCTCGTCTCCCCCTTCACCCCGTTGCTCTTCATGGGCGAGGAGTGGGGCGCGTCGACGCCGTGGCAGTTCTTCACCGACCACGCCGAGCCCGAGCTCGCCGAGGCCGTCCGGCGCGGACGGGCCGCGGAGTTCACCGACCACGGATGGGGCGACGGCGCGCCCGTCCCCGACCCGCAGGCCCCGGAGACCCGCGACGCGAGCGTGCTCGACTGGGACGAGCGCGACCGGGGCGAGCACGCGCGGCTGCTCGCCTGGTACCGCGCGCTGGTCGCGCTGCGGTCGCGGCCCGACGTGCGCTCGGGCGACCTCTCTCGCGTGCGCGTCCACGGCCCTGGGGGCGTGGACGACGACGGCTCGGACGAGGAGCGGGCGACGGGGACGGCGCCGCACGGCGGGCCGGCGTTCGTCGTGGACCGCGGCACGGTCGCGGTCGCGGTGAACCTCGGCGACGCGCCCCGGCGGCTCCGGCTCGCGCTCGGCGGCACTCCGCGCGTGCTCGCCGCGTGGGACCCGGCGACGAGCGTTCACCGGCACGGGGTCGACCTCCCCGCGCGTTCGGTCGCCGTCCTGGCGTGGGTGTGACTACGCTCACGCCCATGTCGACGACGAAGAAGAAGTCGAAGAAGAAGCACGTCAAGGGCTCGCCGTCCGGCGCCGGGTCGGGATCGGTGCCGGCGGCGCTCGACGCCGACTGGGAGGTCGCCCCGACCGAGTCGCTGCGCGTGCCCGCGGGGTTCGACCTCGCGGCGTTCGACCGTGGCTCGACCCCGGGCTTCGCGGGCGACAAGGCGGCCGGCCAGGCGCTCGTCGCGCGGCACGCGGACGAGCTCTCCGAGCTTCAGGAGCGCCTGTTCGCCGAGGGCCGGTCCGGCGGCTCGCGCTCGGTGCTGCTCGTGCTCCAGGGCATGGACACCGCGGGCAAGGGCGGCATCGTGCGGCACGTCGTCGGCCTCGTCGACCCGCAGGGGGTCGCGCACCGCTCGTTCGGCGTCCCCACGTCCGAGGAGCGCAAGCACCACTACCTGTGGCGCATCCGCCGCGCCCTGCCCGAGCCCGGGTACATCGGCGTCTTCGACCGCTCCCACTACGAGGACGTGCTGGTCGCGCGCGTCGACGGCCTCGTGCCGCCCGACGTCTGGGAGGCGCGGTACGACGAGATCAACCGCTTCGAGGAGAAGGTCGTCGCGTCCGGGACGACGATCGTCAAGGTCGCGCTGCTCGTGTCCTACGAGGAGCAGCGCGCGCGGCTCATGGAGCGCCTCGAGCGCCCGGACAAGTTCTGGAAGTACAACCCGAACGACGTCGACTCGCGCCAGAAGTGGCCCGCGTACCAGGAGGCGTACCAGGCCGTCCTCGACCGGACGAGCACCGAGGCCGCGCCCTGGCACGTGGTCCCGGCCGACCGCAAGTGGTTCGCGCGGCTCGCGGTGAGCGAGCTGCTGCTCGACGCGCTGCGCCGCCTCGACCTCGGCTGGCCCCCGGCCGACTTCGACATCGAGGTCGAGAAGAAGCGCCTCGCCGCGACGTGACCCGGCGCGAGGAACCGGACATCGCGTTCCGGCGTCTGGCGCACGACGACCTCCCGATGCTCGCCGCGTGGCTCGCCGGGCCGCACGTCGCCCGGTGGTGGCACCACGAGACGACACCCGCGGCGGTCGAGCGCGACTTCGGACCGTCCGTGCGCGGCGAGGAGCCGGGCGAAGATCTCGTGGTGCTCCTCGACCGGACGCCGGTCGGGCTCGTGCAACGCTCGTTCCTGCGTGACTATCCGCAGTACCGCGACGAGCTCGTCGCCGCGGGGGTGGAAGTGCCCGACGGCGCGGTGACGCTCGACTACCTCCTCGGCGACCCGGCGCGCACCGGGCACGGGCTGGGCACCCGGGTCGTGGCCGAGGCCGTCCGCCGGACGTGGGCGGAGCTCCCCGGGGCGACGACGATCGTCGTGCCCGTCCCGGTGGGCAACGCGGCCTCCCGGCGGGTGCTCGAGAAGGCCGGTCTCCACCGCGTCGCGGATGCCGACCTCGAGCCCGACAACCCGGCCGACCCGCCGCCCCACGCGGTCTACCGGGCCGAGCGCCCGGCGTCGTGACCGGCCCGTGAGGGACGCGGCCCGGCGGGGATCAGGCGCCGGCGCGCGCGACCGCGCGACCGTCCTCGGCCAGCGCGCCGAGGCGCGAGAGCGCGCGGTAGTACTTCTTGCGGTACCCGCCGCGCAGCATCTCCTCCGTGAACAGGCTCCGCTCGCCCGCGTAGTCGCCCGACCCGGCGAGCAGCACCGGCACGTCGCGGTCGTAGAGACGGTCGACGAGCACGACGAGGCGCAGCGCGGCGGACTGCTCGGTCACGGTGTGCACGCCGGTGAGCGCGACGACCTCGACACCGTCGAGCAGCGCGCGGTAGCGGCTGGGGTGAACGTGCGAGAGGTGCGCCAGGAGGTCGTTGAACGCGTCCAGCGTCGCGCCGGGGCGGCCCGCGACGGCGGCGCGCACGGTGGCCTCGGGCAGCGGGGCGGAGTCGGTGACGACCGCACGGTGGCGGTAGTCCTCGCCGTCGACGCGCAGCACCTCGAACCGGGCCGCGAGCGCCTGGATCTCGCGCAGGAAGTCCTCGGCCGCGAAGCGGCCCTCGCCGAGCGCCTCGGGCAGCGTGTTCGACGTCGCCGCGAGCGCGACACCACGGTCGGCGAGCTCGCGCAGCAGGCGCGACATGAGGACGGTGTCGCCCGGGTCGTCGAGCTCGAACTCGTCGATGCACACGAGCTTCTTCGTGGCGAGCGCGTCCACGGTCGCCTGGAAGCCGAGCGCGCCCACGAGGTTCGTGTACTCGACGAAGGTGCCGTAGGCGCTCACGTCGAGGCCCACGGCGTGCGCGAGGGACGTGAGGAGGTGGGTCTTGCCGACGCCGAACCCGCCGTCCATGTACACCGCGGGCGCGGTGGTCTTCCGGGCACCGAAGAGCCCTTTGCGCGCGGGCTTCACGACGGCGGCCGCGACCTCCTCGAGCCGCGCGACGGTGCGCGCCTGGCTCGGGTACGCGGGGTTCGCGCGGTAGGTCGAGAAGCGGGCGTCGGCGAAGTGCCGCGGCGGCAGGAGGTCGGCCAGGAGCCGCGCGGGCGGGACGGACGGGCGGACGTCGGCGAGGGCGCGCGCGCGTCCGGGCGCGTCGGCGGTCGCGTCGGAGGCCGACGCGCGGGCGGTGCCGGGGAGGGCTGCCGGGGCCGAGGCGCCACCGGCGACGGGCGCAGTCACGAGGATCCAGCCTACGCCTGCGGCTAGCCTGGCCGCTGTGACCTCCACCACGGCACCTTCCGACGAGCCCGCTGGGGCGCCCGCCGCGCCACCTGCGGGGCGCACGGACCTCCCCCCGCTCGACGTCCTCCTGCCCGGCGCCGAGCACCTGCCGCCCGACCCGCGCGAGGAGCGCCTCGCGGCCCTCTACGCGTACGGACCGCCGTCGCGCGCCGCCCACGTGGTGCGCGCCAACATGGTCGCGAGCGTCGACGGCGCGGCGTGGGGCCCGGACCACCGCTCGGGGTCCATCAACGACGACGCGGACTGGCGCGTCTTCCGGGTCCTGCGCGCGCTCGCCGACGTCGTGCTGATCGGCGCGGGGACCGCTCGCGCCGAGGGGTACACCGCGCTCGACCGGCCGCGCGGCCTGCGGCACCTGCACGACGCCCCGCTCGAGCTCGCGATCGTGACCCGGACGGGTCGCGTGCCCGAGGCGCTCGCGCGCGGTGACCGCCCGCCCTACGTGGTCACCGGACCTGCCGGGGCTCCCACGGCGAGGGGCGACGTGCCCGCGGACCGGGTGCTCGTCGTCGGGCAGGACAGCGCGGGCGCGCAGGACGAGCACGAGCGGGGTGCCGCCGTCGACCTCGCCGCGGGGCTCGCCGCTCTTGCCGAGCGCGGCCTGGCCCGCGTGCTCACCGAGGGCGGACCGACGCTCTTGGGCGACCTGCTCGCGGCGGACCTCGTCGACGAGCTGTGCGTCACCACGACGCCGAGCGTCGTGGGGCAGGGTCCCGGCCGCATCGTGGCCGGAGCGGCGCCGTCCGGCACGACGGCGCTCCCGCCCCGGGGCGCGCGCCTCGCCCACCTGCTGCACAGCCCCGAGGACCGGCCCGGCTCCCCCGCCGGTACGACCGCCGCGCGCTGGCTCCTGCCGATAGGCTGACCCGCGTGACCGACACGATCCTCGTCCTGACCGAAGACACGCTGAACCCGGCCGACGTGCAGCACATCCTGTCGCTGCACGAGGACGAGCAGCTCGCCTACCGGGTCCTCGTGCCCGCGGACACGGAGCGCAACGTGATCTCCGGGATCATCGACCACCTCAGCGTGGGCGAGCTCAAGGAGGCGTGGGACGAGGTCCTCGGTCGCGAGCCCTCGCCCGTCCAGGCCACGGCGACGGCGGGCGAGCAGCTCGAGCGCAGCGTCGCCGAGCTGCGCGCGGCGGGCCGCGAGGCCGACGGCTCGGTCGTCGACGACGACCCGCTGCCCGCGCTGCACAAGGCCGTCGCCGCGGACGGCGTGCGCGAGATCGTCGTGGTGACCTACCCGCACGCCGTCGAGGACACGTTCCACACCGACTGGGCGTCCCGCGCGCGCGAGGAGCTCCACGTCCCCGTGCTGCACCTCTACTCGGGCACGAGCGAGCTGGGCTGACCCGGCGTCGAGCCTCTCAGCCGAGGTAGAGGCCCGGTCCGTCGAGCCTCTCAGCCGAGGTAGAGGCCCGGTCCGTCGAGCCTCTCAGCCGAGGTAGAGGCCCGGTCCGTCGAGGTACCGGCTCGGTCAGGCCTCGCGGACGCGGTGCCCCGCGCGACGGATGGTCGCGCGCGCGAGCTGGTCGGTCGAGTCGAGGTAGAGCGGGTCGGCGAGCAGGTCGTGGTCGACCGCGACGACCGACAGCTCCGTGCAGCCCAGCACGATCACCTGGGCGCCCCGCTCGACGAGCCGGCCCGCGACGGCGCGGAACGTCTCGATGTCGACCGGTCTACCGGCCTTGACCTGCTCGTAGATGATCTGCGAGACGAGCTCCTGGTCCGCCTCGTCCGGGACGAGCGCGTCGACGCCGTGGCGCGCGAACGCGTCCTGGTAGACGCCCGACGTCGCGGTGCCCGCCGTCGCGAGCAGCCCCACCGCGCCCAGGTCGGCGACCCGCGACCGGGCCGCGTCGACCGTCGTGTCGATGATGGACACGAACGGCACGCTGACCGCGTCGAGCACCTGCTGCGTGAAGTAGTGCGCGGTGTTGCACGGCATGACGAGGAAGTCCGCGCCGAACCGCTCGAGCCGCTGCGCGTCGCGCGCGAGCACCGGGCCCGGGTCCTCGTCCGAGCGGCCGAGGATGAACGCCGTGCGGTCGGGGATCGTGGCGTGGTTGAGCACGACGGCGTCCACGTGGTCCTGGTCGCGCTCCGCCTCCGTGAGCTCGACGAGGAGCTGGAGGAAGTACGCCGTGGCGAGCGGCCCGACACCTCCGAGCACTCCGACGAGGGGCTGGGCGTGGTCCTGGTCCGGTCGCGACGTCACCCGTGGATCCTACGGCGGGCCGCCCCACCCGCCGCCACGGCCACAGGTCCCGTCCCGACGACCCGCCGCTAGGGTGACGGCCATGACACTGCGCCACGTCCTGTTCGACGCCGACGGCGTGCTCCAGCACATCCCCGAGGGCTGGCACGCGGCGGTCGAGCGGTACCTCGGCGACCGGACCCGGGAGTTTCTGCTCGAGACCTGGAGCGAGGAGCTGCCCATGCTCGTGGGCGACGGCGACTACCTCCCCGTGCTCGCCGCGGGTCTGGAACGGTACGGCGTGGCGGAACCGGCGGAGGACGTCTACCGCGCGATCTGGTTCGACGCGCTCGAGGTCGTGGACGCGTCGTTCGACCTCGTGCGGGCGCTGCGCGCGGGCGGCTACGGCGTGCACCTCGGCACCAACCAGGAGAGCCGGCGCGTGCCGTTCATGCGCCAGACGCTCGGCTACGACGCCGTCTTCGACACGAGCTGGTACTCGTGCGAGCTCGGGGTCGCCAAGCCGGACCCGCGGTTCTTCCTCGAGGCGGCGCGCCGTATCGGCGCGGACCCGGACGAGGTGCTCTTCGTCGACGACACCGCGCGCAACGTCGAGGGCGCGCGCGCCGCGGGCATGGTCGGGGTGCACTGGGACGTCTCGCGGGGCCACGACGAGCTCGTACGCGTGCTGGCCGGGCACGGCGTCGTCGTCCGCGCCGGTCAGGACCCCACGGGCGAGGGAGTCGGGGGCGAGGGCGTCGGCCCGGGCGCGGCCGTACCCGGCCCGTAGGATGGCGGACGCCCACCGACCACACAGAGAAACGGACGACCCTCCGCGATGACGTACGGCAACGCCGAGTTCCTCCCCATCGTCCTGGGGACCAACCTCAACACCTACAACATCGCGAGGTCGTTGCACGAGGCGTACGGCGTCCGCACGCTGGCTCTGGGCCGCTTCCCCCTGCGGGAGACGGCGGACTCCCGCATCGTCGACGTGCGCACGTACCGCGACTTCGACGACCCCGAGCGCATCGTCGCGGTCCTGCGCGAGCTGGCCCAGGAGTTCCCGGGCCGCAAGCGCCTGCTCATCGCGAACATCGAGTTCTACACGAACGTCGTGATCGCGCACCGGGCCGAGCTCGAGGACCTCTACGTCATCCCGCTCGTCGGCCAGGAGCTGGCGGCGCGGCTCATGAACAAGACCGACTTCTACCGCACGTGCGCCGAGCTGGGCGTGCCGCACCCGGAGACCGTGATCGCGACGGCTTCCGACGTCGACGCCCCGGGCTTCGGGGACGACCTGCCGTTCCCGTACCCGCTCATCCTCAAGCCGTCGGACACGGACACGTACCCGCGCCTGCAGTTCGAGGGCAAGAAGAAGGTCTACCTGGTCGAGGACGCCGCCGAGCTGCGCGACGTCGCGCGCCGCATCTACGCCGCGGGCTACACCGACGACCTCATCGTGCAGGAGTACCTCGCGGGCGACGAGTCGGTCATGCGCGTGGTCAACACCTACTCCGACCGGCACGGCCGGCTGCGGTTCCTGTCCGCCGCCCAGATCGTCCTCGGTGAGTACGACCCGAAGCTCGTGGGCAACTACAACGCCGTCGTGACGATGAAGGACGACAAGCTCACCGAGTCGGTCCGGCACCTGCTCGACAGCCTCGGCTACGTGGGCGCCGCGAACCTCGACGTCATGTACGACCGCCGCACCGGCACGAGCAAGATCCTCGAGGTCAACCTGCGCCAGGGCGCGGCGAGCTTCTACACGATGGCCGCCGGCGGCAACCTCGCGCGCTGCTACGTCGAGGACCTGGTGCACAGGCGCGAGCTGCCCGAGCAGGTCACGTCGGAGGCGCGGCTGTGGGTCAACGTGCCCTACCCGGTCGTCCGGGCGCTCGTACCGGTGTCGCTGCGCCACCGCGTGAAGAAGGCCCGCAAGCACGGGGTCTGGCACACGCTGCGCTACGCGCCCGACAGGAGCCTGCGCCGCCGGGTCGACGTGTGGCGCGTCGACCTGCGCCACACGCTCGACTACGTGAAGTTCGCGCGCTCGCGCCCCTCGGCGTGACCCCGGCCGACCGGGCACCGACCAGGCGGTCTCGGTCCGTCCCGGATCGCTGACGGACGCGGACCGCCTGTTCGGCCGTCAAGGATCGCCTGGTCGGGGGGCTCAGGAGCTCAGCGCCGACCGCACCGCCTCGACGATCCGGCGCGCCGTCGCGACCCCGACCGTGGTCGGCAGGTTGACGACGCGCGCCACGAGGTCCTCGGTCGTCGCGAGCGCCGGGTCTCCCGGCGTGTACCCGTAGACCGTCGGGTCGTCCGGGCCGGGGAACAGCGCCGGCCGGTACCACTTGCCGACGTAGAACCCGGCGGCCGTCAGCTCCCGCACGAGCCGGTCGGCGGTCGCGGCGTCGGGGGCGAAGAAGGGGAACCGGACCAGCGGTGCGCGCTCGCCGATCCCGGCCGGCACCTCGACGACGTCGGACAGCCCGCGCACGTACTCCGCGACCGTGTCGGCGCGGCGCGCCTCGACGTCGCCGCTCGAGCGCAGCGCGTCGACCATCCGGCCGGTGACCCACGACGACGGCCGCTGCGGCGGGTGCGCGAGGCCGCCCCGGTTCTCGACGGGGGCGATCGCCGGCTCGTACGCGCCGACGGCGGTGAGCGCGCCGCGGACCTTCCCCGCCGCCCCGCCGGGGAGGCGGTTGAGCACGCGCACCTGCGTCCGGAAGCTGCGCGCGGCGAGGTCGAGCCGTGCTCCTACGACCGGCAGCGCGTCGAGCGCGGAGACGATCGCGGCGCGCAGCGCCGGGTCGAGCGCGGGGTTCACCCACACGGCTCCCCCGAACCGGGTGGGGAGCATCTTCTCTACGCCGAACGAGTGGAACGACACGTCCGCGACGGGCGACCCGTCGGTGTCGCGCGCGAGGCGCGTCACGCAGTGCGCGCTGTCCTCGACGAGGAGCGCGCCGACGGAGCGCGCGGCGGCACGCAGCCGGAGCGCGGTCGCGTCGTCGACGATGCCGAACGTGTTCTGGAGCACGACGGCGCGAGTGGCCGGCCCGACGGCGAGCCGGTCCGGGTCGATCGCGACCGTCGCCGGGGACACCTCGGCGTAGACCGGCCGCAGCCCGGCGACGAGGACCGGGTCGACCGCCGTCGAGCACGTGAACACCTGGGTGACCACGTCGCCCGCCCCGCGCGCCTCGGCGAGCGCACGGAACACGACCTCCATCCCGTAGCGGGTCTTGAAGACGAGGAACCAGTCGGCCGGGTCGGTACCCGTCCGGTCGGCGAGCATCCTCGTCGCGGTCGCGTCCTGGGCGTGGCGGCTCATCGTTCTCCGTGTCGTCGGTGTCGGGGTGGGGCCCGTGAGGGGCGCCGGGCCTAGCCTGCCACGTCGGCGGGACCCGACGTCCGACAGCCCCACCCCCAGGGCGCGACCGGGCCTGGACACGGGCCGCACGCGCCGACGGCGGCCGCCGCGCCGGAGCGCGACGACCGCCGTCGGGGCGTGCGGTGGTGAGCCGTCAGGCGTCGGACTCGGTCCGGTCGCCCGACCACTCGGTGTGGAACGTGCCCGCCTTGTCGACGCGGCGGTAGGTGTGCGCGCCGAAGAAGTCGCGCTGCGCCTGGATGAGCGCGGCGGGCAGACGCTCGGCCCGGACGCCGTCGTAGTACGCGAGCGACGAGGAGAACGCCGGCGTGGGGACGCCGTTCAGCGCGGCCTGCGAGACCACGCGGCGCCAGGCCGCGAGGCCGTTGCCCACCGCGCCGGTGAAGTACTCGTCCGCGAGGAGCAGCGGTAGCTGCGCGTCGCGCTCGTAGGCCTCGGTGATGCGGTTGAGGAAGCGCGCGCGGATGATGCAGCCACCACGCCAGATGCGGGCCATCGCGCCGCGGTCGATGTCCCAGCCGTACTCGGCGGACGCCGCCGCGATCTGGTCGAAGCCCTGCGAGTACGCGACGACCTTGGACGCGTAGAGCGCGAGGCGCACGTCCTCGACGAACGCCTCGCGGTCCTGCACGTCCCACGCCGCCGCGTCGGCGGGCAGCGCCGCACGGCCCGCCTCGCGCTGCGGGACCGAGCCGGACAGCGCGCGGGCGAACGTCGCCTCGGCGATACCCGTGATCGGCACGCCGAGGTCGAGGCCGTTCTGCACCGTCCAGCGGCCGGTGCCCTTCTGCTCCGCCTGGTCGAGCACGACGTCGACGAACGCCTTGCCGGTCTCCGCGTCCACGTGCTGGAGCACGTCGGCGGTGATCTCGATGAGGAACGACTCGAGGTCGCCCGTGTTCCACTGCGCGAAGATCTCGCCGATCTCCTGCGCGGACGCGCCGAGGCCCTGCTTGAGCAGGTCGTACGCCTCGGCGATGAGCTGCATGTCGGCGTACTCGATGCCGTTGTGCACCATCTTGACGAAGTGGCCGGCGCCGTCGGGCCCGACGTAGGTGCAGCACGGCACGCCGTCGACCTTCGCCGAGATGTCCTCGAGGATCGGGCCGAGGCTCTGGTACGACTCGCGCGTGCCGCCGGGCATGATCGACGGGCCGTTGAGCGCGCCCTCCTCGCCGCCCGAGACCCCGGTGCCGACGAAGTGCAGGCCCTGGGCCGCGAGCGCCTTCTCCCGGCGGATCGTGTCGGGGAAGTGCGCGTTGCCGGCGTCGACGACGATGTCGCCCTCCTCCAGCAGCGGCACGAGCTCGTCGATGACGGCGTCGGTGGCCGCGCCCGCCTTGACCATGATGACGACCTTGCGCGGGCGCTCGAGCGACGCGACGAAGTCGGCCATCGACTCGGACGGGACGAAGTCGCCCTCGCTGCCCGCCTCGGCGATCAGGGACTCGGTCTTGGCGTACGAGCGGTTGTGCACCGCGACCGTGTAGCCGTGCCGGGCGAAGTTGCGGGCCAGGTTGCGACCCATGACGGCGAGTCCGGTCACACCGATCTGTGCGCGTGCTGACATCTGCTTCCCTGCTCCTCGAGGGTCGGTCCCGGCGCACGACGGCTGCGCGCGGGGAGGGCGCGGAACCGGACCGGGCCGGGCGGGAGCGCGGCCGGGTGCACCGGTGATGGATACGCGGCCAGCCTAGTCCTCGTGCGCCGCACCGCTCCCGAGCGGCCACGATCCGGTCACCGGCAGCGTTCTTGACGAAGTCGGGATCACGATTCGATGACACCCGCGCGGCGCGCGTCCGGTTCGTCCCGTCGGCTCGTAGTGTGCCGAGGGTGATCACTGCTCACGGGACCGACGCTCCCCCGGCGTTCCGTGCCGTCCTCGACGCTCTCGGCGCGCGGCGGCTGCGACCCGAGGTCACGCTGCGCGAGGTACCCGCCCCCCGTCGGATCGCGCCGTGGTCGGTCGCGCTCACGGGCGAGGTGGAGGCCGCGCGCTCCGAAGACCCCGACCTCGCGTCGGGGCGGTTCATCGTGCTCCACGACCCCGACGGTCAGGAGGCCTGGCAGGGCACCTTCCGCGTGGTGACGATGGTGCGCGCCACGCTCGAGCCGGAGATGGCGTCGGAGGAGATGCTCGCCGAGGTCGCGTGGACGTGGCTCGAGGACGCGCTCCACGACACGGGTGCCGCCGTGCGCGCGGAGGGCGGCACGGTGACGCGCGTCCTCTCGCAGAGCTTCGGCGCGCTCGCCGGGAAGCACAACGACGTGGAGCTGGAGATGCGCGCGTCGTGGACCCCGGTGCCCGCGGGGAGCGCCGGTGCGGCGGACCTCGGTGACCACCTCGCGGCCTGGGCGCAGCTGCTGTGCACGGCCGCCGGGCTGCCGCCCCTGCCCGACGGCGTGACGCCGCTCGGTGCCCGACCCCCCGCGCGACGCAATACCGTGGGCCCATGAGCTCGACCGCAGCACCCGCACCCTCGCCGCTCGACCCGACCCCGGCGACCGGCACGCCGCAGACCGTCGTCACGCCGCTCACCGAGCCGTCCGACGGGCTCGGCCGCGTCGTCGACACCCCGGCGGCCTTCGCCCGCGTCGTCGACGCGTTCGCCGCCGCGAGCGGTCCGGTCGCCGCCGACGCGGAGCGCGCGTCGGGCTACCGCTACGGTCAGCGCACCTACCTCGTCCAGGTCCGCCGCGAGGGCGCGGGGACGGCGCTCGTCGACCCCGTCGCGGTGCCCGACCTGTCGCCGCTGCGCGAGGCCGTCGGCGACGCCGAGTGGGTGCTGCACGCCGCGTCGCAGGACCTGCCGGGCCTCGCCGAGCACGGCGTGGTCCCGGCGAGCGTGTTCGACACCGAGCTCGCGGCGCGGCTGCTCGGCATGGAGCGCGTGGGCCTCGCGGCCGTCGTCGCGGACGTGCTCGGCCTGGGGCTCGCGAAGGAGCACTCGGCGGTCGACTGGTCGACCCGTCCGCTCCCCGACGACTGGCTGCGGTACGCCGCGCTCGACGTCGAGGTGCTCGTCCCGCTGCGTCGTGCGCTCGGCGAGCGGCTCGACGAGGCGGGCAAGACCGGGTGGGCGGCGGAGGAGTTCGAGGCCGTGCGCACCGCGGGACCGCCGGCGCCACGCCCCGAGCCGTGGCGGCGCACGTCCGGCACGCACACGCTGCGCGACCCGCGCCGCCTGGCGGTCGTGCGGAGCCTGTGGGAGGCCCGGGACGCGACCGCCCGCGCGCGGGACATCGCTCCGGGCCGGGTGCTGCCCGACCGTGCGATCGTCGCCGCGGCGGAGGCGCTGCCCCGCACGGCCGGCCAGCTCGTCGAGCTTCCCCCGTTCGCGGGCAAGGGCACGCGCCGCCGGGCCGCGTACTGGCAGCGCGCGGTCGACACCGCGCTCGCGCTGCCCGCGAGCGCCCTCCCGACGACGCGCGGGCCGCGCACCGACGCCCCGCCGCCGCCGCGCGCGTGGGCCGACCGTGACCCCGGCGCCGCGGCCCGGCTCGACGCGGCGCGCGGCGTCGTGCAGGGGATCTCGGAGCGGTTCGCGGTCCCCGTGGAGAACGTGCTCCAGCCCGACGCGCTGCGGCGCCTGTGCTGGACGCCGCCGGACCCGCTGGACGCGGCGGGGATCGCCGCGTTCCTGCACGGGCGCGGTGCGCGCGACTGGCAGGTGGCGCTCGTCGCCGAGCCCCTCGCGGAGGCGTTCGCGAGCACCGACCGGGCGTAGCGAACGGGTAGGGTCGTCCGCGTGCACGACGCGAACCTGACGATCCGGACAGTCACCGACCGCGCCTCCTGGGACGCCCGGGTGAACGAGCTCGGCGGCCACCCCCTCCAGCTCTGGGGCTGGGGCGAGGTGAAGGCCACGGGGGCGTGGACCCCGCACCGCGTGGAGGCGGTGGACGCCGACGGCCGCGTCCGCGGGATGGCGCAGGTGCTCGTCCGGTCGCTCCCCGCGCAGTTCAAGGCGCTGTGCCACGTGCCGCGCGGCCCGGTGATCGCGCCGGTCGAGCCGTCGGGCACGGGACCGGGCACGTGGGGCACCGGACCGGGCGTGGGCGACGACGCGACGCGCGACGCCGTGACCCGGGCGGTCGTCGCGTGGTGCAAGACGACGGTCGGCGGCGTGGGCATCACGATCGAGCCCGACTGGCCGGTCGGGACCCACCTCTCGCTCCCGGACGCCCGGCCCGCGGCCAACCCGATCCTCTACCCGGTCACCCTGATCCTCGACCTGACGAAGTCCCAGGACGAGCTGACGAAGGCCATGGGCAAGACGACGCGGTACGACATCCGCAAGGCCGCCCGCACGGGCCTCGAGGTGCGTCGCGTGACGGACGAGGCGGAGGTCCGCCAGGTCCTCGACGTCTACCACGAGACGGCCGAGCGCGCGGGCTTCGCGCTCCACGACGACGAGTACTACCTCGCGATCCACCGCGAGCTCGGCGAGCACTCGGTGCTCGTCGCCGCGTTCTCCGAGGGCGCACCCGTGTCGTTCGTGTGGTGCGTCTCATCGGCGACGACCTCGTTCGAGCTCTACGGCGGCATCAACGACGCGGGGCGCAAGCTGCGCGCGAACGCACCCGTGAAGTGGCACGCGATCACGCTCGCCCAGGACGCGGGCCTCGTGCGCTACGACATGAACGGGCTGCTCAACGACGGGATCAGCGAGTTCAAGCGCAGCTTCGCCCAGCACGACGACGAGCTCGTGCACAGCGTCGACGTGCCGTTCTCGATGTGGTACTCCGCGTGGAACAAGGGCCTGCCCACCGCGAAGAAGGTCGTGCGCAAGCTCCGCGGGAGCCGCTGACCCCTCGCTCGTCCCGGCTCGACCGCCGCCAGAGACCCGGTATCGCAGGATGCGATACCGGGTCTCTTCATGTCGTAGCATCGGTCTCGTGCTTTACCGATACTCGCGGTAGCGTGTATCGCACGTACGACCCCCGAGCGGTGCCGCTCCCGGACACCGCCGTCCCGACCATCTGCATCGGATGGAGATGCCATGACCGTGGCCAACGAGGCCCCCTCTCCCACCTCGGCACCCACCCAGGCCGCGCGCCGCCGCCCCGTCCGCGACGTCGTCTTCGTCGAGGGCGTGCGCAGCCCGTTCGGCAAGGCGCGCCCCGACGGGATCTACGCCGAGACGCGCGCGGACGACCTCGCCGTGAAGACGATCCGCGAGCTCCTGCGCCGCCGCCCCGAGCTGCCCGCCGAGCGCATCGACGAGCTCGCGCTCGCCGCAACGACGCAGACCGGCGACCAGGGCCTCACCCTCGGCCGCAGCGTCGCGGTGCTCGCGGGGCTGCCCAAGTCGGTGCCCGGCTTCGCGATCGACCGCATGTGCGCGGGCGCGATGACCGCGGTCACGACGACGGCGGCGAACGTCGCCGTGGGCGCGCAGGACGTCGTGGTCGCGGGCGGCGTCGAGCACATGGGCCACCACCCCATGGGCGAGGGGTCGGACCCGAACCCGCGGTTCGTCGCCGAGCGCCTCGTCGACTCGTCCGCGCTCGTCATGGGCGCGACGGCCGAGAACCTGCACGACCGGTACCCGCACCTCACCAAGGAGCGCGCCGACGCGTACGCCGTCGCGAGCCAGGCCAAGTACGCCAAGGCCCTCGCGAACGGCGACATCTCCCCCGACCTCGTGCCGGTCGCGACGCGGTCGACCGAGCTCGGCTGGGGCCTGGCCACCGCCGACGAGCTGCCCCGCCCCGGCACGACGGTCGACTCCATCCGGGACCTCAAGACTCCGTTCCGCCCCGGCGGGAAGGTCACCGCGGGCAACGCCTCGCCGCTGACCGACGGCGCGACGGCGTGCCTGCTCGCCGCGGGCGACGTCGCCGACGAGCTCGGCCTGCCGGCGCGCATGCGCCTCGTCGCGTACGCGTACGCGGGCGTCGACCCCGAGGTCATGGGCATCGGCCCCGTCCCGGCGACCGAGCGCGCGCTCGCGTCCGCCGGCCTGACGATCGACGACATCGGCCTGTTCGAGATCAACGAGGCGTTCGCCGTCCAGGTGCTCGCGTTCCTCGACCACTTCGGCATCGCGGACGACGACGAGCGCGTGAACCAGTACGGCGGGGCCATCGCCATGGGTCACCCCCTCGCGTCCTCGGGCGTGCGCCTCATGACGCAGCTCGCGCGCCAGTTCGAGCAGCACCCCGAGGTGCGCTACGGCCTGACGACCATGTGCGTCGGGCTCGGCATGGGCGGCACCGTCATCTGGGAGAACCCGCACCACGCCGACTACTCCGGCCACACCTTCGAGACCGCGGAGAACTGACGATGAGCGCACCCACCGACACCCAGACCTCCGCCCCCGCCGAGCACGGCGCCACGAAGGAGACCTCGCCCGGCGAGCGCGTGACGCACTCGCTCGTGCGCGACGTCGCGCTCCCCGGCGGGACGGGCACGCTCGCCCTGCTCACGCTCGACAACGGGCTCGACCACACGAAGCCGACGACGCTCGGCCCCGAGGGCCTCGCCGAGCTGCACACGGCCCTCGAGGCGCTGCGCCGCCGGGCGGCGGACGGCGAGATCGTCGCCGTCGCGATCACGGGCAAGCCGTACTTCCTCGCCGCCGGCGCGGACCTCACGCAGGCCGCGGCCGTCCAGGTGCGCGACGACGCGCTCGCCCTCGGGCGGGCCGGGCACGCCGCCTACACGCTGCTCCAGGACATGGGCGTGCCGACGTTCGCGTTCGTCAACGGCGTCGCGCTCGGCGGCGGCCTCGAGGTCGCGCTCAACTGCACCTACCGCACCGTGGCGTCCGACGCCGGCGCGCTCGCCCTGCCCGAGGTCGGCCTCGGGCTCGTCCCCGGCTGGGGCGGCGCCTACCTCGTGCCGCGCCTGCTGGGCGTCGAGAAGGCCATGGACGTCATCCTCGCCCGCCCGGCCGCGAACAAGCCGTTCAAGGCCACGGAGGCCTACGAGATCGGGCTCGTCGACGCGCTCTTCGAGGCGCCCGACTTCCTCGAGTCGTCGCTTCGCTGGGCCGAGGCCGTGCTGCGCGGCGAGATCGTCGTCGAGCGTCGTGAGCTCGACCCGCAGCCCGTGTGGGACGCCGTGGTCGCGGGCACGCGCCAGCGCCTCGACGCCGTCGTCGCCGGTTCGCGCCCGGCCCCGTACCGCGCGCTCGACCTCGTCGCGGCCGCGCGCACCGCGTCGCGCGAGGAGGCGTTCGCCGCCGAGGACGAGGCCCTCGCGGACCTCATCATGAGCGACGAGATGCGCGCGAGCGTCTACGCGTTCCAGCTCGTCTCGAAGGGCAAGCGACCCCAGGGCGCGCCCGACGCGAAGCTGGCCCGCCCCGTCACCCGCGTCGGGATCGTCGGGGCCGGCCTCATGGCCGCGCAGATCGCGCTCCTGTTCGCCCAGCGCCTCCAGGTGCCGGTCGTCATGCGCGACCTCGACCAGGAGCGCGTCGACAAGGGCCTCGGCTACGTGCGCGCTACGGTCGAGAAGCTCGTCGGCTCGGGCCGCATGTCCGCGGACACGGGCGCGCGCATCGTCGGCTCCGTGCACGGCACGACCGAGCTCGGCGACTTCGCGGGCTGCGACGTCGTCATCGAGGCGGTCACGGAGATCCTCGGGCTCAAGAAGAAGGTCTTCGCCGAGCTCGAGGGCGTCCTCTCGCCCGAGGCCGTGCTGCTGACCAACACGTCCGCGCTGTCGATCACGGAGATGGCGGCCGACCTCCAGCACCCCGAGCGCGTGGTCGGGATGCACTTCTTCAACCCCGTCGCGCAGATGCCGCTCGTCGAGATCATCCAGGCGGCCAAGACCGACGACGCCGCGCTCGCCACGGCGTTCGCCATGACGAAGAAGCTGCGCAAGACGGCCGTGCTCGTCGCCGACCGGCCGGGGTTCGTCGTCAACCGCCTGCTCATCCTGCTCATGGGCAAGATCGTCGAGGCGGTCGAGAACGGCACGTCGGTCGAGGTCGCGGACCGCGCCGTGGCGCCGCTCGGCCTGCCGATGCCGCCGTTCGCGCTGTTCGACCTCGTCGGCCCGGCCGTCGGCCTGCACGTCCTCACGTCGCTCCGCGAGGACCTGGGCGAGCGGTTCCCCGAGTCCCCCGGCCTCCAGCGCATCGTCGACGAGCAGATCCCCGTCGTCCTCGACGCGCCGAAGGGCCTGCCCAAGCCCGTCGACCCGGCGATCCAGCGGGTCTTCGGGACCGGCGAGGCGGGCGGCCCGGGTGCGCTCGACGAGGCCGGTGTCCTCGACTCCGTGCTCACGGCGCTCACGCAGGAGATCGGGCTCATGCTCGACGAGGGCGTGGTCGCGAGCCCGTCCCAGATCGACCTCTGCATGATCCTCGGCGCGGGGTGGGGCTTCCACCTCGGCGGCATCACGCCGTACCTCGACCGCACGGGGTACAGCGAGAAGGTCCTGGGCCACCGGTTCCTGCCCGACGGCGTCGCGAACGTCCCCGCCGCGTCGCGCGCCTGACCGACCGGGGTCGGACACCGGGCCGCGAGCGCCCTCCCGTGGTCGTACGACGACCACGCGCAGGTTCCGCTCGCGGCCCGATCCGTCGCCGTCGCGCGCTCCGTAGCGTCGTGGGCATGACGAACCGCACCCCTGCCCAGCCCGCGACCGACCTTCCCCTGACCATGACCCCGCGCGGCACGACCGAGCGCCGGGTGCTCGGCGCCCTCACGCTCGCCGCGGGCGCAGCCCTCCTGCTGTCCGCGTGCGGCAGCATCGGCGAGGCGATCGCCGAGAACCGCGCGGGCCACACGAAGACGTACGAGTTCGCGACCGGGAAGGCCGGCAAGGCCGACGCGGTGCTCCCCGACTGGGTCCCCGACTCCGCCACCGACGTGCGCGAGGTGGTCCGCACGACGGGCGACGAGCGGATCCTCACGATGACGGCCGACCTCGGCGCGCTGCCCGAGAGCTGCACCCCCGTCTCGGCGCGGCACCCGCTGGAGCCTCGGCCCGAGCGTGGCGAGCTGACCGCCGCCGACTACCGCACGACGGCGACGCTCGAGGCGTCGTGGTGGGAGGAGGGCACCGAGCAGTCCGCGACCGCGATGTGCGGGAAGTGGTGGGTCGGCTCGCGCGACGGTGCGCTGTTCGGGTTCACGCCCGAGCTGAAGGTCGTCGAGATCGAGGACCAGCCCGACCCGGTCTGAGTCAGTCCTCCCAGCCCATGCGCAGGACCTCGAACGCGACGGCGTGCGCGACGCCCATGCGCTCGCCCGTGGGCGCGCTCATGGACGCGAGGAACGCGGCTGGGTCGAAGTCCGCCCAGCCGAGGCCGTCGAGGTAGGCGGCGTGCGCGCGCAGCGACGCGACGCCCGCGTCGAAGGTCGCGCTCACGTCGACGCCGTGCGCGGCGTCGGGCGAGGCCGCGACCCAGACCTGACGCACGCCGCCCCAGGGCTCGATCCCGTCCGTCTCGACCTGCTCGCGGAACACCCACCGGTTCCCCGCGTCGCGCACGGCGTCCACGACGGCCCGCCCCGTCGCGACGTGGTCCGCCTGGTTGAGCATCCCGCCGGGGAACGTCTCGCGGTAGTTCCCGGTGATGACGACGTCGGGCCGGTGGCGCCGGACCGCTCCCGCGATCGCCCGCCGCAGCGGCAGCCCGTACTCGAGCACGCCGTCCGGCAGCCCGAGGAACTCGACCTCCTCGACGCCGACGATCCGCCCGGACTCGATCTGCTCCGCCTCGCGCACGCGCCGCGCCTCGTCGGGGTCCATGCCGTCGATGCCGGCCTCGCCGCTCGTCACCATGCAGTACACGACCCGCTTGCCCTGGCCCGTCCACCGCGCGACCGCCGCAGCGGCGCCGAACTCCATGTCGTCGGGATGGGCGACGACGGCGAGCGCCGTGGACCAGTCCTCGGGCAGCGGGGTCAGGGGCGGGGCGGGGGTCGCGGAGGTGCCGGCGTCGTCGGTCATACGACAGACGCTAGGCCGTCAGGCGCCCGCCGGCGCGTCCAGGCCGAGCTGGACGCGCACCGGCCCGAGGCCCTCGATCGAGACCGCAGGGCGGTCGGTCCGCGCCTCCCACGCCTCCCGCACGATGCGGTATCGCTGAGACACGGCCGCCTTCCCCTCGCGCGCGACCACGACGACGCCGTCCGGCGCGTAGCCGATCGCGCGCGTGACGCCGTTCGAGGCGGCGTTGTCCGCGAACGCGGTCGTCACGGCCGACTCGGCGCCGAGGCCCGCGAACGCGAGGTGGAGCGCGGCGTGTCGCATCCGGCGGCCGACGCCGTGGCCCTGGTGACGCCGACCGAGCCACGAGCCCGTCTCGACGACGCGGGTCACCGCGAAGTCCGTCGCCATGAGCGCCTGGACGCCCAGCACCTCGTCGCCGCCGTCCGCGTCGGGGCGCGCCCGGACGACCGCGAGCTCGATCGCGAAGCGCTCCGGCGAGACCGAGGCGCGCGCGCTCCACTGGTACGCGAGGACGCTGCGCGCGACCTCCAGCGGCGTCCCGCGGGTCCAGGGCGTCGTGAACGGCATCGCGTCCGGGGCGTGCACACCGTCCGCCGCGAGCCTGGCGAGGTCCAGCAGGAGGTCGTCGTCGAGGGCGCGCAGGGTGAGGTCACCGCACCGCACGCGCAGCCCGGCGAGCGGCCACAGGTCGACGTCGGTGAGGGCGGGCGTCCGGGCGTCGTCGGTCATCGTGCGATCCTCACGGACGCGCGTCGCCCGGACAAGGGCATTCGTCCGAGGGGTTCGCCGCCGCGTCCTCCCGGGACCGCGCCCGGACGGTCGCTCAGTTCTCGACGATGGCGTCCTCGACGACGGCGTCCTCGACGGACGTGACGGCCGGGTCGACGAAGAGCCGTGCCCGCTCGGCATCGACCACGGCGCGCGCGAGCGACGCCTCGGACACGTCGACCGCACCCGCGACCTCCTCCGCGAGCGCGCTGCGGCGCGCGTACGCGTCGAACAGCCGGGCCTTCGTCCCGAGCAGGCGCACGAGGTGCTCGTCGACGCTGTCGACCGTGAGCAGACGGTGCACCTGGACCGTCTCGACCTGCCCCATGCGGTGGGCGCGCGCGACGGCCTGCGCCTCCGTCGTGGGCTTCGTCTGGGGCTCGCACAGGATCACCACGGAGGCGGCCTGGAGGTTGAGGCCCACTCCCCCGACGTCGATCTGGCTCACGAGCACGCGGGGTGACCCGGCCGCGGTGAAGTCGTCGACGATCGTCTGGCGCGTGCGCGCAGGCACCGAGCCGGTCAGCGGAGCGAGCGCGAGGTCGCCGAGCGCGCGCACGACGACGTCGACGACGTCCCGGAAGTACGAGAACACCACGACCTTGCGCCCGTTCTCGGCCGCCTCGCGCGCGAGCTCCACGAGCCGGCGCAGCTTCGCCGAGTCCTCGGGGTGCTCGACGGCGAACGCCGCCCGCCGCATCGCCATGAACGACCCCGCCGCGACCGCCTCGCGGTACGCGGCGCCGTCGACCGCACCGAGCCGCTCCCACTCGTCGACCTGCACGAGCTCGGGCAGCTCCTCGAGCACGTCCTCGGCGTTGCGTCGCAGGTAGGCGGGCGCGACGGCGTGCCGGAACGCGTCCGGACCGGCGGCGCCGTGCGCGGCGTCGAGGCGTGCCGCGAGCTCGGGCTGGAGGTAGCCCAGGAGGGTGCGGAACTCCTCGACCCGGTTCTCCATGGGCGTGCCGGTGAGCAGCAGCACGTGCTCGGTCGCCTGGGCGAGGGCCGCGACGGCCACCGACCGCTTCGCGAGCGGGTTCTTCACGTAGTGCGCCTCGTCCACGACGAGCACGGCGGGGCCGGCGGACCCGCCCGTCGCGAAGGCCGCGGTCCCGGCGCGGCGCAGGCCCGCGAACGTCACGACGGCGACACCGCCGGACGCACGCCACGCCTCCGCCGCGTCGTCGCGGTCCTCGCCGTGGACGGCGTGCACGGCGACGTCCGCGTGCGCGCGCACCTCGCGCACCCAGTTCTCCAGCACGCTCGCCGGGCACACGACGAGCGCGTGCGTCGCGCCGCGCGCGAGGAGGTGCGCGACGACGGCGATCGCCTGCACGGTCTTTCCGAGCCCCATCTCGTCGCCGAGGACGACGCGCCGCTGCGCGAGCGCGAAGCGCGCCCCGAAAGCCTGGTACCCGCGCAGCGAGACCCGCAGCAGCGACTCGTCGAGCGCCTGCGTCTGGACGCGGTCGACGAGCTCGGCGGGCAGGTGCCCGGCCGCGGCGGCGACGTCGCGGCCGGTGGGGGCGACGCCGTCGAGCAGCGCGTAGTACGCCGCGGACCGGCGCCGGAAGTCCGCCCAGACGTCGTACGGGCGCGCAGGCTCCGTGAGCAGCGCGGTGACGCGGCGGGCTTCCTCGGCCAGCCCCGTCACCCGGGCCCGCTCCACGAGCCCGGCGAGCGTCGCCACCCCCGCGAACGCCCGACGGCGCCGCTCTCCCCACGCGAGCAGCCGGCGCGGTCCGCTCGCGGCGACGAGCGCGTCGTCGCGCACGCGGTCGTGCTCCGCGAGCGCGGCGCGCACCTGGTCGCCGTACCGGGCGATGGTGCCGTCGGCCTGGTCGAGCGTGTGCAGCGCCTGGACGAGCGCGGTCGCGACCGGGTCCGTCGGCGTGAGGTCGATCCGGAAGCGCAGGCTCTCGCGCACGGCGCGCGCCACCTGCTCGGCGGCGGCGAGCAGGTGCGTCGCTGTCTGCGGGCCGATCTCGGGCAGCTTCTCGAGGCCGTCGCGCCCGAGCCGCGCGACCTCCCCCACGGTGCGCACGCCCGCGTCCGCGAGCGCCCCGAGCCGCAGGCGTTCGCGCGTCACGTCGCGCAGCGACGCGACGTCCACGGTGTCGAGCCGGGCGAGGACCTTCTCCTCGCGGCTGTCGCCGAACGCGCCACGTACCTGCTCGCGCGCCGCCCCGGGTGCCGCGGCGAGCGCCGCGAGCAGCCCGGCGAGGCCGTCCGCCTCCGCGACGACGCTCCGCGCGGTGGCGACGTCGGGCCGCGCGCCAGGACCGGTCATCCCTGCAGGACGCCGACGCTGGCGGCGCGCTCGGCGAGCCAGCGCTCCATCCGGGCCTGGGCCGCGTCGAGGAACGCCGTCTTGTCGCGCGTGTAGTCGTCGTAGTCGTCGGCGTCTGCGTGCCGCGCGGCGAGGCTCCGCTTGGTCGCCTCGTAGGCCGCGGCCTCGGTGGGGACGGCGCGCAGCCAGTCGCGGAACGCGACCACGTACGCGGCGAACGGCGAGTCGAGGCGGCGGACGTGCAGGATCACGGGCGGCTCGGCGCCGACGCCGGGGCGGGTGAGCAGCCGCTTGCGGTACTTCTCCGGGTCCGGGTCGGCGCCCGGGCGCGGGTTGTCCCGGTAGACGCCCGGGGAGTCCGGGCGCGCCCCGCGCTCGATCGAGAACCCGAGCGGCCCGAGCGCCCCCGCCAGCGCCGCTTCCGAGGGCAGCGGCGTCGTGCGCACCTGGAGGTCGATGATCGGCTTCGCGGCGAGCCCGGGGACCGCTGTCGACCCGATGTGCTCCACCACGACCGGGTCGGCGCCGTCACGGCTCGCGAGGTCGGCCAGGGCGCCGGCGACGCGCTCGGTCCACCGCCTGCCGGTCTCGGTCCATCGAGGGTCGTGGGCGTCGACGGTCGCTGCGGGCACCCCCGCACCCTACGACCTGCCCCCGCTCGGTGCACCGTCCCCGCGAGACATGAGAAGTGGCCCCAGGACCAGGTCGGTCCGGGGCCACTTCTCACGTCTCGCCGAGCGAGCGCTCGTCGGTGCTCGTCAGGTCAGTACGTCGTCAGGCCGTGGGCGCGGAACTGGTCGCGCACGCGCTCCGTGAGCTCCGGAGACGGCGCGGGCGTGTCGTCGAGCTCGTAGGTGCGCCCGAGGGCGTCCCACTTGTCGCGGCCCATCTGGTGGAAGGGCAGCACCTCGACGCGCGTCACCGTGCCGGGGCGGATCGCGTTGAGCGAGGCCGCGTACTGCGCGACCTTCTCGACGTTGTCCACGTCGTCGGTGAGGCCCGGGACGAGGACGAACCGCACCCACACCTCGGGCGCGTGCCCGGTGAGGCCGTTCTCGGCGATCCGGCGCCCGAACCGCAGGGTCGGCTCGAGGTCGCGGCTGGTGACCTTCTTGTAGGTGTCGGGGTCGCCGGACTTCACGTCGAGCAGCACGAGGTCCGTGTCGTCGAGCATCGCGTCGGTCGCGTTGACACCGAGGAATCCGGACGTGTCGAGCGCGGTGTGCACGTCCATCGCCTTCGCGCCGCGCAGGATCCGGGCCGCGAACGCGGGCTGCATGAGCACCTCGCCGCCGGAGAGCGTGAGCCCCCCGTGCGTGGCCCGGAACACCGGCAGGTAGCGCTTGACCCGCCCCAGGAGCTCGTCCGCCGTGACGGGCCTGCCGTCCTTCATGGCGAACGTGTCGGGGTTGTGGCAGTACAGGCACCGCAGCGGGCACCCGTTGAGGAACACCGTGAGCCGGGTCCCCGGGCCGTCCACGGCGGTGACGAGCTCCCAGGAGTGGACCGAGCCGAGCTCGCCCGCGCGCATCGCCGCGAGCTTGTCGGCCCGGTCCACGTCCGCGACCGTCAGCCCGTCCAGGCCCGCGCCCGCCCGGCGGGCGTGGCCCACCGGGGTGCCCGACGCCGCGGGCTCGCCCGTCGTCGTCGCCGCGCCCGGGACGTCGAGGCGCGTGGCGTCGTCGGGCAGGGTGCCCCCGGCGACGCCGCACCCGCGCTGCGGGCGGACGGCGGGGGCGGGAAGGGTGACGGTCATCGTGGGACTCCTCAGAGCGCGCCGTGGAAGGTGCGCGAGAGCACGTCGAGCTGCTGCTCGCGCGTGAGGCGGACGAAGTTCACCGCGTACCCGGACACGCGGATCGTCAGCTGCGGGTAGTTCTCCGGGTGGTCCATCGCGTCCAGGAGCGTCTCGCGGTTCAGCACGTTGACGTTCATGTGGTACCCGTTCGACCCGACGTAGGCGTCCAGGAGGCCGGCGAGGTTGGTGACCTGCTCCTCCTGGGTGCGCCCGAGGCCGCTCGGCACGACCGTGTTGGTCAGCGAGATGCCGTCCTGCGCCTCGTCGTACGGGAGCTTGGCCACCGAGAGCGCCGAGGCGAGCATGCCGTGGGTGTCGCGGCCGTTCATCGGGTTGGCGCCCGGGGCGAACGGCTCGCCGGCGCGGCGGCCGTCGGGCGTGTTGCCCGTCGCCTTGCCGTACACGACGTTCGACGTGATGGTCAGGACCGACTGCGTCGGCACCGCGTCGCGGTAGGTCGGGTGCGTGCGCACCTTCGCCATGAACCGCTCGACGAGGTCGACGGCGATCGCGTCGGCCCGGTCGTCGTCGTTGCCGTACGTGGGGTACTCGCCCTCGGTCACGTAGTCGACGACGAGGCCGCGCTCGTCGCGGACGACGGAGACCTTCGCGTGCTTGATCGCGGAGAGCGAGTCCGCCGCGACCGACAGGCCCGCGATGCCGCACGCCATGGTCCGCAGCACGTCCTTGTCGTGCAGCGCCATCTCGATGCGCTCGTACGCGTACTTGTCGTGCGACCAGTGGATGCAGTTGAGCGCCTCGACGTAGGTCTCGGCGAGCCAGTCCATCGTCGCGTCGAACTTCGCCATGACGTCGTCGAAGTCGAGCACGTCGCCCTCGACCGGCGCTGCCACCGGCGAGACCTGCTTGCCGGAGATCTCGTCGCGCCCGCCGTTGATCGCGTAGAGGAGCGTCTTGGCGAGGTTCACGCGCGCGCCGAAGAACTGCATCTGCTTGCCGACCTGCATCGGGGACACGCAGCACGCGATCGCCGCGTCGTCGCCCCAGGCCGCACGGATGAGCTCGTCCGACTCGTACTGCACGGCGGAGGTGTCGATCGAGACCTGCGCGCAGTAGTCCTTGAACCCTTGCGGCAGCTCGGGGCTCCAGAAGACCGTCATGTTCGGCTCGGGAGCCGGGCCGAGGTTGTACAGGGTCTGGAGGAAGCGGAACGAGTTCTTGGTGACGAGCGGCCGCCCGTCCTCGCCCATGCCGCCGATGGTCTCGGTGACCCAGGTCGGGTCGCCGGAGAACAGCGCGTCGTACTCGGGCGTGCGCAGGAACCGGACGATGCGCAGCTTGATGACGAAGTCGTCGATGATCTCCTGCGCCTCGGACTCCGTGATGCGGCCGGCCTCGAGGTCGCGGTCGATGAACACGTCGAGGAACGTCGACGTGCGCCCGAGCGACATCGCGGCGCCGTTCTGCTCCTTCACCGCGGCGAGGTAGGCGAAGTAGAGCCACTGCACGGCCTCGCGCGCCGACGTCGCCGGGCCGGAGATGTCGTAGCCGTACTCGGCCGCCATCTCCTTGAGCTCGCCGAGCGCGCGGATCTGCTCGGCGTGCTCCTCGCGCTCGCGCACGACCTTCTCGCTGAACGGCTGCGTGTCGAGGCCGAGCTTGTCGAGCTTCTTCGCGGCGATCAGCGCGTCCACCCCGTAGAGCGCGACGCGGCGGTAGTCGCCGATGATCCGGCCGCGGCCGTAGGCGTCGGGCAGGCCGGTGATGATGTGCGAGCTGCGGGCCGCGCGCACGTTCGGCGGGTAGACGTCGAACACGCCCTGGTTGTGCGTCTTGCGGTACTCGGTGAAGACCTTCTTCAGGGTCTCGTCGACCTCGTAGCCGTAGGTCTGCAGCGCGCCCTCGACCATGCGCCAGCCGCCGTTCGGCATGATCGCGCGCTTGAGCGGCGCGTCGGTCTGGAGGCCGACGATCACCTCGTGCGCCTTGTCGATGTAGCCGGGCGCGTGCGCCGTGATGCCGGCGGGCGTGTGGGTGTCGACGTCGTAGATCCCCATCTCCCGCTCCTCCGGGAACATGGCGGACAGCGTGCTCCAGATGCCCGTCGTGCGCTCCGTGGGTCCGGCGAGGAACGACGCGTCGCCCGTGTACGGGCGGTAGTTGCGCTGGATGAAGTCGCGCACGTCGACCGTGTCGCGCCACGGGCCGTCGGTGAAGCCCTCCCACGCGGGGACGTGCGCGGTGTCGTGCTGCGGGTCGACGCTGCCCTCCACCGCACGGCCGCCGCTCGTCGTGCCGGGTGCCTCGGAAACGCTGGTCATCTGGACCTCCCTCGTGCCTGACGCGCGGGTCCGCGCGCCGGCCGGACCCGCCGGTCTCCCCGGGCCCCGGGTGGAGGCCCTCGGTCGAGGTCGACGGGCTCCTTCGCCACCTCCAGGCTAGGTTCACGGCGCTCCTCACGGAGGAGTTTCGAGGTGTCCGGGGACCTAGGTCCCGAGCCGGACGGGACCCCGCAGGAACCGCAGGATCTCGCGGTTTCCTCGCCCTCCGCTCCTCGGCGCGACCGCCCCTTGTGATGACCTTCACAAGCACGCGGAACCCGGTGGCGACCGCGGACGCACGCACCCGTGACGCACGACACGGACGCACGTCACACCCTCGCCGGACGTGCTCCCGGCTTCCGTGTGAGACTGCCCGGGTGAAGCGCACCGTAGGGGTCGAGGAAGAGTTCCTGCTCGTCGGCGACGACGGCCACCCGGTCGCCCGGGCCGCGGAGGCCCTGGAGGCGTCGGGCACCGACGACAAGGGCGGCGGGACCGGTTCGCTCGAGTCGGAGTTCATGGAGGAGCAGCTCGAGACCGCGACCCACCCGCGGCGCGAGCTCGACGACCTCGCGACGGAGATCCGCGCGGGCCGGCAGCGTGCCCAGGAGGCCGCGGACCGCGTCGGCGCCCGGGTCGCCGCGCTCTCCACCTCGCCGCTGCCCTTCGAGGGCACCACCGTCTCCCGGCTGCGCTACCTCGAGGCCCGCGCCGCGTTCGGGCTCACGGCGCGCGAGCAGCTCACGAGCGGGTGCCACGTGCACGTCGCCGTCGCGGACGACACCGAGGGCGTCGCGGTCCTCGACCGCATCGGGCCGTGGCTCTCCACGCTCCTCGCGCTGAGCACCAACTCCCCGTTCTGGCAGGGCCAGGACAGCGGGTACGCGAGCTTCCGGTCCCAGGTCTGGTCCCGCTGGCCCACGTCGGGGCCGACCCGGGCGTTCGGCTCGCCCGAGGCGTACCGCGACGCGGTCGACACCCTGGTCGCGACCGGCACGATCCTCGACGAGAACATGGTCTACTTCGACGCCCGGCTGTCGTCGCGCTACCCGACGGTCGAGATCCGCGTCGCCGACGTGTGCCTCGACCCCGACACGGCGACGCTCCTCGCGGCCCTCAGCCGCGGCCTCGTCGAGACGGCGGCACGCGAGGCCGCGGACGGCGTCGCGCCCCCGGAGCTCCGCCCCGAGATCCTGCGGACCGCGTCGTGGCGCGCCGGGCGCTCGGGCCTCGAGGAGGACCTGGTCTCGCCGCTCACGTGGCGCCCCGCCCCGGCGCACGACGTCGTCGGGCTGCTCGTCGCGCACGTGCGGGACGCGCTGGTCGACGCGGGTGACCTCGATGCCGTGACGGAGCTCCTCGGACGGCTCTGGTCGGGCGGGAACGGTGCCCAGCGCCAGCGCGCGTGGCACGCGGCGGCCGGTGGGGACCTGCGTGCCGTCGTCGAGCAGGCCGTCGAGGTCACGCACTCCTGACGTCCATGCCCGGCGGCGCGCCGGCGGCCGTGCGCCCGACGCTCGCTACGGCGCGGTGAGGGCCGCTTCGCGGGCGCGGGCGACGACGTCGTGCACGGTCGCCCCCAGGACGTCCGGCAGCGGCCCGTCCGTCCATGCGCGCCCGTGGGAGACCCAGCCGGTGCGCGTGCCGGCGGCCCGCCCGGCGGCGACGTCGGCGTGCGCCGCGTCCCCGACCATCCAGACCTGTGCGCGGTCGGCGTCCGTCGCGCCGACCCGCTCGAGCGCGATCTCCAGGAGCCGCGGGTCCGGCTTGTCCACGCCCTCCTCGCCGGACACGACGACGGCGTCGACGTGCGCCCCGACCCCGCACCGGGCGAGCTTGCCGCGCTGCTGCGCGGACGTCCCGTTCGTCACCACGACGACCACGTCGCCGTCGGCACGCAGCGCGTCGAGCAGGTCGAGCACGCCGTCGTACGCGCGGACGTGGTCGAGGATCCCGGCGCGGAAGCGGTCGACCGCGGCGGGCAGGTCGCCGTCCCAGCCGAGGCGGTCGACGATCACGCGCGCCACGTCGGCCTTGACCGCGAAGCCGCCCTGGTCGGCGGCGACGATCGCGGCGAGGTCGGAGGCGTCGCGCCCGGCGCGCGCGACCGCGTCGGCCGCCCAGGCGGCGAACGCGTCGTCGCGGCCGACGAGCGTGTTGTCGAGGTCCAGGAGCCAGATCACGCCCGGACCCTAGCGCGGACGACCCGGGCGCCGCCGGGGCGTCCGCGGCAGGCGCCCCGACGCCGACGGCTCAGCCGCGCGTGAGCTCCGCGAGCGCGTCCAGCACGTCGCGCGCGACGTCGGCCGACGTGAGCCGGTTGGCCGACGCGACCTGGTCCCGGGTCGCGTGGTCCAGGAACTGGGCGGGCAGCCCGAGCGCGTGCACCGGTGTGCGGACGCCGCCCTCGAGCGAGCGCTGCGCGAGGAGGGCGCCCACGCCGCCGTCGGCGACGCCGTCCTCGATGCTCACCACGAGGTCGTGCTCGCCCGCGAGCTTGACGAGCGCGCTCGGCACCGGCAGGACCCACGTCGGGGACGCGACGGTGACGTCGACCCCGTGGGCCGTGAGCGACTCCGCCGCGTCGAGCGCGACCCGCGCCATGGAACCGGGGCCGACGAGCAGGACCCGAGCGCGGGGGCCGGAGCCCTCCGGAGCGGTCGTCGGCGCCTCGCCCGGCACCGCGAGCAGGTCCACGCCGTCCACGGTGTCGACGGCGGGCAGCGGGTCGCCGAGCGCCCCCTTGGGGTAGCGCACGACCGTGGGCGCGTCGTCCACGTCCACGGACTCGCGCAGCGCCGTCCGCAGCGTCTCCTCGTCGCGCGGCGCGGCGAGCCGCAGACCGGGCACGATGCGCAGCATCGCCATGTCCCACATGCCGTTGTGGCTCGCGCCGTCGTCGCCCGTGATGCCCGCGCGGTCGAGGACGAACGTCACGCCCGCCTTGTGCAGGGCGACGTCCATGAGGACCTGGTCGAACGCGCGGTTGAGGAACGTCGCGTAGACGGCGACGACAGGGTGCAGGCCCGCGAACGCCATGCCCGCGGCGGACGTGGCGGCGTGCTGCTCGGCGATCCCGACGTCGAACGTGCGCTCGGGGAACGCCTGCGCGAACGGCTTGAGGCCGACCGGCTCGAGCATGGCCGCGGTGATCGCGACGACGTCGGACCGGCGGCGGCCGATCTGGACGATCTCGTCCGCGAAGACGCTCGTCCAGCCGAAGCGCGACGGCGCGACCGGGAGCCCGGTCTCGGGGTGGATCTTCCCGACGGCGTGGAAGCGGTCGGCGACGTCCTGCTCGGCGGGCGTGTACCCGCGGCCCTTCTCGGTGATCGCGTGCACGATCACGGGCGCCCCGTAGGCCTTGGCCCGGCGCAGCGCGTGCTCCATGGCCTCGACGTCGTGGCCGTCGACCGGGCCGACGTACTTGATGCCGAGGTCCTCGAACATCCCCTGCGGGGCGACGACGTCCTTGAGGCCCTTCTTCAGGCCGTGCAGCCACTCGTACGCGAACCGACCCGGCGCGCCGGACCGGTTGAGGGTGCGCTTGCCCCACTGGAGGAAGCTCTCGTAGCCGTGCGTGGTGCGCAGCGTCGACAGGTGGTGCGCGAGCCCGCCGATCGTGGGCGAGTAGGAGCGGCCGTTGTCGTTGACCACGACGACGAGGCGCCGGTCCTGGGACTCGGCGATGTTGTTCAGCGCCTCCCAGGCCATGCCGCCGGTGAGGGCGCCGTCGCCGATGACCGCGACGACGTGCCGGTCGGTGAGGCCGCGCACGACGTTCGCCTTCGCGATGCCGTCGCCCCACGAGAGTGCGGTCGACGCGTGCGAGTTCTCGACGACGTCGTGGTCGGACTCGGCCCGCGACGGGTACCCGGACAGGCCGCCCTGCTTGCGCAGCGCCGAGAAGTCCTGGCGCCCGGTGAGGAGCTTGTGCACGTAGGACTGGTGCCCCGTGTCGAACACGAACGTGTCCGTCGGCGACGAGAAGACGCGGTGCATGGCGATCGTGAGCTCGACGACCCCCAGGTTCGGGCCGAGGTGTCCCCCGGTGCGGGAGACGGAGTCGACGAGGAACGCACGGATCTCGCCGGCGAGCTCCTGCGTCTGCTCGAGGGTCAGCCGTTGCACGTCCTCGGGCGAGGTGATCGTGCCAAGCAGGCTCATGCAGATGCTCCGTTCCGTTCCCGTGCGACCAGCCCGACAACTCTAGGCCGTCCGGGCAGGTGACCTGCGCAGCGGTGCGCCGGGCGACGGGACCTTCACGTCATTGACGCACACTCCGGCGCCGGACGCACGAACCGCCCGCGCATGGAATGTCACTTCCGCCCTGCGGACATCGAAGGTCTGCGACCTCGTAGGATGGAGGCATGCGCTTCCTGCCCGGACAGACTCCCGCGACCGACCTCACCTACGGCGACGTGTTCCTCGTCCCGTCGCGCTCGGAGGTCACCTCGCGCTTCGACGTCGACCTCTCCTCCGCGGACGGGACGGGGACCACGATCCCCGTCGTCGTCGCGAACATGACCGCCGTCGCCGGCCGGCGCATGGCGGAGACGGTCTCGCGCCGCGGCGGCGTCGCGATCATCCCGCAGGACGTGCCGACCGACGTCGTCGCCGACGTGGTCGCCGACGTGAAGTCCAAGGACCCCGTCATCGAGACGCCCGTCGTCGTCGGCCCGCACGACACCGTCCACACGGCCCTGACGCTCATCGGCAAGCGCGCGCACGGCGCCGCGGTCGTCGTGGACGGCGGGCGGCCCGTCGGCGTGGTCACGGAGGCCGACTGCGCCGACGTCGACCGCTTCACCCAGGTCCACCAGGTCATGACCACCCATCCCCTGGTCCTCGACGCCTCCGTCCTCGACGGCGGCCGCGCGGGGCTGGAGGCCGCCTACGACCAGCTCCACGCCGCGCGCCTCAAGGTCGCGCCCGTGACGCGCGACGGGGCGCTCGTCGGCGTCCTCACGCGCAAGGGCGCGCTGCGCTCGTCCGTCTACCCGCCCGCGCTCGACGCCGCGGGCCGCCTCCGCGTCGGTGCCGCGGTCGGGATCAACGGCGACGTCGCGGCCAAGGCCAAGGAGCTCCTGGCGGCCGGCGTCGACGTGCTCGTCGTCGACACGGCGCACGGGCACCAGGCCAAGATGCTCCAGGCGCTCGACGCCGTGCGCTCGGTCGGTCCGGACGTCCCCGTCGTCGCGGGCAACGTCGTCACGGCCGACGGCGTGCGCGACCTCGTCGCCGCGGGCGCCGACATCGTCAAGGTGGGCGTCGGCCCGGGCGCGATGTGCACGACGCGCATGATGACCGCCGTCGGGCGCCCGCAGTTCTCCGCCGTCCTCGAGTGCGCCGCGGCGGCGCGCGAGCTCGGCAAGCACGTCTGGGCCGACGGCGGCGTGCGCCACCCGCGCGACGTCGCCCTCGCGCTCGCCGCGGGCGCCTCGCAGGTGATGATCGGCTCGTGGTTCGCAGGGACGTACGAGTCCCCCGGCGACCTGCACGACGACGGCACCGGCCGGCTCTACAAGGAGAGCTTCGGCATGGCGTCGGCACGCGCCGTGGCCGCGCGCACCGCGGGCGGCTCGCCGTTCGACCGCGCGCGCAAGGCCCTCTACGAGGAGGGCATCAGCTCGGGGCGCATGTTCCTCGACCCGCAGCGCCCGGGCGTCGAGGACCTCCTCGACCAGATCACGTCGGGGCTGCGGAGCTCCGCGACCTACGCCGGGGCGTCCAGCCTCGCGGAGTTCGCCGACCGCGCCGTCGTCGGGATCCAGTCCGCCGCGGGCTACGAGGAGGGCCGCCCGCTCCCGGTGAGCTGGTGACCACGGCACCGCAGGGCTCCCGCGCTCCCGCGCGCGAGCAGCTCGCCGCGCTCGCGCGCGACGGCGGCGCCTGGCCCGAGCCGTGGCGCCACGCCGTCGGCGCCCTGCGCGACGACGCTCGTGGGGCCGCCGTGCTCCTGCTGTTCGGCGCGCTCGACCGCGTCCCCGCCGGCCACGCGGCCGCCTCGGTGCCGCGAGACCTCGACGTGCTCCTCCTCGCCCGGGCCGCGACGCTCGGCCACCACCCCGGCCAGGTCGCCTTCCCCGGAGGGCGGCTCGAGCCCGAGGACGGCGGCCCGGTCGGCGCCGCGCTGCGCGAGGCCGAGGAGGAGACGGGGCTCGAGCCCGACGGCGTCGACGTGCTCGGGACGCTCGGCGAGCTGCCCGTGCCGGTGAGCAACCATCTCGTGACCCCGGTCCTCGCGTGGTGGTCGCGCCCCACGCCCGTCCGCGCGGTCGACGCCGCCGAGTCCGCGCACGTGTTCCGCGTCCCCGTCGCCGACCTCCTCGACCCCGCACGGCGTCGCACGGTCACGGTCCGCCGCGAGCGCCGCGTGCACAAGAGCCCGGGATTCCTCGTCGAGGCGGACGGGCGCGAGCACCTCGTCTGGGGGTTCACGGGCGGGATCCTCGACGCGCTGTTCGACCGGCTCGGCTGGACGGAGCCCTGGGACCGGACCCGCACGCTCGACGCCCCGCTCTGACCCGACGACGCGGTCGGGTCCGGAGGGCTCAGGTGGGCTCCCCCGCCGACGGGCCGGAGAGCCGGCGGCCGAACTCGGGGTCGCCCGTGAGGGTCGCGTAGGAACGCTGCACGACCTCCTCCAGGACGCCGAGGTCGACGGCGTCGAGGTCCTTCACGTAGACGCAGCCCTTGCCGACGGTGTGCGGGCCCAGGCGGTCCAGCAGCGCGGCGTGGACGTCGACCCCGTCCATGAGGTAGACGGTCGTCGCCGCCTTGCGCGGCGAGAAGCCCGCCGCGGCCATGTCGCCCTCGCGACCGCTCGCATAGCGGTAGTGGTACGTGCCGAACCCGACGATCGACGAGCCCCACATCCGCGGCGGCTCCCCCGTGACGCGGGACAGGAGCTCGACGAGACGGTGCGCGTCGCGGCGCCGGACGGGGTGCTCCACCGCCGCGAGGAACGCCTCGACGTCGGCGTCCGTGGGCTGGGTCGTGTTCTCGCTCGCCATGCCCCCGTCTCCCGCGGCACGGCGCCGGCGCGCGAGCTCGGCACTCCTGCGCAGGTTCGGCAGCCACGACCGCCGATCTCGGCAGGACGTGCCGGGCTCGCCGCGGTCTCCCTCCGGACCTCCCGGGGACGACGGCGGGGCGCCCACCTCGAGAGGTGAGCGCCCCGCCGGGGTGCGTCTGCGCCGTCGGGAGGCCCGCAGCGCTAGCGGTGGCTCACGCCACCAGGGAGCGCAGCACGTACTGGAGGATGCCGCCGTTGCGGTAGTAGTCCGCCTCGCCGGGGGTGTCGATGCGCACGACCGCGTCGAACTCGACGCTCGTTCCGTCGGGCTTGGTCGCGGTGACCTTCACCGTCGACGGCGTGGACCCGTCGTTCAGCGCCGTGATGCCGGCGATGTCGAAGGTCTCCGTGCCCGCCAGCCCGAGCGACGCGGCGTTCTCACCGGCCGGGAACTGCAGCGGCAGGACGCCCATGCCGATGAGGTTCGAGCGGTGGATGCGCTCGAAGCTCTCGGTGATGACGGCCTTGACGCCCAGGAGCGCCGTGCCCTTGGCGGCCCAGTCGCGCGACGAGCCGGAGCCGTACTCCTTGCCGCCCAGGATGACGAGCGGCGTGCCCTGCGCGGCGTAGTCCTGCGCGGCGTCGTAGATCGTGTCCTGCGCGCCCGTGACGAAGTTGAAGGTGTAGCCACCCTCGACGTCCTCGAGGAGCTGGTTGCGCAGGCGGATGTTCGCGAACGTGCCGCGGATCATGACCTCGTGGTTCCCGCGGCGCGAGCCGTAGGAGTTGAAGTCGCGACGCGCGACGCCGTGCTCGGCGAGGTACTTCCCGGCCGGCGAGTCCACCTTGATGGCGCCCGCGGGGCTGATGTGGTCGGTCGTGACCGAGTCGCCCAGCTTCGCGAGGACGCGCGCACCGGAGATGTCGGCGACGGGCGACGGCTCCATGCCCATGCCCTCGAAGTACGGGGGCTTGCGCACGTAGGTCGACTCAGCGTCCCACGCGAACGTGTCGCCCTCGGGCGTCTCGAGCGCGCGCCACCGGTCGTCGCCGGTGAAGACGTCCGCGTAGTCCTTGGTGAACATGTCGCGGTCGATCGACGCGTCGATCGTCGCCTGGACCTCGTCCGGCGTCGGCCAGATGTCGCGCAGGAAGATCGGGTGGCCCGCCTCGTCACGGCCCAGCGGGTCGTGGTCGAAGTCGAACTCCATGGTGCCCGCGAGCGCGTACGCGATGACCAGCGGCGGAGACGCGAGGTAGTTCATCTTCACGTCGGGGTTGATGCGGCCCTCGAAGTTGCGGTTGCCGGACAGGACCGACACCACGGCGAGGTCGTGCTCGTTGACCGCCTCGGAGATCTTCTCGTCGAGCGGGCCCGAGTTGCCGATGCACGTCGCGCAGCCGTAGCCGACGAGGTGGAAGCCGAGCTTCTCGAGGTACGGCCACAGGCCGGCCTTCTCGTAGTAGTTCGTCACGACCTGCGAGCCCGGGGCCATCGAGGTCTTGACCCACGGCTTGGCCGCGAGGCCCTTCTCGACCGCCTTCTTCGCGAGGAGTGCTGCGGCGAGCATGACCGACGGGTTCGAGGTGTTGGTGCAGCTCGTGATCGACGCGATCGCGACGGCGCCGTGGAACAGGTCGAACGTCGTGCCGTCCGTGTCCGTCACGCTCACGGTCTTGCGGCCGTTGGGCGTGATCGCGGGCGAGTCGGACGCCGGGAACGACTCCTTCTCCGCCTCGTCGACCAGGTCGCGGACCTCGGGCGCGTAGGTGGGCAGGTCGCGCTCGAACGCCGACTTGGCGTTCGACAGCTCGATGCGGTCCTGCGGACGCTTGGGGCCGGCGATCGACGGGACCACCGTCGAGAGGTCGAGCTCGAGGTACTCCGAGAAGACCGGCTCGACGTAGCTGTCCGACGCGGGGTCGAGCCACAGGCCCTGCTCCTTGGCGTACGCCTCGACGAGCGCGAGCTGCTCGTCGCTGCGGCCCGTGAGGCGCAGGTAGTCGATCGTCACGCCGTCGATCGGGAAGATCGCGGCCGTGGAGCCGAACTCGGGGCTCATGTTGCCGATCGTCGCGCGGTTCGCGAGCGGCACCTGGGCCACGCCCGCGCCGTAGAACTCGACGAACTTCCCGACGACGCCGTGCTGGCGCAGCATCTGGGTGATGGTCAGCACGACGTCGGTCGCGGTGACGCCCGCGGGGATCGAGCCGTTGAGCTTGAAGCCGACGACGCGCGGGATGAGCATCGAGACGGGCTGGCCGAGCATGGCCGCCTCGGCCTCGATGCCGCCGACGCCCCAGCCGAGCACGCCGAGGCCGTTGACCATCGTCGTGTGCGAGTCGGTGCCGACGCACGTGTCGGGGTACGCGCGCAGGGTGCCGCCCACCTCACGCGTCATGATCGTGCGCGCCAGGAACTCGATGTTCACCTGGTGCACGATGCCGGTGCCCGGGGGGACGACCTTGAAGTCGTCGAACGCCGTCTGGCCCCAGCGCAGGAACTGGTAGCGCTCGTGGTTGCGCTGGTACTCGAACTCGACGTTGCGCTCGAACGCATCCGCGCGGCCCGCGACGTCGATCTGCACCGAGTGGTCGATGACCATCTCGGCCGGCGCGAGCGGGTTGATGCGCGACGGGTCCCCGCCGAGCTCGGCGACGGCCTCGCGCATGGTGGCGAGGTCGACGACGCACGGCACACCGGTGAAGTCCTGCATGATCACGCGCGCGGGCGTGAACTGGATCTCGGTGTCGGGCTGCGCGTCCGGGTCCCAGGACGCGAGCGCGCGGACGTGGTCCGCGGTGATGTTGGCGCCGTCCTCCGTGCGCAGGAGGTTCTCGGCGAGGATCTTCAGGCTGTACGGGAGGCGCTCGACACCCTCGACGGCGGACAGGCGGAAGATCTCGTACGAGTTCTCACCGACCTCCAGCGTTCCCTTCGACCCGAACGTGTCGACGCTGCTCACTCGTAGCTCCTTCGTGGCGAGACGGTGGCACGGATGCCATGGTTCAGGGGGCTTCGCCCAGCCTACGCCGGGCCGGCGCGCCGCTCAGGCCGGGTCCGGAGGCCCGCCCTGGCGGTGGTCGGCGGCTCGTCCACGACCCGCTGCGACCTGCACCGCGACCAGCATACCCCATATATCTTGACGTCAAGATATATCCCGGGCGCGGCCGCGCGCGACGTCCTTCACGGCTCCCGGCTCAGAGGTCGCAGTCGCACAGCAGGTTGAGCTCGACGACCTGCTCGCCCTCGTCGGGTCGAGCCCAGGCCTCCGCCTCCGCGCGCGACGCGAAGCTCCGCCCCGCCAGCCGGCCGTTGGGCAGCAGCACGCCCACGCCGACGATGTCCCGGACGTCGTCCGTGCCGTGGACGGCCGGGGCTCCCGCCGCAGCAGCCACCGTCGTCGACCCGCTCGTGCTCGTCACGTCGCTCACCGTCCCGCTCCTCCGACCGTCTCCCCCCATCGTCCTCCCGGCACGCGCCGGGGCGCACCCGGGTTCGCGCAGGGCCGAGCGCGCCCGGGGCGTCAACGCGCGAGGACGGCGACCGCCTCGACGTGGTGCGTCATCGGGAAGAGGTCGAAGGCGCGCAGGGACGTGAGCCCGTAGCCGTGGTCGGCGAGGTAGGAGACGTCACGGGCGAGCGCCGCGGGGTCGCACGCGACGTACACGACCCGGGCGGGCTGCCGGGAGGCGATCGCCTCGACCACGGCGCGACCGGCACCGACGCGCGGCGGGTCGAGCACGACGACGTCCGCGCCGGTCGGGTCGGCGGCGAGCACCTGCTCCACGGGGCCGTGGTGCAGCTCCACCCGGTCGAGCCCGTGGGCGTTGCGGCGCGCGTCGCGCACCGCCCGCTCGTCGGCCTCGACGGCGACCACGGAACCCGCCGCCCCGACGGCTGCCGCCAGGGGCGAGGTGAAGAGCCCGGCGCCGGAGTAGAGGTCGAGCACGCGCGCGCCATCGACGTCGCCCACGCCGTCGAGCACCGCGCGCGTCAGCGTGGCCGGCGCCTCGCGGTGCACCTGCCAGAACCCGCCCGCCGCGACGCGGTACTCGTGCTGCTCGTCGCCCAGGACGACGCGCTCGGTCACGCTCCGGCGCGCGTTGGGGCGCGTGTCGGGCGAGCCCGACCGCCACGGCTCGCCGTCCACGAGGAGGACCGGCGCCGAGCCCACGGGCGCGACGAGCTCGATCCGCGTGCCCGGCCGCCATGTGCGCGTGAAGACCTTCTCGCGCGCCGCGAGCTCCGCGACGTCCTCGGTGGCGAGCGGCATACCGTCGAGCGCGACGACGTCGTGGGACCGGAAGCGGTGCATGCCCGCACGGCCCGTGCCGTCGGCGACGAGGTCGACGCGCGTCCGGTAGCCGAGCCCGCCGCGCTCGTCGTCGCCCGGCAGACCCTCGACCTCTACCTGAAGGTTAGCCTCGTCGAGGTCGACCTTCCCGAGCCGGCGCAGCTGCTCGGCCAGCACGTCGCGCTTCCAGCGGCGCTGCGCGTCGAGCGCGACGTGCGCGAGCTCGCCGCCGCCGACGCCCCCCGGACCGGCCTCCGGCCACACCGACGGGACCCGCTCGGGCGACGCCTCGAGGATCTCGACGGCGTCGGCGCGCCAGAACTTCGCGGCCTCCCCGCCCTCCGTGACGCGGGCGCGCACCCGCTCCCCGGGCAGGGTGTGGCGGACGAAGACGACGCGCCCGTCGTACCGCGCCACGCAGTGGCCGCCGTGGGCCACCGGGCCGACCTCGAGCTCGACCTCGACCTCAGGTCGAGGGTCGACGCGGGCCGACTGACGTGTCGCGCGACCACCCTGACGGCGGGGCGTACGGCGCCCGCCGCCGCGCGCGGCGCGGCGGTCCGCGAAGGGGTCGGACGGTCGGTCGGAGGGCACGGCGGGACCACGCGAGGAGGACGGCATGCCTCCAGTATCCCGGACGCGGCCCCGCGCACCCGCTGTGGGCGGCGAACGGGCAGGCTTCCCACGCGGGAGCCGGTCCCGTCGTCCGCGCGCAGCGTGCGCGGGATCCCCGTCAGTAGCCCGTGAAGCGCTGACGGAAGCCCTCGCCCTCGAGGCCGGTCTGGCCCTCGGTGGACGAGAGCTGCCACGGCACGGACGCCACGACGACGCCCGGCGTGAAGAGCAGGCGGCCCTTGAGCCGCAGCGCGCTCTGGTTGTGCAGGAGCTGCTCCCACCAGTGCCCGACGACGTACTCGGGGATGTAGACGACCACGAGGTCGCGCGGGGACTCGCGGCGGACCGAGCGCACGTACGACAGCACCGGGCGCGTGATCTCGCGGAAGGGCGAGTCCAGGACGCGCAGCGGGACGGGGAGGTCGAGCGCCTCCCACTGCCGCATGAGGTCGTCGACGTCCTCGGAGTCCACGCCGACGGTGACCGCCTCCAGGACGGACGGGCGCGACGCCCGCGCGTACGCGAGCGCCCGCATCGTCGGCCGGTGGATCTTGGACACGAGGACGATCGCGTGCACGCGGCTGGGCAGGGCGCGTGCCGCCACGGCCTCGTCGCCGAGCGCGAGCTCGTCCCGCACCCTGTCGTAGTGCTTGCGGATCGACTTCATGAGCACGAAGACGAGCGCCATCGCGAGGATCGCGATCCAGGCGCCGTGCGTGAACTTCGTGATGAGGACGATGACGAGGACCGTCCCGGTCATCGCCAGACCCACCGTGTTGACCACGCGCGAGCGCCGCATGCGCGACCGCTCGCGGGGCTGGTGCTCGGTGCGCAGCGCTCGCGTCCAGTGCCGCACCATGCCGAGCTGGGAGAGCGTGAACGACACGAACACGCCGACGATGTAGAGCTGGATGAGGCGCGTGACCTCCGCGTCGAACGCCCAGATGAGCACGATCGCCGCCACGGCCAGCGTGATGATGCCGTTGGAGAACGCGAGCCGGTCGCCGCGCGTGTGGAGCTGGCGCGGCAGGTAGCCGTCCTTCGCGAGGATCGAGCCGAGGACCGGGAAGCCGTTGAAGGCCGTGTTCGCCGCGAGCACGAGGATGAGCCCCGTCACCGCGGACACGACGTAGAAGAGCACGGGCACCCCGCTGAACACGGTCTCGGCGAGCTGCCCGATCACCGGGTGCTGCACGTAGTCCGCGGGCAGCGGCTCCCCGTTGAGCGAGAGCTGCGTGTGCGGGTCCTCGGCGTAGTGCACGCCGGTCGCGCGGGCGAGGAAGAGGATCGACATCATCATCACGGCCGAGATGCCGCCCAGGAGGGCGAGGGTCGTGGCGGCGTTGCGCGACTTGGGCTTGCGGAACGCCGGGACGCCGTTGCTGATCGCCTCGACGCCGGTGAGGGCGGCGCACCCGGAGGCGAACGCGCGGGCCACGAGGAAGGCGCCCGCGATGCCGATGAGTCCCTGGTCGAACCCGCTCTGCGCCGTGAGCTCGAACTCGGCGCTCTCGGCCGCGCCCAGGTTGCCGGTGACGTACTGGAAGAACCCGACGACCGCCGTCGTGCCGATGGCCAGCATGAAGAGGTAGACGGGGATCGCGAAGAACGTGCCCGACTCCTTGACCCCGCGCAGGTTGACGAGCGTGAGGACGACGACGAGCCCGATCGCGAACGCCGCCTCGTGGTCGCGCAGCGCCGGGATCGCGCTGGCCGCGTACTGCGCCCCCGAGGAGATCGAGACCGCGACTGTGAGCACGTAGTCGACCATGAGCGCCGACGCCACGCCGACGCCCGCGGTCGGGCCGAGGTTGACCGTGGCGACCTCGTAGTCGCCGCCGCCCGACGGGTAGGCGCGCACGTTCTGGCGGTACGACGCGACGACCGTCATCAGCACGACCACGACGGCGAGGCCCACCCACGGCGAGATCATCGTCGCGCTGAGGCCCGCGAGCGCGAGCGTCAGGAGGATCTCGTCCGGGGCGTACGCGACCGACGACAGGGCGTCGGACGCGAACACGGGCAGGGCCACACGCTTGGGCAGCAGCGTGTGCCCCAGGTGCTCGCTGCGGACAGGCCGCCCGAGCAGCAGCCGCTTCGCGGCATCAGCGATCTCCGACACGAGGCCTCATGCTATGCCCGACGGCGCCCGGTCGCGCTGGTGCGCGCCCGGCAGCCCCGCGAGCGGTAGCGTTCGGTGCGTGCACTTCGTCATCATGGGCTGCGGCCGCGTCGGCGCGACGCTCGCCCAGTCGCTCGAGTCGAGCGGCCACTCGGTCGCCGTCGTCGACCAGAACCCCGACGCGTTCCGGCGCCTCCCGGCCGAGTTCACGGGCAAGAAGGTGACCGGGGTCGGCTTCGACCGCGACACCCTCGTGCAGGCCGGCATCGAGGAGGCGTACGCGTTCGCCGCGGTCTCCGACGGCGACAACTCGAACATCCTCTCCGCGCGCGTCGTGCGGGAGACGTTCGGCGTGGAGAAGGTCGTGGCCCGCATCTACGACCCCCAGCGCGCGGAGATCTACCAGCGCCTCGGCATCCCCACGGTCGCGACCGTGCGCTGGACCGCGGACCAGGTGCTGCGCCGCATGCTCCCGTTCGGCGCGACCGACGAGTACCGCGACCCGTCCGGCCGCGTGCGGCTCGCGCAGGTCGACTTCCACCCCGACTGGGTCGGGCGCACGGTCCGCGCCATCGAGGACGCCACGGGCGCCCGCGTGGCGTTCGTCAGCCGCTTCGGCGACGGGGTCCTCGTCACCGACCGCACCGTCCTCCAGGAGAACGACGTGCTGCACGTGCTCATGGACGACGAGCAGGCCGCCGTCGTCGAACGCAGGCTCACCCACGCACCGAAGGTCGAGGCCGAGTGATGCGCGTCGTCATCGCGGGAGCAGGTTCTGTCGGCCGCTCGATCGCTCGCGAGCTCCTCAGTCACGATCACGAGGTCATGCTCATCGACAAGCAGCCGGCAGCCATGCGTGTCGCCCAGGTGGCGGAGGCGGACTGGCTGCTCGCCGACGCGTGCGAGCTCTCGACGCTCGCCGAGGCCAAGGTCGAGGAGTGCGACGTCATCGTCGCCGCGACGGGTGACGACAAGGTGAACCTCGTCGTGTCGCTGCTCGCCAAGACCGAGTTCGGGGTGCCCCGCACGGTCGCGCGCGTGAACAACCCGAAGAACGAGTGGATGTTCGACGAGTCGTGGGGTGTGGACGTCGCCGTCTCGACGCCGCGCATCATGACCGCCATGGTCGAGGAGGCCGTGGCCGTCGGCGACCTCGTCCGCATCTTCACGTTCCACCAGTCCGGCGCGGACATCCTCGAGGTCACCCTGCCACCGACGTCCCCGCTCGTCGGCCACCGCGTCGGCGAGGTGAGCTGGCCCGCGGACACGGTGCTCGCGGCCATCGTCCGCGGCACGCGCCCGATCGCGCCCAGCCAGGACGACACGCTCGAGGCCGGGGACGAGCTCCTGCTCGTCACCGGCGACGAGGCGGACGAGGGTGCCCTCGGCCGGCTGCTCGCGGGCGAGCCGGAGGCAGAGCCGACCGCACCGGACGCGCCCGTCGAGGCGCCCGAGGCTCCCGGGGTCGGCGACGCGATCCTCTGACCGGGCTCGTCTCCTCGTCCGCGGGGCCTACGCCGTCGGCTGCAGAGGCGTCGAGGCGTGCGGCCGGCGCACGAGGATCCACGTGAGCCACAGGACGAGCGCCCAGAGCGGGATGCCCATGACGAGGCGCGCGGTTCCCAGCCAGCCGACGTCGCCGTCGAGGTAGAGCGGGACCTGGACCGCGAGCCGGGCGGCGAACAACCCGATCCAGAGCCACGTCGCGGCGGTGTACCGGCGCATCAGCGCACGGTCGGAGCGCCAGGTGCGGGCCCAGCGGGCGAACGCGCCGGGCTCGGAGGCGTCCGCGTCGACAGGGGTGCTCGCCGGCGTCGCGGCCGCCGCGGGCTGCTCGGCCGAGGCGTCCGCGGCGTCGAGCGCGTCCGGAGACGGGTTCGGCGTCGTCCCGGCCGGCCCCGACGCGGCACCCGCACCGAAGCCGCTGCGGAAGCCCTCGACCACGAGGCCGACCAGCGGCCAGCGGGCCAGGACCGAGACGAGGAGCGCGACGAGGTAGGCCGCGTTCGTCCACAGGCCCCACGCGAAGTAGTCCTGCGCCTCGCCGGACCGCCACGCCCAGATCACGCCGATGCCGACGCCCAGCAGACCGCCGAACGCCTGGGTCACGGGCGTGCGCTGGATCAGCCGCGCGGCGACCGCGACGAGCGCTGCCGCGACCGAGGTCACGAGCGCCCACCGGAGGTTGGTCGTGGCGACGTAGACGACGACGAAGACGAGGCCCGGGGCGACCGACTCCACGAGCCCGCGCACGCCCCCGATCGCGTCGGCCACGGAGAACTCCTGCCCGGCGAGCGCGCGGACGCCGCGGGCGCGACCGTCCTCGGGCGCGGCGACGTCGTCGACGACCGTCTCCGCGACGTCGGCGTCGTGCGCGAGGCTCTCCGGGGCCTGCCCGGGGACCCGACGCCCGTCCGCGGGGCCGCCGCTCGCGTCGCTGCTGCTCGTCATGTCGTGGCGTCCTCGGTGGCTCGGGGTCGGTCGGCTACGGTCCGGGCGCGTGGCCCGGGCGGGCCGCTGCACGTGCGCAGGATGGTACGGCACCGCCGCGCGCCGGCGGGACCGAGATCACTCCCCCGGCTTGGCGAGGAGCTCGTAGCGCGGGTTGAAGATGGTGCGGCGCCCGTCGACGTCGCACACCAGGCCCTCGACGAGGGCGCGGCGACCGGGCTCGATCCCGGCGATGCGTCGCCGGCCGAGCCACACGAGGTCCACGACGCCGGAGCCGTCGAACAGCTCGACCTCGACCGTCGGGACGCCCTCGCGCGGACGCAGCACCACGGACCGCAGGACGCCGGAGATCTTGGCCCGACGGCGGTTGGGCAGCTCGGACACGGCACGGCAGCCCTTCTGCCGTGCCGCCTCGGAGCGCTCCTCGTCGGCGGCGAGCTCCTCCTGGGAGGCGAGGGCGGTGCGCCAGGCGTCCCGCAGCGTGGGGGCCATGTCAGCGGATCTCCGTGATCTCCGGCCCACGGTTGAGCGGGTCGAACGAGGGCGTCTCGGGTGCGCCGGCGGGCGCGGGCGCCGCGACGTCCGGGCCCTTGCCCGGCAGGTGCAGCGCGAGGAGGTCGCGCGGCGGGCGCGGGCTCTGGTCGCGCACGACGACGATGTTGGCGAACACGGACTCGAGCAGCCGGGCCTCGGCCGGGTCGACCGCCGCCTTGCCGGTGAGCACGCCGCGGAGGAACCAGCGCGGGCCGTCGACCCCCACGAAGCGGGCGGGGCGCACGCCGGGGCGTCCGTCCGGCGTCTGCGCGGGGATCCGGGCGAGCAGCTCGCGGCCGAACGGGCCGGGGAGGTCGTCGACCGTGCCGCCCTGCTTGGTCACCGACGCGGCGATCTCCCCGCGGATCTCGTCCCAGATACCGTCCGTGCGGGGCGCGGCGAACGCCTGCACCTGGAGCCCGGAGCCCGCGACGGCGCACGCGACGCCGGTGATGCGCTGGGTCTTCTTGTCGACCTCCATGCGCAGCTCCATGCCGGGCACGCCGGGCAGCCACACGGCACCCAGGTCGAGGCGGGGCCCGCGCTCGGGCACCTGGGAGGAGTCGTACGGGCCACGGGCGGGCTTCTCCTCGCTCGCCGCCTCGACGGGCGCGCCGTCGTCGACCGGCGCGGACGTCGTGCCCGACGGCTCGGGCGACTCGGTCGGCTCGGACGACCTGGAGCGACGGAACAGACCCACGGAAGAACTCCTTCACCTGCCCGGCCCTCGGCCGGGACTCCTCACGGGGCGCTCGCCCCGCACTGCTTCCACACTAGCCCGCGCAGCGACGGTCGGGGTGCGACGTTCGCTGCGCGACGACGGGCACGCGGCTCCCGCGCCGACCGCCCGTCCGCGACCGGTCAGGTCGCCGCGGTCCACCCGCCGCTCGACCCGAAGCCGCCCTCGCCGCGGTGCGACCCGGGCAGCCGCTCGGCCTGCACGAAGCGCGCACGCTCGACCTTCTGCACGACGAGCTGCGCGACCCGGTCGCCGCGCCGCAGGACGACGGCCTCGCGGGCGTCGGTGTTGAGCAGCGTCACCTTGATCTCGCCGCGGTAGCCGGCGTCGACGGTGCCCGGCGCGTTGACGACCGTGAGGCCGTGCTTCGCGGCCAGACCGGAGCGCGGGTGCACGAACGCCGCGTAGCCGTCGGGCAGCGCGATCGACACCCCGGTCGGGACGACGACGCGCTCGCCCGGCGCCAGCTCGACGTCGACGGTCGTCACGAGGTCCGCACCGGCGTCGCCCGGGTGGGCGTAGGACGGCAGGGGCACGTCGTCGAGGAGCGTGATGAGGACGTCGACGTCCCCGGTCTCGGGCTGGTGGTGGTTCGGCACCCGGCAGAGCCTAGTGGTCGCGGGCGGGCCCGGCGAGCACGTCGGGCGACGCCCCGACTGCTGGGATGATGGACCCATGACGGACCCCGCCGACCGCAGCACGCCCTCCTCGACCCCGGGATCCGCCGGGGCACCCGGTGCCGGGGGCGCGACGCCGTACCGCGAGCGACTCGTCCCGGGCGTCGGCGGCTGGGCCGCGGTCCTCGGGTTCGCCGTGGTCCTCGGGATCGCGCTGTGGCCCGCGAGCCACGCCATCGCGCTCGGCGTGGGCGCGCTCGCCGCGGTGGCGGGCGTCGCCGGCCTCTGGTCGACCTCGCCGGTCGTCGCGGTCGCGGACGGCGAGCTCCGGGCCGGGCGGGCGCACGTCCCCGTGTCCCTGCTCGGTCAGGTCACGACCATCGACGCGGAGGCGATGCGCGTCCAGCTCGGCCCGCGCCTCGACGCCCGCGCCTACGTGTGCCTGCGCGCCTGGGCCCGCACCGGTGTGCACGTCGTGCTCGAGGACCCGCAGGACCCGACGCCCTACTGGCTCGTCTCCACGCGGCACCCGCAGCGCCTCGCGGACGCGATCCGGGCCGCGCACGCTTCCTGACGGCACCGCACAGCGCAACCGCACGGCGCTCCACGGACGACGAAGGCCGCCGCCCCGGGAAGGGGGCGACGGCCTTCGGGCGTCGTGCAGGTCAGGCGGCGCACTCCGAGCAGATCTGCTGCCCGTTCTTCTCGTACGCGAGCTGGCTGCGGTGGTGCACGAGGAAGCAGCTCGAGCACGTGAACTCGTCGGCCTGACGAGGCAGGACCCGGACGGAGAGCTCCTCGCCGGACAGGTCGGCACCGGGCAGCTCGAAACCTTCCGCCGCCTCGGTCTCGTCCTCGTCAACGACGCCCGAGCTCTTGTCGGAGCGACGAGCCTGGAGCTCCTGGAGCGAGTCCTCGCTGAGCTCCTCTTCACTCTTGCGGGGGGCGTCGTAGTCTGTTGCCATCTGTGGGGTCACTCTCCGGAGTATTCGTCGATCGCGACAGTGCCCGTCCGGAACCACCGGCGATGGCCGGTCGTGCCGGGCGGCACGGGTGCGGGGCGCGGGGGGCACCCCGTGACGTGTCGTGCCCCGAGGTCGTCGAGGCGTTGCACGCTGATCAATGCACGGCGCACCGGAATTGTTCCCGGCGGGCCACCGGATTCTGCACCATTTCCGGGAGGGATGCACCCTGTGACCCTCCGCCCGCCCGGTGTCGTTCGTCACGGGCGAACGCGGGGTCGTCCGGACCGGCCGGGCGGGAACGCTCCCAGCCCGCCGGGACGCGCTCAGGAGTCCGAGTCGGCGTCCACGTCCTCGAGGATCCCGACGAGCCGGGCGACCGCCTCGGGCGGCCCCGCGACGGTCATCTCGCGGTCCGCGGCGCGGCCCCGCAGGCCCGTGACGCGGGCTCCCGCCTCGTGCGCCACCAGGGCGCCCGCGGCCATGTCCCAGGGGTTGAGGCCGCGCTCGTAGTAGAGGTCGAGCTCGCCCGACGCGACGAGGCACAGGTCGATCGCCGCCGAGCCGAGGCGACGGATGTCCCGGACCTGGGGCAGCACGTCGACCAGGACGCGCGCCTGTGCGCGGCGGCGCTCCGCGTCGTACCCGAACCCCGTGCCCACGAGGCACTGCCCCAGGTCCGTCTCGGCGTTCACGCGGACCGGGCGGCCGTCCACCGTCGCCCCGGCCCCGAGACCCGCGGTCCAGGTGCGCCCGTCGACGACGGAGTGCACCGCGCCGGCGAGGACGGTCCACTCGAGGGGGTCCGGCGAGCCCACCACGGCGGCGACGGACACCGCGTACGACGCGATCCCGTAGAGGTAGTTGACCGTGCCGTCGACGGGGTCGATGACCCACGTGATCCCGGACGTGCCGGACGAGGCACCCTCCTCCTCGCCGAGGATCGCGTCGTCCGGTCGCGCCGCCGCGATGCCGCGGCGCAGGAGCGCCTCGGAGTCGGCGTCCATGCGCGTCACGACGTCCGTGGCCGTCGACTTGGTGGCGGCCACCTCGACGCGGTCGGGGCGACCGGAGCGGACGAGGTCGCCCGCCTCGCGGGCGAGACGCTCCGCGAGGTCGCGCAGGTCGGCCACGGTCACGTCGTCGGGCTGTCGGGGGTCGTCGATGAAGAGGCGCACGGCTCACATCCTGCCCGACCCACGGCGTGCGGTGCGACCCTCCCACGGACCGGGCGCGGACCAGCCGAGGCGCAGGGAGACGAGGCGGAAGCCGAACACGAGCGCGAGGACCGCCGCCTGCGAGAGCAGGCCGAGCGCGCCGGCCTCCGCGAGCCCGGCCGTCAGCGCGGCGCCCGCGAGCGCCGGGATCGCGTAGAGCTGCTTGTCCTGGAACAGCAGCGGCGCCTCGTTGGTCAGCAGGTCGCGCAGGATGCCGCCGCCGACGCCCGTGATGACGCCGGCGAAGATCGCCGCGAGCGGGCCCACGCCGTAGTCGAGGCCCTTCATCGTGCCGGAGAGCACGAAGAGCGCGAGCGCCCCCGCGTCGAGGACGATGATGCTCCGCCGGAGCCGCTCGAGGCGCGGGTGCCAGAAGAAGGTCACGACGCCGGCGAGCACCGCGACCGCGACGAGACGCCAGTCGGAGATCCCGACCGGGGGGATCGCGCCGATCAGGACATCGCGCAGCAGACCGCCGCCGAGGCCGGCGACCCAGGCGAGCACCAGGACGCCCACGAGGTCGAACCGCTTGCGCACGGCGGCGAGCCCGCCCGAGAGCGCCGCGAAGAACACGCCGCCGAGCTCGAGGGCGTCGCCGGGCACGAGGTCGAGGATCACATCCGGCATCATCCCAGCCGCCCGCCCCCGGGGCGCGGACGAGAGCGCGCCGAGTCCGCGGCACACCGCGCGTGCTGCGCGGCTCGCGGGTGGGACGATGGCACCCTCGAGGGAGCGGTGACGCGGGCGTCGCGGTCCGCCGAGCCCGGGAGACCGGCTCGCGGCCCGGCACCGGGCGGCTGGGCGAGCGACCGGGCAGCCGTCTGGAGCGGCACCGCGAGCGCCACCGGGCGCGGCGACACGGGAGGGTCCATGGACGAGCTGGAGCTGGTGAGACTGCACGAGGACGGGGAGCACCTCGTCCTGCGCGCGACGGGCGGCACGCAGTTCACGCTGCCGATCACCGAGTCGCTGCGGGCGGCCGTGCGACGCGACCGCCCGCACCTGGAGCACCTGCGCGCGGAGGGCGAGCGCAACCTCGCGCCGCGCGAGATCCAGGCCCGGCTGCGCGCCGGGGAGTCCGTGGAGACGGTCGCCGAGGCTGCTGGCCTCGGCGTCGAGAACGTGCGTCGCTTCGCGGGCCCGGTGGTCGCGGAGCAGGAGTACGTCGTCGACCGGGTCCGCGCCTCCCGCCAGGGGCACGACGAGGACTCGCCGAGCGTCGGGGAGCTCGTCGCGCAGCGGCTCGCCGCGCGCGACGTGGAGCCCGACGCCGTGGAGTGGAGCGCGGCGCGCCAGCCCGGGGCGTCGTGGGTCGTGACGGCGGCCTTCGAGGTCGGGACGGGCGGCCGGACGGCCCGTTGGACGTACGACGCCGGGACACGTGCGCTCCAGGCGCTCGACGACGAGGCCCGCTGGCTCTCGGGGACGGACGCCCCGCGCGACCCGACGCCCGGGGCCGTCGCGGTGTTCGACGTCGACGCGACGGGGCGCGGCCGGGGACTCCGTGCCGCTCCCCCGGCCGGTCCGCCCGCCGACGACGGGACGGCCGAGCTCCTCGACGACCTGAGCCAGCGCCGGGGCGTGCGACCGCGCAAGCCCTCGACGGGGCCGACCGAGGTCGACGGGCAGGAGCCGTTCGAGGGCTTCGGCCCGCAGGCCGGCGCCGGTCCGGACCGGGACGGGTCGCAGGACGGCTCTCGGGACGACGCGGCCACGGCTGCCGGGGCGACCGTCGTCCACCTCCCGACGATCCGGCCGCTCGACGCGGTGCGCCTGCAGGAGCCGGCGCTCGAGGGCTCCCGTGACGACGCGCCCCCGGAGCCGGAGGACGACGCGGACGACCGCCCCGCGCGTGACGAGCGCTCGGGCGGCGGCGCCACCCGTGCGGACACCGACGACCCGCCGGCGGCGACGCGGCCCCAGGCGGCGCGCGAGCCGCGCAAGGGGAAGAACCGCTCGCGCGCGAAGGTCCCGAGCTGGGACGAGATCGTGTTCGGGGCACGCCCGGAGTAGGCGCCCCGCGCCGGCCAGGGGCGCCGGGTCAGCGCGGCAGGTCGAGCGGCAGGCCGTCGGCCGCGGCCTGGCGGCGCGCGACGGCCGTGGTCATACGACGCATGTGGTGGCGACGGCACAGCACCTCGTACCCGACCTCGCCCGAGCCTGCGCCGACGTCCCCGACGACGACCTGGTCGCCCTCGACGACCATGCTCCCGTCGACCGTGCGGGCGTTGTGCGTCGCGCGTCGGCCGCACCAGCACAGCGACTCGACCTGGAGCACCTCGACCCGGTCGGCGAGCTCGATGAGGCGGGCCGAGCCGGGGAAGAGCCGGGTCCGGAAGTCGGCGGTGATGCCGAACGCGAAGACGTCCATCTCCGTCTCGTCGACGAGCCGCGCGAGCTGTTCGACCTGCGCCGGGGAGTAGAACTGCGCCTCGTCGCAGACGAGGTAGTCGACCGGGTCCGGCTCGGCCGTGACGAGCGTCCAGAAGTCGGTGTCGTCCCGGACCTCGCGCGCCACGACCTCGAGCCCGAGCCGGGACGAGAGCCGGTCGGTCCCCGCCCGGTCGTTGCGGGAGAAGATCAGCCCGCGTCGGCCGCGCGCGGCGTGGTTGTGGTCGAGCTGGAGGGCGAGGGTGGACTTGCCGCAGTCCATGGTCCCGGAGAAGAAGACGAGCTCGGCCATCAGGCGTTCCTTCGCGAGGTCGGTCGGTGCGCGGTCGGTCGGTGCGGGTTCGCGGGCGGGCCGCGACGGGGCGTGGCGTGGCGCCGGACGTCGCGGGTGGTCAGGTCCCGGCGACGAGCAGCGGGACGCGCATCTCGCGCTCGGTCAGCGAGCCGTGCACGCCGACGAGCGCGAGCGAAGCGGGCGTCTGGGTGCGCGAGTCGACGACGGTCGCGCGCCCGCGCAGCGCGACGATCACGTCTCCGGCGGCGGCGACCGCCTCCGTGCGGGGGTCTGGTCCGAGGAGGCCGCGCGCGAGCACCTCCTCGCGCTCCAGGACGAGCGCGTCGTCGCCCAGGACGTCGCGCCAGCGCGCGGCGACGGCGGTCGTCTCCCCCAGCTCCGTGTAGACGTGCACCGCGCGCGGCTCGCCGCCGACGAGGGCGACGCCCCGTGCGAGCACCGGGTCCGTGGCGACGTCGCGGCGCCGCGCCGGGTCGACGTCGACCATGCCGTGGTCCGCGGTGACGAGCACGAGCGTGCCCCGCGGGACCGAGCGGGTGAGCCGGGCGAGCTCGCGGTCGAGGGACTCGAGCTCGTCGCCCCACTGCCACGACGTGCTGCCGTGGTGGTGGCCCGCCTTGTCCACCTCGCCCCAGTACAGGTAGACGAGGCCCGGCCGCTTGAGGGCCCGCACGGCGGCGTCGACACGCGCCCCGAGCCCCTCCGCAGCGGCGTACGACCCACCGCGCAGGGCCGCGACCGTCATGCCGGATCCGGCGAACCGCGCCGGTCCCGTCGAGGTCACGGCGACGTCCGCCGCGGCGAGCCGCTCGAGCACGGGCGTCTCGCGCTGGAGCTCCACGGGTGGCGGGGCGCCCTCCCACGACACCATGTTGGCGAGCCCGCCCGTCGCCGGGTTGCGCTGCGTGTACCCGAGCATGCCCGTGCGCCCCGGCGCCGTGCCGGTGCCGAACGCGCCGATCGCGGCGGCCGTCGTGCTGGGGAAGGTCGAGGTGAGCGCCCGCGCGTCGGGCAGCAGCGAGCGCAGGAACGGTGCGTGCCCGGCGCGCTCCGCGAGGTTGACGTGCCCCAGGCCGTCGACGAGGACGACGCACACGCGGTCGGCGCGCGGCAGGTCGAGTGCCGCGCGGGCCGCAGTGCTCCCGATCCCCGTCGCGGTCGTGAAACGGACGCCGAGCGCGCCCGCGGCCCCCGGGAGCACGGCGGCGAGGCCGCCGAGCCCGAGGTCGGGCGCGAGGAAGCCGTCCGGGAGCGCCGGGGCGGCAGGGGCCTCGTCCGTGCGTGCCTCGCTCACCGGGCGCTGTGCCTCGCGGTGGCGCGCGAGAGGGCGCGCGCGAAGTCGACCGCGGCGCGCACGGCGTCGCGGCCCTCCGCCTCGGCGCTCACGCGGACGACGACGTCGTCCGGCGTGATCTGACCCGTGAGCCCGTGGTCGGCGTCGCAGTTCGGGTCCGCGCAGCCCGCGGGCTCGAGGTCGACGCGCGAGACCGCGCCCCAGCCGAGGGCGAGGGTCACCTCGAGCGGCGCGGTGCCCGCGCGGTGCTCGTGCGGCTCGGCCACGACGTGCGTGAGCGAGACGGACCGTACCTCGGCCAGCGGCACCGACTCGGTCGTGGCCGCCGCGGACGCGGACGGGTTCTCGCTGTCGGCAGGGTGGTCGTCGACGTGCGCGGTGACGAGCCGCGTGGGCGTCAGCACGAGCACCGTGAGGTGCCGGCGTACCTCCGACGCGTCGAACGTCGTCTCCGGGAGGACGAGGTGCGAGACGATCTCCTCCCCCGCGACCGCGAGGTCGAGGACGTCCGCGACGAGCTCCGGGTAGTAGCCGGCGCGGTGGAGCTGGGTCGTCAGGTCGGTCCAGGCGTTCGAGGTTGCAGAGGGCACCCGCGCATTCTCCCATCCGGCGACCGGCCGCGGCCACCCGCCCTCGCGGCCTGTGGACGCACGAGCCGGCGTCAGCCGGGCAGGGCGCGACGCAGCGCGTCGGCGCGCTGGGCGTCCGCGAGCGTCACGCGCGCGCTGAGGACCGCGGCCTCGTGGTCGGAGACGACGACGGGGTACAGCTCGAGGCTGCGGACCTCGGGCAGGTCGTCCGCGAGCACGGACGCCCGCGCCAGGACGTCCTCGAGCGCCGCGGTGGCCACGACGTGCGTGCCCATGTACCCGAAGAGCCGCGGGGCGGCGCGCACCGAGCGCACCATCGCCGCGACGTCGACGTCGGTGAGCGGCGGCACCCCGTACGCGACGTCGCCGAGGAGGTCGACCGCGTCGCCCGCGAGGCCGAACGACACGACCGGCCCGAAGAGCTGGTCCTCCGTCGAGCGGACCACGCACGCGACGCCCGCGTCGGCCATCGCCTGCACCTCGAACGGCTGGTCGGCAGCGCCCGGCAGCACGGCCGCGAGCGCCTCGCGCATCTGCGCGACGTCGGACCGCAGCTCCGTCTCGTCCGCGATGTCGAGGCGCACGCCGCCGAGGTCCGCGCGGTGGCGCAGCCCGGCCGCCGTGCTCTTGAGCGCGACGGGCCAGCCGATCTCGCGCGCCGCCTCGACCGCCTCGTCGGCGGTGCGGACCCGGCGCGCGGGCCACACGCGCACGCCGTAGCACGCGAGCAGGTCGGCGGTCGTCGCGGGGTCGAGGTCGACGGCGTCCCGACCGGCCAGGGCACCCTCGACGAGGGCGCGGGCGCGGGCGGCGTCGACCCCCGCGGGGCGCACGGGCGTCCCGTGGTCCGCCTCGCGCCAGCGGGCGTAGCGCACGACGGCGCCGAGCGCCGCGACGGCGTCCTCGGGCGTGGAGTAGGCGGGGACCCGCAGCAGGGTGCCGGGCGCTCCGCCGTCGGGCGAAGGGGCCGCGAGCTCGTCGGTGAGGCCGTGGAGCCCGAGCATGCTCGCGACGGTCGTGCGGCCCGTCCGGGCCGCCGCGCGCGCGACGGCCCGGGAGAGGTCCGCGCGGCGGGGGTGCACCACGGGGACCTGGACCACCACGACGACGTCGCACGCGTCGGGCGCGTAGAGCGCGTCGACCGTGGCGGCGAGCTCGTCCGACGACGCGTCCTCGGGCAGGAAGTCCGACCGCGCGACGACGAGGCCCGCCGACGACGACGCCTCCGCCACGAGCGCGGCGAGCGACGCCGAGCTGGCGAGGATGCCCACGCGGCGCCCGCCGGGGAGCGGCTGGTGCGCGAGGAGCTGGGCGATGTCGATCATGTGGTGCGTGTTCTCGGCCCGGATCACGCCCGACTGACGCAGCATCTCCTCGAGCGTGCGACGGGGTGCGCGCGTCGAGCGCACGGCGTGGCCCGGCGGCACGACCTGGCCCGAGCGCCCGGCCGTGACGACCACCACGGGCTTGACCGACGCGAGGCGGCGCGCGATGCGCGAGAACTTGCGCGGGTTGCCGATCGACTCGAGGTACAGGCAGACCACCTGCGTCGCGGCGTCGTCCTGCCAGTACTGCATGAGGTCGTTGCCCGACACGTCGGCCCGGTGGCCCGCGGACAGGAACGACGACACGCCCAGCCCGCGCCGCGCCGTCGTCGCGAGCAGCGTGACGGCCATGGGCGCCGACTGGCTGAACAGGCCCACGACGCCGGGCAGCGGCAGGTCCTCGGCGAGCGTCGCCGCGAGCGCGGGTCGCTCGCGGGCCTCGCCCGTGCGCAGCAGGCCGTAGCTCGCGGGACCGACGACGCGCAGACCCGCCGTGTGCGCGACCCGCAGGAGCTCGCGCTGGAGCGCGAGCCCCTCGGGTCCGGTCTCGGCGAACCCCGCGGAGAGCACGACGACGCCGCGCACCTCGAGGCGCGCGAGCTGGCGGACCGCGTCGATCGCGTCCGGGGGCGGCAGCGCGACGACCGCGAGGTCCACGGGGCCGGGGACGTCGGCGAGGGTCGCGTGCGTGCGGGGCGCCGCCCCGCCGTCGGGCACGTCCGCGCCGGCTCCCACCACGTGGACGGTCACGTCGGGGCTGCGCACGAGCGCGGCCAGGGCGCGGTGCGCGAGGACGCGATCGAGGGGCGCGCCGTCAGGGTCCGGCCCGTCGCCCGGCGGCACGCCGGGTCCCACGAGCACGACGCTCGTCGCGCCGAGCAGCCCCTGCATGCTCCGCGCCTCCGCGCGGTGCTCGCGGTCGGCCATGACGGCCCGCGACCGTTCCGTGGGGTCGAGGTCGACGCTCACCTGGACGAACCCGTCGTCCATCTGCTGGCGCACGTCGTACCCGGCCTCGCGGAAGACGGCGAGCATCTTGCCGTTCTGCGGCAGCACCTCGGCGGTGAACCGCCGCACGCCGCGCTCGCGGGCCGCCGCGGCGACGTGCTCGAGCAGCACGGACCCCAGACCCCGGCCCTGGGCCGAGTCGGCGATGTTGAAGGCGACCTCCGCCTCGCTCGTGCCCGTGCGGTCGAAGCGCGCGACGCCGATGATGTCCTCCTGCGCCTCGCGCGCCCTCGCGTCCGGCGTCCCGGCGTCCGCGCCGTCGCGCGGGCGGACCGCGACGAGCGCGACGCGGTCCATGTGGTCCACGCGCGTGAACCGCTCCAGGTCGCGCTCCGAGAGCCGCTCCATGGGGGCGAAGAAGCGCAGGTAGGTCGAGCGCTCGGACTGGCCCACGTGGAATCGTTGCAGCGCGTCGGCGTCCTCGGGGCGGATGGGGCGCACGTGCGTCGTCGTCCCGTCGCGCAGGACGACGTCCGCCTCCCACTCCACCGGGTACCGGTCCGGGCCCCGCCCGGCTGCGCCGCCGTCGCTCACGCCCTCAGGCTATGCGGTCCGGAGCGCGGTGCGCCTGCGCCACCCCGGCCCGACCGGGGAGGACAATGGTCCCTCGACAGCATCGCGACCTGGCGTGTCGGACGGTTGGCGTACCCTCGCGTGCGGCACGCAACCGCAGCACGTCACCGCCGGCGCACGCCGGCACAGATCCCGCGCCCTCGCGGCGCACCGAACGGCAGGAGCCCGCAGGCCCATGGCGCGCAAGTCCTCGACCCCCTCGCTCGACCCGGCCGAGGTGAACGAGAAGATCGTCGACGTCGACGTCCAGGCGGAGATGGAGACGTCGTTCCTCGAGTACGCCTACTCCGTCATCTACTCCCGCGCCCTGCCCGACGCGCGCGACGGTCTCAAGCCCGTGCAGCGCCGCATCCTCTACATGATGGCCGACATGGGGCTGCGCCCCGACCGCGCGCACGTGAAGTCGGCGCGCGTCGTCGGCGAGGTCATGGGCAAGCTGCACCCGCACGGCGACGCGGCGATCTACGACGCGCTCGTACGCCTCTCGCAGGACTTCTCGCTGCGGCTCCCGCTCGTCGACGGGCACGGCAACTTCGGCACGCTCGACGACGGCCCCGCCGCCTCCCGGTACACCGAGGCCCGTCTCGCTCCCCCGTCGCTCGCGATGACGGCCGGGCTCGACGAGGACGTCGTGGACTTCGTGCCGAACTACGACAACAAGCTCCAGCAGCCCGAGGTGCTGCCGGCGGCCATCCCGAACCTGCTGGTCAACGGGGCGTCGGGCATCGCGGTCGGGATGGCCACCAACATGGCGCCGCACAACCTCGTCGAGGTCGTCGCGGCGGCGCGCCACCTCGTCGCGCACCCGGACGCCGACCTCGAGGCGCTCATGCGGTTCGTCCCCGGCCCCGACCTGCCGACGGGCGGCAAGATCGTCGGGCTCGACGGCGTCCGCGACGCCTACCGCACGGGACGCGGGACGTTCCGCACGCGCGCCACGGCTCGCGTCGAGAACCTCACGCCGCGCCGCAAGGGCATCGTCATCACCGAGCTGCCCTACCTCGTCGGGCCCGAGAAGGTGATCGAGAAGATCGCGGAGGGCGTCAAGACCAAGAAGATCCAGGGCATCACCGCCGCGACCGACCTCACGGACCGCGAGCACGGGCTGCGGATCGTCGTCGAGGTGAAGACGGGCTTCAACCCCGAGGCGGTGCTCGAGCAGCTCTACAAGTTCACGCCGCTCGAGGACTCGTTCGGCATGAACAACGTCGCTCTCGTCGACGGCCAGCCGCGCACGCTCGGCCTGCGCGAGATGCTCACCGTGTGGGTGGACCACCGCATCGACGTGGTCCGCCGCCGCTCGGCCTACCGGCTGCGCAAGCGGTCCGAGCGGCTCCACCTCGTGGACGGCCTGCTCATCGCGATCGTCGACATCGACGAGGTGATCCAGGTGATCCGGTCGTCCGACGACACCGCGACGGCCCGCGGACGCCTCCAGACCGTGTTCGACCTGTCCGAGCCGCAGGCGGAGTACATCCTCGAGCTCCAGCTGCGCCGCCTCACCAAGTTCTCCCGCATCGAGCTCGAGAAGGAGCAGGAGACCCTGCGCCGCGAGATCGAGGCGCTGCAGGAGATCCTCGGCAGCGACGCGAAGCTGCGTTCGGTGGTGTCGGGCGAGATGGCCGACGTCGCCAAGACGTACGGGACGCCGCGCCGCACGATCCTCCTGGAGTCGGCAGGCGCCGCACCGACCACGACCGCGGCCGTGCCCCTCGAGGTCGCGGACACGCCCTGCTGGGCGCTGTTCTCCGCGACGGGCCTGCTCGCGCGCACGAGCGACGAGACCGAGCCCGCGCGCACCGGGCCCCGCGCGGCCCACGACGTGCTGCGCGCCGTCGTGCGCACGACGGCGCGCGGCGAGGTCGGCCTCGTGACGAGCCGCGGGCGCATGGTCCGCGTCTCCGTGCTCGACCTGCCCGCGCTGCCGCCCACCGACAACGCGCCGAGCCTGTCGGGCGGTGTGCCGCTCAGCGAGGTCGTCGGGCTCGAGCCGGGCGAGGAGGCCGTGACGATCGCGTCGCTCGACGCCGACGCTCCCCCGCTCGCGCTCGGCACCGCGCAGGGCGTCGTCAAGCGCGTCACCCCCGGCGACGTGCCGAACAACCGCGACGACTGGGAGGTCATCGGCCTCAAGGACGGCGACGCCGTCGTGGGCGCGGCGCCCGCGACCGACGCGGACGAGGTCGTGTTCGTCAGCTCCGACGCGTCGCTCCTGCACTTCGACGCGTCCGCCGTGCGGCCCCAGGGGCGCGCGGCCGGCGGCATGGCCGGGATCCGGCTCGCGGACGGCCACCGCGTCGCGTTCTTCGGCGTCATCCCGGCCGACGTGCGCGACCTCGGCGTCGTCGTCACCGTCGCCGGGTCGTCGGGCGCCCTCGCAGGCACCCAGACCGGGGCCGGCAAGGTCACGCCGTACGAGCTCTACCCCGGCAAGGGCCGCGGCACCGGCGGCGTCCGGGCGCAGCGGTTCCTCAAGGGCGAGGACGCGCTCATCCTCGCCTGGGTCGGCCAGGGCCCCGCCCGTGCCACGGGCTCCGGCGGCCAGGCCGTCGACCTGCCGGAGGTCGACCAGCGCCGCGACGGGTCGGGCACGCCGCTCACGTCCCCCGTCACGGCCGTCGGGTAGGCCCTCCCGCCCGGCCGCTGTCGCGCGCCGGGCGGGAGGGCGGGCGCACCCCCGCTCTTGCGAGTTCCCGGGATCGGGGCAGGCTCGGGGTGTGGGACAGGACGAAGGGGGCGTCTTCGGCACGCCTCCGGAGGTGGACGGGGCGGCCGCCCCCGTCGACTACCACGCGGTCTTCTCGGTCCTCATCGCGCCCAAGGCGGTGCTCGCGCCCGACCTCACGATCCTCGACGCGAACGAGTCGCTCCTGCGCACCATCGGCGCGTCCGCGAGCGCCGTCGTCGGGCGCCACTACCTCGACGTCTTTCCCGCCCACGGGCCGGACGGGAGCGCCGTCGACCGGGTCGTGCTGTCGCTCGAGCGCGTCGCGCGGACGGGACGTCTCGAGATGATCGGCCCGCACCGGTACGACCTGCGCGGGCCCGGCGGCGGGTGGGCCGAGCGCTGGTGGATCACGACGAACCTCCCGGTGCTCGACGCCGCGGGCCGGGTCACGGCCGTCGTCCACCGCGCGGAGGACGTGACGTCCGTCGTGCAGGCCGGCGGGACGACGGCGCCCGCGGTCGAGCTCCCGGCCGGCACTGCGGACCCCACCGCGCTCTCGGTCGTCGACCAGGCCCTGCTGCTCGGGTCGTCCGTCGACCGGTACGCGGACGTGATCACACGCGAGCGCAGCGCCTCGCTCGCGCTCCAGGACTCCGTGCTCACGCCTCCCCCGCTCATCCCCGGCCTGACGATCGACGTGCGGTACCGGCCGGCGGTGCCGGAGGTCCACGTCGGCGGCGACTGGTACGACGCGTTCGTGCACCCCGACGGCGAGACGACCGTCGTCGTCGGCGACGTGACGGGGCACGACGTCGCCGCCGCGGCCCACATGGGCCACCTGCGCGGCGTGCTGCGCTCGGTCGCGTTCGCGACGGACGCCGGGCCCGCCGAGGCGCTCGATGCCGCCGAGCGCACCGCGGAGGGGCTCGGGCTCCAGGCGCTGTCCACCGTCGCCGTCGCGCGCATCGGCACGTCCGGCCCGACGGGAGGGCGCGCGGTGCGCTGGGCGAGCGCCGGGCACGTCCCGCCCGTCGTGCGTCGCGCCGACGGGGCCGCGCACCTGCTCACGGCGCGCCCGTCGCCAATGCTCGGCGTCGGGCTGGGCGGCCCGCGCGCCGAGCACGAGACGTCGCTCGGCCCGGGCGACACGCTCCTGCTCTACACCGACGGGCTCGTGGAGCGCCGGGACCGGTCGCTGCGAGACGTGCTCGACGAGCTGCCGGGCCGCGTCGAGGCGCTGGGCGACGTGCCGCCCGAGGAGCTGCTCGACGCCCTCCTCGCGGAGCTGGTGCCGCTCGGCTCGCAGGACGACGTCGCGCTCGTCATGGTGCACGTCGACGGCGACCACGAGCGCACGACCGTGGGCGCCTAGCCAGGTACTGCCAGAACCCTGCTGGAGCGGGACTCCCACGTGGCCCGGGGGCAGGTGTCGAATGGTGAGCGCACCCCACAGCAAGGAGAGCTCCATGAAGGCCACCGTCATCTACGGCGCGGGCGACGTCCGGGTCGAGACCCGTCCCGACCCGACGATCCTCGAGCCGACCGACGCGATCGTGCGCGCGGTGCGCACGTGCGTCTGCGGCTCGGACCTGCACCCGTACCGCTCCATGGCGCACACCGACCAGGGCGTCCCGATCGGCCACGAGCTGCTGGGCGTCGTCGAGGAGACCGGGTCGGTCGTCACCACGGTCCGCCCGGGCGACCTCGTGATCGCGCCGTTCGCGTGGTCGGACAACACCTGCCCCGTGTGCCGCGACGGCTTCCAGACCGCCTGCCCCCACGGCGGCTTCTACGGCAACCCCGGCGACGTGGGCGGTCAGCAGGCCGAGCTCGCGCGCATCCCGCTCGCGGACGGCAGCCTCGTCGCCGTGCCGGACGTCGACGAGACGAGCCCGCTCCTGCCGTCGCTGCTCACGCTCTCGGACGTGTACCTCACCGGCTACCACGCCGCGCACATGGCGCGCGTGTCCGCGCGGACGACCGTCACCGTGATCGGCGACGGCGCGGTCGGGCTGTCCGCCGTGCTCGCGGCACGGCAGATGGGCGCCGAGCGGATCATCCTCATGGGCCGCCACACGTCGCGGACCGACCTGGGGCGCGAGTGGGGCGCGACCGACGTCGTCGCCGAGCGGGGCGCCGAGGGGATCCAGCGGGTCCTCGACCTCACGGACGGCCTGGGCAGCCACGTCGTGCTGGAAGCCGTCGGGCACATGCCCGCCTACGAGCAGTCCTACGGGGTCGTGCGCGCCGGCGGCGTGATCAGCCGGGTCGGCGTCCCGCAGTACGAGGACGCGCCGGTCGGCTTCGGCTCGCTGTTCGGCCGAAACATCACCCTCACCGGCGGGCCCGCGCCCGTCCGCGCGTACCTCGAGGACGCGATCCCGCAGGTGCTCCGCGGCGAGATCGACCCCGGCCGGGTGTTCGACAAGACCGTCGCGATCGACGACATCGCCGAGGGCTACGCCGCGATGGACCGCCGCGAGTCCCTCAAGACGATCGTCGCGTTCTGAGCCGCACCCTGACAGGAGGAGAGACATGAGCACCGAGAGGCAGCCGACGACGCCGACCGTGAAGGGACCCGCCGCCTGGTTCACCGGCGACGTCTGGTTCAACGCCTACTACGCGGGCACGGAGCCGTCCCGGTCGCGCCTGAACCTCGTGCGCTTCGCCCCCGGGGCGCGCACCGCGTGGCACCGGCACGCCGTCGGGCAGACCCTGCACGTCACCGAGGGGTTCGGCTACGTGCAGTCGCGGGGCGAGGAGGTCGTCGAGCTCCGGCCGGGCGACACCGTCTACACACCCCCGGGAGAGTGGCACTGGCACGGCGCGACGGGCGAGAGCTTCCTGTGCCACCTCGCGCTCTGGGAGGCGCCCGCGCCCGGCTCCGACGAGCCGGAGACGACGTGGGGCGACCTCCTCACCCCCGAGGAGTACCCCGGCTGACGCGACCACGCGGGCGGGAGGGTCACGATCCTCCAGCCCGCGCGACCCGCCGTCGTCCCGACGTACCGTGAAAGACGTGGAGGCCATGGACAACCGATCCGAGGTGCGCGAGTTCCTCATGAGCCGCCGTGCCCGGGTGACGCCCGAGCTTGCCGGCATCGAGACGTTCGGCGGCCGCCGCCGGGTCGAGGGCCTGCGGCGCGACGAGGTCGCCCGGCTCGCGGGCGTGAGCGTGGACTACTACACCCGGCTCGAGCGCGGGAACCTGCGGGGCGTGTCCGACGTCGTGCTCGAGTCCGTCGCGCGCGCCCTGCTGCTCGACGCCGCCGAGCGCGAGCACCTGCTCGACCTCGCGCGCACCGCGAACCCCGTCGGCGCCCGCCCGCAGCGCGGCCACGGCGACACGCCGGTGCGCCCCGAGCTGCAGTACCTGCTCGACGCGATCACCACGGCGCCCGCGTTCATCCAGAACAACCGCATGGACCTCGTCGCCGCGAACGCGCTCGGGTACGCGATGTACGCGCCGATGGTCGCGGGCTCCGCGGGCCCGGCCAACTTCTCGCGGCACATCTTCCTCGACCCCGCGTCGCACGACTTCTACCCCGACTGGGACCGCGCGGCCTGGACGAACGTCACGATCCTGCGTCGCGAGGCCGGCCGCAGCCCGCACGACCGGCGTCTCCAGGCGCTCGTGGGCGAGCTGTCGACGCGCAGCGAGCGGTTCCGCGAGCTGTGGGCGTCCCACGACGTGCGGCGGCACTACGCCGGGCAGAAGACGTTCCGCCACCCCGTCGTCGGGGACCTCGAGCTGCACTACCAGACGCTCGAGCTCCACGGCGACCCCGGGCTCGGCATGACCGTGTACACCGCGACGCCGGGCTCCCCGACCGAGGAGTCGCTGCGCCTGCTCGCGTCGTGGACGGCCACCGAGGCCTCGGCCGCCGCGCCGTCCCGCACCGACTGAGAGGAACCCATGGACCTGGACGACCTGCTGGCCGAGCTCGACGCCGGCCGGACGATCCGCGGCGGATCGCCGCTGCACGCCGTCATGCACCGCACGAGCCAGGAGGCGCTGCGCATCGCCGGCGAGCTCAACGGCGCCTACCGCTCGCCCGAGCGCGTCCGCGAGCTGCTCGCGGAGCTGACGGGCAGGCCCGTGCACGAGTCCGTGAGCCTCTTCCCGCCCTTCACGGCCGACTTCGGCAAGAACCTCACCCTCGGCCGGGACGTCTTCATCAACTCCGGCTGCCGGTTCCAGGACCAGGGCGGCATCGTCGTCGGGGACGGCTGCCTCGTCGGTCACAACGCCGTCCTCACGACGCTCGACCACGACCTCGACCCCGCCCGACGCGCCGACCTGCACCCCGCGCGCGTCGTCCTCGGCCGCAACGTGTGGCTCGGCGCGAACGTGACCGTCCTCCCGGGCGTCACCGTCGGGGACGACGCCGTCGTCGGGGCCGGCTCCGTCGTCACCCGGGACGTCCCCGCACGCACCGTCGTCGTCGGCACGCCCGCGCGCGTCGTCCGCTCGCTCGACGCCTGAGGGTCAGTCGCCCTCGAACCGCAGCTCGCACCCAGGTTCCCCACGGCACCGTTCGGCGAGCACGACGACCTTGTCGATGACGACGGCTTCGGACCGATCCGACCTGGACCTCAGGACGTGCAGCTCGTCGAGGAGCTGCTCCATCTCCGAGCCGCTGAGGACGACGTCACCGTAGGGGTCGACACGCGCGAGCATCGGCAACCCGCTGGCGGGAAGGAGGCGGGCCAGCACGTCGCCGTCGTCGAGCACCACGGCGATCGACGTCGTCGAACGACGTCGCGGGCTCGTCCCCTCCTGGACGATCCGCGCGAGCGTCACGTCGACGCCCACGCGGCGCCGCCCTTCTCCTCGACGGGCACCGCTGCGACGCGCTCCCGCCGGAGCACGCCGAGGACGAGGAGCACCTGCCCGACGACGTAGGTGAGCATCACCCAGAAACCGTGGGCGGGCAGGGCGTACCAGGGCGCGAACGCGTTCAGCGCGATGAGCGCGTCGGACACGAGGAACACCGCGCCACCGACGGCCGCGAGGCGGTCGACGCCCGTCGCCGTCACGGCCATCAGCACGAGGCACGCGCCGTAGACGACGACCGGGACGAGGAGCGAGCCGGCACCCGGCGCGCACGCGGCGACGAGGACGAGGAACGCGAGCAGGTACGGCGCGAGGACGAGCGGACGACGCACCACGGACCCCGCGCGATAGGGCCAGAACGCGAGCGTGTACGTCACCTGGGCGCAGAGGAAGAAGCCCACCATGACGAGGAACGCCGTGTCGCCGTCGGCGAGGTCGGGGGCGGTGTCACCGAGCCACGAGAAGCCCAGCGCGACGAGGGTGAGGACGACCAGCCGCGAGCGCCGGCCCGAGCCGACGCCGTCGCGCCGTCGTGTGGCGAGCCACAGGCAGACCGCGAGGAGGGGCATGAGGAACCACTGCGACGTGTCCGCGAGGGCCGAGGCGCCCGCGAGCTGCGCGGCGAGGTGGACGAGGGTGAGCAGGGCGAGCGCGCCCCACGCGGCGAGCATGGGTGTCGGGACTCCTTCGGTGGTGCTGCCGGCATCGTTGCCGGGACGAGCGATTGTAGGCCCCGACGTCGTCACCGCCGGACCGCGTCATCGGGAGCCCCTGCGACGACCGACTCCATCACCGCCCGGCAGCGCGCGAGGAGCTCGGCGACGTCGGCGGGAGCAGCGCCGCAGGGATGCTCCGCCGGCAGGATCGTCAGCCGGATCGGCGGCCGCAGACGCCACCAGGGCCGTCGGCCGTAGGTGAAGACCATCGGCACGACCGGCACGTCGAGGCGGCTGGCGTAGACGAACGCGCCGCGCCGGAACGGCCGCAGTGTCGTGTCGTACATGACCAGCGCGCCCTCGGGGAAGAAGTGGACGCCCTGGCCGGCGTCGATGGTCCTGCGCAGCCGCGCCTCGAACCCGGAGAGCTCTCCGGGTCCGCGAGGCAACGGGACGGCGAGCAGGTGGCTGACCAGGACACCCGCCACGGGCAGGTGGAAGTTCGACGGCTGGGAGACGACAGCGGCGCGCCGGCCGCGGAACTGTCCGGCGACCCACGGGCTGTCCAGGTAGTGCACGTGGTTGGCGACCGTGACGACCCCACCACGCTCGCCGCCGAGGTGCTCGCGCCCCGTGACCCGCAGCCCGTGGACGACGTACCCGTACCACCGCACGACGGCCATGGCGACGTCGAAGAACCCCGCGTCGAAACGGCTCCAGAGCCGCGGCGCCGCGGACCCGTGACCGCGGTCAGCGCTCATGCGTGCGCCCCGGCGCCCGGTCCGCCGCGTCGTCCCGGTCGACCGGCGCGGGGTCCACCGAGCCGCCTCCCTCGACGACCGCCTGGCGCAGCATCTCCTCGATCTGCGGGACGCACACGTTGAGCGCGTGCTCCCGGCCGACCTCGGCGTAGGCCGGGCCCATACGGAGCCGCTCGTCGTCGTGCTCGATCCAGTAGTCGATCGCGCGCGCGAGGTCTGCGGCGTCCCCGGCGCGGAAGAGGCTGCGCTCGTCGAGCGCGAACTGCCCGGTCGCCGACGCGCGGGAGTCGGAGATCACCGGGACGAGGCCGGTCGCGACGGCCTCGAGACAGCCGAGCGCCTCGATCTCCGCGTCGGCGGCGTGCACGTAGAGGTCGCTCGCCGCGAGCACGTCGCGGAGCTCGTCCTGGGCGAGGAAGCCGATCCGCGGCGGGTGCGGCAGCGTCGCACCCTGCTGGGCGTACCGCTCGGCGAGCGGACCGCGACCGGCGAGCACGACCTGGATGCGGTCGGCGTGCCGGGACCGGCGCACCGCGTCGAGGAGCACGTCCTGCCGCTTCTCGCGCGACAGCCGTCCGGTCATGGTGATGACGAACCGGTCGGCCAGGTCGGCGCTCTTCGGCAGCGTGCGCGGGACGAACCCCGGGTCGACGCCGTTGGACACGACGTGCAGGGCCGCCCGGTAGCCGTGGGCGCGCAGCTCCCCGGCGATGAACCGGCTGGGGCAGTGGACGTGCCCGAACCGGTCGTAGAACGGCCGGAACACCGCGTACACGAGGTCGTTGAGCGGCCCGACACGCCCCACGCCGAGGCTGTACGTCACGTTCTCGGGCTGCACGTGGAACGCGGCGGTGGACGGGACGCCGAGCGCGTCCGCGAGCCGCTTGGCCCGGGAGCCGAGCCAGAACGGCGACATGACGTGCGCGACGTCGGCCCAGCCCAGGGCGTCGCGCAGCACGTCGTCGTCGGGCTTGGCGAGGACCCAGCCCTGGCCCGCGATGACCCGGTCGAAGCCCGGGACGCCGAGGGGTTCCAGCCGGTAGTGCACGACGTCGTCCGTCGAGGTCTCGGCGTCGGCGTCACCCCGGCGGGCCGCGCCTCGGCAGCACGCGACGCGCACGGCGTGGCCGCGTTCACGCAGGGCGACGGCGAAGCGCCGCGCGGAGATCGTGGTCCCGTTGGTGGGATCCTCGAACTGGTCGATGACGAGCAGGACGCGCACCCGCGGCTCCCTTGCGACGCGCGGCGCGTGGTCCGCGCCTGCTGACGGGATGGCGCCAGGTTAGGCGACCGCCGCGGACCGGGCGCGGAACCGCCGGGGGCGTGTCGTCGCGCCCATGGCTTGCCGCCGGAGCGGTGCCCGCACGCGGGGTTGCCGGTCAGCGCGACGGTGCGGGTGCGCGCTCCGTGGGCGTGCGGGCGACCAGGACGCGCCCGTCGCGCACCTCGGCCGCGAAGACCGCCAGCGGCCTGCGGTCCTTGCCCCCGGCGTCGAGCACCTCGCCGGTGTCGACGTCCCACACCTGCTTGAGCATGGGCGTGGTGACCGTGTCGACGTCGCGCTCCAGACCGTCGTCACCGGTCACGCGGTGCGTGCCGACGAGGCCGCGCGACATGACGTTGGCGCCCGAGTACGGGTCGCGCTGCTGGACCGCGCGCACGGTGCCGTCGGCGAGCCGGAAGACGGCGACCTGGGTGTCGCCCAGGAGCGCGCCGGCCCCGCGTTCCGGGTCGAGGTCGTCGAGCGCGCAGATGTCGACGAACCTGCTCATCGGGCGTCCTCCAGCTCGGCACGGGCCGCCACGAGCGCGGCGTCGCGCGCGGCGCGCGGGTCGGGATAGGCGACGGCGTCGCCCTCGTCGGCGGGACGGACCTGGCCGCGCTCGGGGACGAACGCGAGGTCGCCGTCGACCGCCTCGGGCGCGTTGACGAACGGCGTGAACTTGCGCAGCTTGGCCGGGTCGGCGAGCGTCGCGCCCCACTCGTCCTCGTAGTCGCGCACGTGCTCGGCCATCGCGGCCTCGAGCTGGTCCGCGATCCCGAGCGAGTCCTCGACGACGACGCGCCGCAGCTCGTCCAGCCCGCCCGCGCGCTCCGCGACCCACGGCGCCGTGCGCTGGAGGCGGTCGGCCTCCTGGACGTAGAGCATGAGGAACCGGTCGACGTAGCGGACCAGCGTCTCGTCGTCGAGGTCCTCGGCGAGGAGCTGGGCGTGGGCCGGCTGGGCTCCGCCGTTGCCGCCGACGTAGAGGTTCCAGCCCTTGTGCGTCGCGATGATCCCGACGTCCTTGCCGCGCGCCTCGGCGCACTCGCGCGCGCAGCCCGAGACGCCGAACTTGATCTTGTGCGGCGAGCGCAGCCCGCGGTAGCGCAGCTCGAGCCGCACCGCCATCGCCGACGAGTCCTGCACGCCGAACCGGCACCACGTGCGCCCGACGCACGTCTTCACCGTGCGCAGCGACTTCCCGTACGCGTGCCCGGACTCGAAGCCCACGGCCGTCAGGCGCCGCCAGATCTCCGGGAGCTGGTCGAGGCGCGCGCCGAACATCGCCAGGCGCTGGCCGCCGGTCACGCGCACGTAGAGCCCGAAGTCGTCGGCGACCTTCGCGAACTCCAGCAGCTGGTCCGCGCGCACCTCTCCCCCGGGCATCCGCGGGATGACCGAGTACGTGCCGTTCTTCTGGAGGTTCGCCATGACGTGGTCGTTGGTGTCCTGCAGCGCGGCGTGCTCGCCCTCGAGCACATGGCCGCGACGCAGGGTCGAGAGGATCGAGGCGACCGTCGGGCGGCAGACCGCGCACCCGCGCCCGGTCCCGTGCGCCGCGACGATCTCGGAGAACGTCCGCAGCCCCTCCTCGCGGACGATCCGGTACAGCGCGGCGCGGGACATCGCGAAGTGCTCGCACAGCGCGTCTGAGACCGTCACGCCCGCCCGGGACAGCTCCGAGTTCAGCAGCTTGGTGAGCGCCGGGACGCACGACCCGCACACCGTGCCGGCCGTCGTGCACTCCTTGACCTGCCCGATCGTCCGGCAGCCGTGCTCGGTCACGGCCGAGCGGACCGTGCCCGCGTCCACGTTGTTGCACGAACAGACGACGGCCTCGTCGGGCAGCTCGGTGTCGGCCAGTCCCTCGCCGTCGGGCGCGATGACGGCGGCGGGGTCGGCGCCGAGCGGGCGGCCGAGCAAGGGCCGCAGCGCGGAGTAGAGCTCGATGTCGCCGACGAACACACCGCCGAGCAGCGTCGTCGCGTCGTCGGAGAGCACGAGCTTGCGGTAGCGGCGGTGGATCGGGTCGACGAACGACACCTCCAGCGCGCCCGCGCTCACCGCGTTGACGTCGCCGAACGACGCCGCCTCGACGCCCACGCCCTTGAGCTTCGTGCCGTCGTCGGCGCGGCGGTGCACGCGCTCGCCACCGAGGAAGCGGTCGACGACGACGTCCGCCATGTCGTTCCCCGGCGCGACCAGGCCCGCGCACACGCCGTCGACCGAGGCGCACTCGCCGATCGCCCAGACGCCCGGGTCGGAGGTCTGGCACGCCTCGCCGACGACGACGCCGCCGCGCTCGCCGATGGCCAGGCCCGCCTCGCGCGCCACGCGGTCGCGCGGGCGGATGCCGACGGAGAAGACGACGACGTCGGTCGGGAGCGCGGACCCGTCGGTGAGCTCGACCGAGCCCACGGACCCGTCGCCCGCGGGCAGGAACCGGTGCGCGCCCGCGCCCGTACGGACCGTCACTCCGAGGTCCTCGACGAGCAGGCGCAGCATCTCGCCGCCACCCTGGTCGAGCTGGACGCTCATGAGCCGGTCGGCGAACTCGACGACGGTGGCCTCCGCGCCCAGGCGCTGGAGCGCCGCAGCGGCTTCGAGGCCCAGCACGCCGCCGCCCACGACGACGCCGCGCACTGCCCGGCCCAGCGCCCGCTCGCGCAGGCGGACCCACTCGGCGAGCCGCTCGACGTCGTCGAGCGTGCGGTACGTGAACAGCCCCGGCAGGTCCGTGCCCTCCGCGCGCGGCGTCCACGCCCACGAGCCCGTCGCGAGCACCGCACGGTCGTAGTGGACCTGGCGGCCCGAGCGGGTCGTCACGACGCTCGCCGTGCGGTCGAGCGACGCGACCGCGTCACCGGTGACGAGGGTGACGCGCGGGTCGTCCCACACGCCGCGGTCGAGCGCGAGCGCCTGGGCGTCGCGCGCGTCGAACCACTCCGACAGGTGCACGCGGTCGTACGGCTCGTGCGGCTCGTCGCCGATCACCGTGAGCGACCAGCCGCCCTCGGGGTCGCGCGAGCGCAGGCCCGCGACCAGGCGGTGGGCCGTCATGCCGGCGCCGACGACGACGATCCGGTCGCCGTCCAGGGGACCGCCGGCGGCGGGAGCGAGCGCGTCCGACGGGGGGTGAGAGAGGGAGGCCACGGGGAGCACTTTCGGGAGGCGGGGGCTGCGTCGAGGTCCCGGTCCGCGTGCGGCCGGTGCCCTGCTCCCGACCCTAGGGGAGGTGGTCTGACCACATCAGCCGTCTGGGACCAAGGTCCTCAGTACCCCCATCGAAGGCCACCACGTGCGCGCCCCGGCTCGGTGCGGACAGCACGACGCCGCGCCCCCGGGGCGGGGACGCGGCGTCGGATGGCGGATCGCCGGGTACCGGCTGTCATGGCCCGACGCGGCGCGTGGCGACGCGCGTCAGACGTTCGCGAGCTCGCGGTCGTCGTCGGCCACGGCCCGCTGGTCCTCGTACCGACGCACGACGCGGCTCACGGTCGACCGCGACGCCGAGACCTTCTGGGCGATCTCGCGCTGGTTCATGCCCTGGCGGGCGAGCTCGACGATACGACGGTCGCGCTCCGCGGTCGGGTCCTCGCCGAGCGACGCGTCGTCGGCATCCGTCGCCGCGGGCTGCGCGCCGTTCGTGCCGCCCACGAGGTCGAAGACCTCGACGCGCCGCGTGTGACCCGTCACCGCGGGGGGCTCCACGACCGGCGCCGCGTCGTCGTCCTCCGGGACGGGCTGGTCCCAGGGGAGCGGACGCCCGAACAGCTCCTTCACCCGCGCCTCGAGGTCGGGGAGCGCCTCGAACGCCGTCTCGGGCGCGTAGGGCTTCTCGTCGTTCGCCTCGCGCGCGGACTCGATCTCCGGCTCCGGCTCCGGCTCCACGTCCCGCTCGACGGCGGGCGCCTCGGCCGGCGCGACGGCGGCCGGGCTCTCCTGGCGCGGCTCGGCGGCCGGAAGGTCCCGGACCTGCTCGACGGGCGTCGGGGTCTCCGTGCGGGCCTCGGTGTCGCGCGCGGACTCCAGCGCGAGGGTCTCCTGGCGGTGCGTCTCGACGAGCGTCGCGGCCGGCGCGGCGGTCCGGGAGACGACGACTGCCGTCGCCTCGGTCGGCCCCGCGGCCTCGGCCGGCCCCCGTGCGGTACCGCGCTTCACCGAGCTCGCCCCGATGAGGTCGAGACGGTTGCCGTGCCGCTCCGCGGCCTCCAGCCGGTCGACCCAGACCAGCATGCGGCGCTCGAAGTCCTCGACGGTCAGCAGCTTGAGCGCGGCGTCACGCGCCGAGCGCTGCCGCTCGTGCGCGGCACGGACCTTGCGCAGGTCCCCAGCCGAGCCGGCGCTGTCCGCGCGCGCGTCGCGCCACTGCTCCAGGGCGGAGACGTACCCGTGGACGCGCAGCTCACGCCGCCGCTCCTCGAGCGTGTGACCCGTCACCATGTGCCGCTCCCCCACCAGGGCGAGGTGCCACATGAGCGCGGCGACCAGCGGGGGCACGAACCGGAACACCACCATGTACGGGGTGCTCGCCGTCGGGACGGCGATCTCGTGCAGCGCCGCGAACAGACCGGACGTGCCCGAGAGCACCCAGGTGAGAGCGAGGAGGACGCCGTACGGGCGACCCTCCAGTGCCGCGTTGCGCGCCATGAGCGCCACGGCGACGAGGCTGATCTCGAGGAAGCCCGCGAGCCCGTACGCCTCGAGCGGCGACATGTGCGCCACCTCGAGACCGAACAGGACCATGCCGCTGTACGCCAGCGCGGTGGCGATGGTCGCCGCGATGACCACCGCGACCATCGGGAGGTGTCGGCCGCGGTAGCGCACCTGCCGCGGGGAGCCGCCCGCGCCGGTCTGGTCCTGCTGTGTCACGTCATCCTCCGAAAAGTGGTGTGGGCGCACATATCCCAACACTCAGGACAGTCCTCGTCAACGCACCGGAAGGATCGCAATCGGATCGTGAGCAGCGGAGGTCCGGAGCGGCACGTCCGTGGGCCGCGCCCTGCGGGTCGCACGGCCGGAGACAGCACGACGCCGCGCCCCCCAGAGGGGACGCGGCGTCGTGGACGGACGGGTCGATCGTCAGACGTTGAACCCGAGCGCGCGCAGCTGCTCCTTGCCGTCCGTCGTGATCTTCTCCGGACCCCACGGCGGCATCCAGACCCAGTTGACGCGGAAGCCGTCGACGAGACCCTCGAGGGCCTGCGCGGACTGGTCCTCGATGACGTCGGTCAGCGGGCACGCCGCGGACGTGAGCGTCATGTCGATGACGGCGTGGTTGTTCTGGTCGATCTGGATGCCGTAGACGAGGCCGAGGTCGACGACGTTGATGCCGAGCTCGGGGTCGATGACGTCACGCATGGCTTCCTCGACGTCGGCGACGTTCGGCGGGCTGGGCGTGACGCCCTCTGCGGGCGCGCCGGTCTCGGTGGTCATCGGTTCTCCTCCGTCGTTCCCCGCGCGGCGAGCGCCGCGTCGGAAGCTGCTGCGGTGTGGGCGCTCAGCGCGCCCGAGGTGACGAGCGAGTCGCGCAGCGCGGCCCAGCCGAGCAGGGCGCACTTGATACGCGCAGGGTACTGCGAGACACCGGTGAACACCGTGGCGTCGCCCAGCTCGTCCTCCGAGGCCTCGTCGAGGCCCTTGCCGCGCGAGCCCATGAGCTCGCGGAAGACCTCGCCCAGGTGCTCGGCCTCGGTCACGGGCCGGCCGGACACGAGGTCGGTGAGCACGGACAGCGAGGCCTGCGAGATGCTGCAGCCCTGCCCCTCCCAGCTCACGCGGCCGATCGTGTCGCCGGCGAGCTCGACGCGCAGCGTCACCTCGTCGCCGCACGTGGGGTTCACCTGGTGCGACTGGCCGCTCGCCGCGCCGTCCGCCACCTCGACCAGGCCCCGGCCGTGCGGGGTCTTCGCGTGGTCGAGGATGACCTGCTGGTACATCTGCTCGATCGAGCTCATCGGGTCCTCTCTCAGTCCACCGAGAAGAACGCGCGCACCCCGGCCAATGCTTCCCGGAACGCGTCGACGTCCTCGCGCGTGGTGTACACCGACGCGGACGCGCGCGCGGTCGCGGCGATCCCGAACCGGCGGTGCAGGGGCTGGGCGCAGTGGTGACCGACGCGCACGGCGATGCCGGCGTCGTCGAGCACCTGGCCGACGTCGTGCGCGTGCACGCCGTCCACGACGAACGACACGACCGCGAGCCGGTCCTCCGGCTCGCGCGGGCCGATGATCCGCACGCCCGGGATCTCCCCGATGCGTAGCAGCTCGTCGGCCAGCTCGTGCTCGTGCGCCGCGACGCCCTCCATGCCGAGCTCGTGCAGGTACTTCGCGGCTGCGCCGAACCCGACGACCTGCGCGACAGCCTGCGTGCCCGCCTCGAACCGCTGCGGCGGCGCCATGTACGACGACTCGGTCATCGTGACGACCTCGATCATCGACCCGCCGGTCGTCACGGGCGGCAGCGCCTCGAGCAGCTCGCGCCGCCCGTACAGCGCGCCGACGCCCGTGGGGCCGAGCATCTTGTGCGCCGAGAACGCGGCGAAGTCGACGCCGAGCGCGGGCAGGTCCACGGGCAGGTGCGGCACGGACTGGCACGCGTCGAGCACGGTGAGCGCCCCGACCTCGCGCGCCCGGGCCACGATCGGCTCGACCGGCGTGATCGCGCCCGTCACGTTCGACACGTGCGCGAACGCGACGATCCGCGTGCGCTCGGTGATGACGGTCGCCGCGTCCTCGACGCGCACGCGCCCGTCGTCGTCGACGTCGAACCAGCGCAGGACCGCGCCCGTGCGGGCCGCGAGCTCCTGCCACGGCACGATGTTCGCGTGGTGCTCGGCCTCGGTGATGACGATCTCGTCGCCCGGCGCGAGCGCGAAGCGGCGGGCCGCTTCTCCCCCGCGGCCGAGCGTCGCGTTCGAGATCCCGTACGCGACGAGGTTGATCGCCGCCGTCGCGCCGGACGTCCAGACGATCTCGCCCGGGCGCGCCCCGACGAACGCCGCGACATCCGCGCGGGCGTCCTCGAACGCCTCGGTCGCCTCCTCGGCGAGCTGGTGCGCGCCGCGGTGCACGGCGGCGTTGCGCTCCTCGTAGAAGTCGACCTCGGTGTCGAGGACGACCTGCGGCTTCTGCGACGTCGCCGCGGAGTCGAGGTAGACGAGCGGACGACCACCGCGCACGGTGCGCTCGAGCAGCGGGAAGTCCGCCCGCACGGCGGCGAGCTCGGTCGCCGTCAGGGGGGAGCTGTGCGCGGTGGTCGTCATGGTCGTCTCCTCAGGGGTGGTGCGTCCGCTCAGGCCGAGGCGGCGGAGGCGGACTCGACCGAGCCGGAGAGGTAGCGGTCGTAGCCCTCCTCCTCCAGGCGGTCGGCCAGCTCCGGGCCACCCTCCTCGGCGACCTTGCCGTCGACGAAGACGTGGACGAAGTCCGGCTTGATGTAGCGCAGGATGCGCGTGTAGTGCGTGATGAGCAGGATGCCCGCGTCCGTCGCGCCGTGGACGCGGTTCACGCCCTCGGAGACGATGCGCAGCGCGTCGACGTCGAGGCCCGAGTCCGTCTCGTCGAGGACGGCGAACTTCGGCTTGAGGAGCTCCATCTGGAGGATCTCGTGGCGCTTCTTCTCACCGCCGGAGAAGCCCTCGTTGACCGAGCGCTCAGCGAAGGAGTCGTCCATGCGCAGGCGCTCCATGGCGCCCTTGACGTCCTTGACCCAGTGGCGCAGCGCGGGGGCCTCGCCGTCGATCGCGGTCTTCGCGGTGCGCAGGAAGTTCGACACGGACACGCCGGGGACCTCGACCGGGTACTGCATGGCGAGGAACAGGCCCGCGCGGGCGCGCTCGTCGACGCTCATCGCGAGGACGTCCTCGCCGTCGAGCGTCACGGTGCCGCTGGTGACCTGGTACTTGGGGTGGCCGGCGATCGAGTAGGCGAGCGTGGACTTGCCCGAGCCGTTCGGGCCCATGATGGCGTGGACCTCGCCGCTGGCGATCGTCAGGTCGACGCCGCGCAGGATCGGCTTCGGCCCTTCCTTGGTCTCGACGCTGACGTGCAGGTCGCGGATCTCGAGAGTGGACATGTGGTTCTTCTCCAAGAGGTTCTGGTGAGCCGTGGGGCGCGCGCGGCGCGCCGGTTCAGGATGTAGGTCAGGTGGGAGCGACGACGCGGTCGACGTCGACGAGCACCTGCTCGCCGTCGACCGTCACCGGGTACACGGGCACGGGCCGCATCGCGGGCAGCGCGGTCGGCATGCCGGTCCGCACGTCGAACTGCGAGCCGTGCAGCCAGCACTCGACGAAGCAGCCCTCGACCTCGCCGTCCGACAGGGACACCGCCCCGTGGGAGCAGATGTCCGAGATCGCGTGCCAGTCGCCGTCGCCGTCACGGATGACCGCGACCTCGACGACGCGCCCGTCCTCGGCCGGGAGCTCGACGCGGAGCGCCTCCTCCGGGCCGAGGTCGGACGTCGTGCAGGCGGGCTGTGCGGTCACGCGGTCGCCTCGGCGAGCTCGGCGCTCCCGTCGATGATCGACATGGACTTGCTGAGCTCGCGCTCGATCGCCTCGAGCAGGCGCTCCTCGACCGACGCGACGCCGATCTCCTGGATGAGCTCCGCGAAGAAACCGCGGACGACGAGGCGGCGCGCCTCGGCCTCCGGGATGCCGCGGGCCTGGAGGTAGAAGAGCTGCTCGTCGTCGAACCGGCCGGTCGCTGACGCGTGCCCCGCGCCCTCGATCTCGCCCGTCTCGATCTCGAGGTTCGGCACCGAGTCCGCGCGCGCGCCGTCCGAGAGGACGAGGTTGCGGTTGAGCTCGTAGGTGTCGGTGCCCTCGGCCTCGGCCTGGATGAGCACGTCCCCGACCCACACGGCGTGCGCGCCCTCGCCCTGCAGCGCGCCCTTGTAGGTGACGCGCGACTTGCAGCGCGGGACGGCGTGGTCGACGAACAGGCGGTGCTCCTGGTGCTGGTCCGCGTCCGCGAAGTAGAGGCCGACCATCTCGACGTCGCCGCCCTCGGCCGTGAACTCGGCGTCGGGGGTGATGCGCACGACGTCGCCGCCGAGCGTCACGACCACGTGCTTGAGCCGCGCGTCGCGCCCGATGCGGGCGCGGTGCGACGACGCGTGCACCGCGCCGTCGGCCCAGTCCTGGACGGACACGACGGTGAGGTGCGCGCCGTCCTCGACGACGATCTCGACCGTCTCGTTGAGAGTCGCGGTCCCGACGTGGTCGAGCACGACGACGGCCTCCGAGTGCCGCTCGGCGCGCACGAGCACGTGGCTCGCGGTCGGCGTGGAGCCGTGGCCCTCGACGCGCACGGACGTCACGTCGGACGCCACGGCCTCCTTGGGCACCGTGACGACCGTGGCCTGCTCGAACGCGTTCCACGCCGTGACGGCGGTGCGGTCGCCCGGCTTGCCGGCGGTGCCGAGCCGCTCGTCGTCACGACCGACGATCGCGACCTCGACCTCGGGGGCCTCGACGACCGTGACGCGCACGTCGCCGCCGCCGCTCTGCCCGACGAGCTTCTCGTCGAACAGGGGCGCGAGGCGCGCGACGGGCGAGAAGCGCCACTCCTCCTCGCGCCCGGAGGGCACGGGGATGTCGGCGAGGTCGAACGACGTGAGCCGCTCGGCGCGCGAGCCCTGGGGCACGACGCCGTGGGAGTGCGCCCCGTCGGCCTGCGCGCGCGAGTGGTCGGTGGTCAGACCGGCCTCTTCGGGAATGGTGGTGGTGGTCATATCAGCCGACGGACCCTTCCATCTGCAGCTCGATGAGGCGGTTGAGCTCGAGCGCGTACTCCATGGGCAGCTCGCGCGCGATGGGCTCGACGAACCCGCGCACGATCATGGCCATCGCCTCGGTCTCCTCCATGCCTCGGGACATGAGGTAGAACAGCTGGTCCTCGCTCACCCGCGAGACCGTCGCCTCGTGCCCCATGGACACGTCGTCCTCGCGGACGTCGACGTACGGGTAGGTGTCGGACCGGGAGATCTGGTCGACGAGCAGCGCGTCGCACAGCACGGTCGAGGCCGAGTGCGAGGCGCCCTCGAGGACCTGGACCAGGCCGCGGTAGGACGTACGGCCACCGCCGCGCGCGACCGACTTCGACACGATGGACGACGACGTGTGCGGCGCCGCGTGGACCATCTTGGCCCCGGCGTCCTGGTGCTGGCCCTCGCCCGCGAACGCGATCGAGAGCGTCTCGCCGCGCGCGTGCTCGCCGAGCAGGTAGATCGCCGGGTACTTCATGGTGACCTTGGAGCCGATGTTGCCGTCGACCCACTCCATCGTCGCGCCCTCGGCCGCGGTCGCCCGCTTGGTCACGAGGTTGTACACGTTGTTCGACCAGTTCTGGATGGTCGTGTAGCGCACGCGCGCGTTCTTCTTGACGATGATCTCGACGACCGCGGAGTGCAGCGAGTCGGACGAGTAGATCGGCGCGGTGCAGCCCTCGACGTAGTGCACGTACGAGCCCTCGTCCGCGATGATCAGCGTCCGCTCGAACTGGCCCATGTTCTCCGTGTTGATGCGGAAGTAGGCCTGGAGCGGGATCTCGACGTGCACGCCCGGCGGCACGTAGACGAACGACCCGCCCGACCACACGGCGGAGTTGAGCGCGGCGAACTTGTTGTCGCCCGACGGGATGACGGTGCCGAAGTACTCCTGGAAGAGCTCCGGGTGCTCGCGCAGCGCGGTGTCCGTGTCGAGGAAGATGACGCCCTGGCGCTCGAGCTCCTCGTTGATCTGGTGGTAGACCACCTCGGACTCGTACTGGGCCGCGACGCCCGCGACGAGGCGCTGCTTCTCCGCCTCGGGGATGCCGAGCTTGTCGTACGTCTCCTTGATGTCCTCGGGCAGGTCGTCCCACGAGGCGGCCTGCTTCTCCGTGGAGCGCACGAAGTACTTGATGTTGTCGAAGTCGATGCCCGTGAGGTCGGAGCCCCAGTTCGGCATCGGCTTCTTGTCGAAGAGGCGCAGGGCCTTGAGCCGCGTCTTGAGCATCCACTCGGGCTCGTTCTTCAGCGCCGAGATGTTGCGCACGACGTCCTCGGACAGGCCGCGCTGCGCGGCCTCGCCGGCGGCGTCGCTGTCGTGCCAGCCGTATCCGTAGGCACCGATCGAGGCGATGATCTCGTCGTCGGTCTGCTTCTCACCGGTCGGCTGGGCCGTGCCGGTGGCGTCCTGGGTGGGAGCGCTCATGGTCGTCCTTCCACTGTCCGTCGTGTGCGGGCGGGGGCAGTCGGTACAAAGGTTCGTGCGGGGGGAGTCGTGCGTGCCTCGGGGCGGCGGTGCGCCCCTCGGGTCAGGTCTCGCCCGACGTCGGGCGCCCTCGCGCACGGACGTCGTGGTCATGGCCTGCGTGAGCGTGGCCGTCATGGTCTCGGAGCGGAGGGGCCGCCCGCGGTGCGGGGACCGGCAGGCCCACCGGGACGTTGGTCGTGCACGCGTGCGCACCTGTCGCGAGGGTCGAGAGCCGCTGCACGTGCGAGCCGAGCAGCTTGGCGAAGACCTGCGCCTCCGCCTCGCACAGCTGCGGGAACTCCTCGGCGACGTGCTGCACCGGGCAGTGGCCCTGGCACAGCTGCACCGCGGAGGTGCCGGGGACGGGGCGCACGCTCGCCGCGTACCCGTCGTCGGCGAGCGCCGCCGCAAGCTGGGCGGCGCGGCCCTCGACGTCGTCCGCGTCGAGCCGTCCCTCGTAGCGGTCGGCGAGCTCGGCGAGGCGGTCCTGCGCGAAGCGCTCGACGGCGTCCGGCCCGGCGATGTCGCGCAGGTACCGCAGTGCCTGGGTCGCGAGGTCGGCGTAGGTGCCGCTCAACTCACCCTGCCCGGCCGACGTCGTCACGTACCGCCGCGCGGGACGGCCGCGCATCCCGGTGGGGTGCCCGGCGTCGTGCACGGCGACGAGGTCGTCGTCCTCGAGGAGGGCGAGGTGGCGTCGGACGGCGGCGGGGGTGAGCCCGAGCGTGGCGGCGAGGTCGGCGGCGCTCACGGGACCGGCACTCGCCACGAGCTCGAGCACGCGCTCGCGCGTGCGGCGGTCGGCGTCGGCGGCGGGCACAGCGGCCTGCCCGGCTGCGGGGGCGGCAGGGCGCAGCGCGTTCGGTCGGACGGATCCTGCGGCCATGCTCACCTCCCGTGGTGCGTCCCGTGGGCGCGCGCGTGCGGCGCGCGTCTGGCACGGGGTGACAGATCTGGAACCGATATAGACAACATGGTTGTTCCCTAATTGCCCGAACGCAAGCAAGGCGACCCTCAGACCACCCCCTGAGATGTCGAGATGTGGCGTACGCGACACCCGTGCGGTCCGGGCCGGGCGCAGGCCCTGAGCGGCGGACCCGCCCCCTAGAATCGGCCGGGTGCCCGCCCCCGCCGTGCTCGTGCACGACCTCGTCAAGCGCTACGACGGTCGTGCCGTCGTCGACGGCGTGTCCCTCTCCGCCGAGCGCGGCGCGATCACCGCGGTGCTCGGCCCCAACGGCGCCGGCAAGACCACGACGGTCGAGTGCTGCGAGGGCCTGCGCTCCCCCGACGCCGGGCGCGTCGAGGTCCTCGGTCTCGACCCCCTGACCGACGCTCGCGACCTGCGCCCGCGCGTCGGCGTCATGCTCCAGGACGGCGGGCTCCCGACGGGCGTGCGCGCCCTGGAGATGCTGCGGCACGTCGCGTCGATGTACGCGCGGCCGCGCGACGTCGGCGAGCTCACCGAGCGCCTCGGCCTGGAGAGCTTCGGGCGCACGACCGTCCGGCGGCTGTCCGGTGGCCAACGGCAACGCCTCGCGCTCGCCGCAGCGATCGTCGGGCGTCCGGAGGTCGTCTTCCTCGACGAGCCGAGCGCAGGCATGGACCCGCAGAGCCGCCACGCCGTGTGGGAACTCGTGCGCGAGCTGCGCGCCGAGGGCGTCGGGATCGTCCTCACGACGCACCTCATGGACGAGGCCGAGGACCTGGCCGACCACGTGTACGTCGTCGACCACGGCAAGGTCATCGCCGCGGGCGCGACCCGCGACCTGCTCGAGACCGGGGCCGACGGCGAGGCGGACCGCACGGTCCGCTTCGAGGCGACGCCGGCGCTCGACCTCGGCGGCCTGCGTGACGCGCTCGCCGGGGTGGGCGTGCCCGACGGCGTCGCTCCGGGCGCGTGGGTCGTCGCCGAGCCGCAGCCCGGCTCGTACACCCTCACCGGGCCCGCCGACCCCGCGACGCTCGTGGCGCTGACGACGTGGCTCGCCGCGCGCGGCGTCCTCGCCTCGCGCGTCACGGTGGGCCGCCGCACGCTCGAGGACGTGTTCCTCGACCTCACGGGACGGCACCTGCGATGAGCGCGACCCCGACGTCGACCACGCCCGAGGCGGAGAGCCAGACGCGGGCCGCCGAGCTCGCCGCGCCCGCGTGGCGCCGCGTGGTCGCGCAGACGGCGTTCGAGACGCGCATGATCCTGCGCAACGGCGAGCAGCTCCTCGTGACGATCATCCTGCCCGTCATGCTCCTGCTCGGGCTGGTGCTCACGTCGTTCGTCGACCTCGACACGGGCGGCGCGACGCGCGTCGACTTCGTGACGCCCGGCGTCCTCGCGCTCGCCGTGATGTCGACGGCGTTCACGTCGCAGGCGATCGCGACCGCGTTCGACCGCCGCAACGGCGTGCTCCGCCTCATGTCGACCACGCCGCTGGGCCGCGGCGGCCTCCTGGCGGGCAAGGTGCTCGGCGTCCTCGCCGTCGAGGTCGTGCAGGTCGTCGTCATCACGGGCGTCGCGCTCGCGCTCGGCTGGCAGCCCGACCCCGCAGGCATCCCCGCGGCCGTGCTCGCGGTGCTGCTCGGGACCGCCGCCTTCACCTCGCTCGCGATGCTGCTCGCCGGGACGCTGCGCGCCGAGGGCGTGCTCGCCGTCGCGAACCTCGTGCTCGTGCTGCTCACCGTCGGCGGCGGCGTCCTCGTCCCGGCCGACCAGCTCCCCGGCCCGCTCGAGCACGTCGCGCTCCTGCTGCCGTCGGGCGCGCTCGGCGAGGCGATGCGCGGTGCGCTGCTCGACGGGTCCGTGCCGCCGTTCTCCGTCGTCGTGCTGCTCGGCTGGACCGCCGCGCTCGGCTGGGGCGCGGGCAAGCTCTTCCGCTGGACCTGAGCCCGGGCGCATCTCACACCCGCGAGATTCCGGGGCTGCAGGGTCGTCCCGATACCGTGGGACCGTGAGCACCCCGCCCCCCGCGCTCGACCCCGCTCCCGCCGACAGCCCGGCAGGCGCCGCCTCAGGCGACGGCGCCGCACGCCCGGACCGGCTCGCGCCGCTGCGCCGCTGGACCCGGCCGGTGCTCGTCGCGAACCTCGTGGCGCAGATCGGCATCATCGTCACCGGCGGTGCCGTCCGGCTCACGGGCTCGGGGCTCGGATGCTCGACCTGGCCGCAGTGCGAGCCCGGGCAGTTCGCGGCGAAGTTCCACCCCGAGACGACGTACCACCAGTTCATCGAGTACGGGAACCGCACGCTCACCGGGGTGCTGAGCGTCATCGCGATCGCCGCGCTCGTGCTCGTGTGGACCGACCGCTCGCGCGTCCTGTCCTATCGGCTCCTCGGCGCCGTCCCCCTCGTCGGCGTCGCCGCGCAGGCGGTCATCGGCGGCGTGATCGTCCTGCTGCACCTGCACCCGGGGTGGGTGTCGCTGCACTTCGTCGTCTCGGCCGCGCTCGTCTCCGTCTCGCTGCTCCTCCTCCACCGGTCCGGGGAGGGCGACGGGCCACCCGTCCCCACGGTCGCGTCGCGCTCGCGCGCGCTCGCGTGGACGCTGTACGGGCTGACGGCGCTGATCGTCGTCCTCGGCGTCATCGTCACGGGGGCGGGTCCGCACAGCGGCGACGAGGAGGTCGGGTACCGCCTGGCCGTCGACCCGGCGCTCATGAGCAAGGTCCACGCGTGGGCCGTGTGGGTCTTCGTCGCCGTCCTCGTCGCCTATCTCGTAAGCGTCCGCCGTGGGCCGCAGCAGGTGCGCCGTGCGGCCTGGATCCTGCTCGCGATCACCCTTGGCCAGGGACTGATCGGGTACGTCCAGTACTTCACGGGGCTGCCCGCGCTCCTCGTGGGGCTGCACATGCTCGGCTCGGCGCTCCTCGTCGCCGGTTCCACGCGCGTCGTCCTGACGACCCGCACCCGCGCCTGAGCGAGCGGTGGCCCGGGCCCGAGAGTCCAGGGCCACCGCTGCGTCAGCGCCAGTCAGCGTCAGTCAGCGGACCTCAGCGCCAGAGCGCTGCGACGCGCTCCGCGAGCGCGGTGCCCCGCCCGTACCCGGCCTCGGCCGCCGCCGGCCGGAGCGACAGGTCCATGGCCTGCGGGCCGAACAGGTGGTCGGCCTCAGGCCCCGGGACCATCACCTCGACCTCGCTCCCCCGTTCCCGCAGCTCGTCGACCTGGGCCGAGAGCTGCAAGCCCCAGTCCAGCGGTGCCCGCGTCCTGCCGCCGAAGGGCGACAGCACCAGCACGCGCCGGTGCCCCGCCGCGAGGTCCGCGTTCTCGTTGCGGCGGTATCCGCCGTCGAGGTACTGCTCGTCCCCGACCCGGTAGGCGAACCCGCTCGCGCAGCTCGCCGCGACGGCGTCGACCAGGTCGACCCCGCTGTGCCGGTCGAAGACGACGGGCTCACCGGTCCGCGCGTCGACGGCGGTGAGCAGGACGGCCCGCTGGGGCCAGGACGGGTTCGGCAGGCGCGCGGCGACGGTGGCCCGCCACCGGGACTGCACCGTCTCGTCCGACGACCCGGGCAGCGCGAGCGCCGCCTCCCCGAGCCGGCGGCGCATGTCCGCCGCGTCCCGGGCACCGGCGACGACCGCGGCCGTCTGGGCCATCTGGTCCGCGGCCTGCCGCGTGCGGTCACCGCCCCTGTTCGAGCCGCCCGGCCCCGCCTGCGGGCGCGTGGGCGCGACGAGGGCGGCGGCGTACAGGTCCGCGGGCGTCGCACCGGCGAGTTGCGCCGCCGTCGTCGACCCGGCCGACGTCCCGACGGTCAGGTCCGCGGTCGTGGACACGTCCAGCCCGGCGTCGGCCAGACCGGCGACGACCCCGATCAACCACGCGTTGCCGGTGGACCCGCCGCCCCCGAGCACGAGGGCACGCTCGCCCGTCGTCGGGACCGGGGCCGAGGTCGTGGGGTGAGGTGTCGGGAGACCTGCTGTCGAGGTACCCGGTGCAGAAGAAGGTGTGGTGCTCATGGGAGTCGCCTCTCGCGATGAGGTGGCGAGCGCTCCCGACGACGACTACGGCCGTCGCGCGATCGTGGGCAGCGAGGGAGCGCCCGGTACGGACACAGCGTTCACGGGACTCACCCCCTCGGCTCGGTGCACGATCGGGCCCGACGCTAGCACGCAGGACCGCCCCGGCACACGGCCTTTGCGGCCGTCGGGAGGACGTTCGCGGGTCGGGTCTCAGACCCGCGTGGCACGAACCACACCCGCCGAAGTAGAGCCGTGGTCGCACGAGGTAGAGCCGTGGTTGGCCAGGGTAGAGCCGTGGTCTGCCAAGGAAGAGCCCAGGCCGTGCCCGACGACGGGTGGGTCGCCCCGACGGTCAGGCCCACCCGCGGGCCAGCTCGGCACAGGCGGGCCGACGCCGCGGTCAGCCACCCGGCCGAGGACCGACCAGGGCGAGACGACGCCGGGCGGGGTGGGTGGTGGTGCCGCGTCGTGGCGGGCCTGGCGGGAGCCGCGAGGAACGAGCGGCGGATGGTAGACGCGGCACCACC